>DATDVR010000016.1:0-13554 GCA_035289925.1 Candidatus Nanoarchaeia archaeon | reverse complement strand
TATCTCGTTGCCTGCGCCGACTTTCCGTAAGCTTTAAAAAATCGCCAAAGTGATTTTTGAGCTTCGGAAACTTGCGGGTTTCCAAAAGCTTTATAAAGAGGTGCCTTTTCAACAGAACACGATGCCGCTCACATACATTTCTATGACATAAAAATCATATGTTGTAGATATAGTTCCGTGCCCTGGTAGTGTAGTGGCCTATCATGCAACCCTGTCACGGTTGCGACCCGGGTTCGAAATGTGAGAAAGCGGCGCATAAAAAGGAATGTGCCGTGAACGAAAGTCCCGGCCAGGGCGTACCTTTATATGAAGATATAGGGGGAATGGGCCGGTAGCTCAGCTTGGTAGAGCATCTGACTTTTAAGTCAGGAAGCAATCAGGTGGTCGTGGGTTCAAATCAACTAAAAGGTTGGGAAAATCCCATCCGACCCGTTATACTCCAGGAAAAAATGGCAGAGAAACAAGAAATCCAACATATATTGGCTCCTAAGCACACCAAACTTGCTGAAGATGAAGTGAAAAAAGTTTTGGAGAAATATAACATCTCTTTAAAACAGCTTCCAAAAATTTTGCATAAAGATTCAGCTATAGCTCACTTGGAAATCAAGGAAGGAGATGTAATAAAAATTATCAGGAAAAGTCCTACTGCAGGAAAATCTGTTTTTTACAGGGTGGTTGTCTAAATGGATAAAACTTTATTGATTAAGAAATATTTTGACGAGCATTCTTTCATAGAGTCTAATATAAGAAGCTTCGATAATTTTATAGAAAAAGGAATGCAGGAAGCAATAAAAGAGATTGAGGATGTTGTTCCAACCATAATTCCGCAGGAGATGCAGGACTTTAAGATTAAGTTTGATAAAGTCTGGGTTGACAAGCCAATATTGATTGAGGCTGATGGAAGCAAGAGGGATATTTACCCAATAGAAGCAAGACTAAGAAACTTGACATATTCTGCTCCTATTCATTTACAGATTTCTACACACATAGACGGAGTTCAAAGAGAATCTTTCACAACACAAATTGGAAAACTGCCAATAATGTTGAAAAGCAAATATTGTCATCTGCATGGATTGAAAAACCAGGAACTGATAGACAAAGGAGAAGACCCTAATGATCCTGGAGGATATTTTATTTTAAATGGTAATGAAAGAGTTTTGATTACAGTAGAAGATTTGGCTTCTAACAAGTTGTTTGTTGAAAAATCTACGGGCCCTGTAAAGTTTTTAGGCAGAGTTTTTTCTGAGAAAGGAAGCTACAGAGTTCCGCATTTGCTAGAGCAGATGAAAGATGGAATAATTAACTTAAGCTTTACAAGATTCAAGAGAGTTCCTATAATTTCAGTCATAAAAGCCTTGGGATTAGTTAAAGATGCTGACATCTCAAAAGCAATATCTGAAGAAAGGCAATATGATGACATTTACATAAACTTATTCGATTCTATAAACTTGAAGAGCCAGGAAGATGCTGTTGACTTCATTTCCAAGAAAATTGGGATTGCACAGCAGGATGAAAAGAAAGACGAGAAAGTGTACGAAAACCTGGACAAGTTTTTGCTGCCTCACTTAGGAATTACGCCTAAAGACAGAATGAACAAAGCCTACAATGTTTGCAAATTAATAAAAAGATTTTTGATGATAATAAAGGAAGACATGCAAAACCAGGACAAAGACCACTACATGAACAAGAGACTAAAATTAAGCGGAGATTTATTGGCTGATTTGTTCAGAGTAAACTTAAAATCATTGGTAAATGACATATTGTACAACTTCCAGAGACTAGTCAAGAGAGGAAAATTCCACTCTGTAAAAATAATTATTAGAGACAAGCTGCTTACCTCCAGAATAAAATCAGCGATGGCAACAGGAAGCTGGGTTGGCGGAAGAAAAGGAATCTCACAGAACATTGACAGAACAAATTTCTTGGCAAGTTTGAGCCATCTTCAGAGAGTTGTTTCATTACTAAGCTCTTCACAGGAAAACTTCAAGGCAAGAGCATTGCATGCGACCCATTTTGGAAGATTATGCCCTATAGAGACTCCAGAAGGCACTTCAATAGGATTGAGAAAAAACTTAGCACTTCTTGCAAGCGTTGTTCAGGAAGATGTTTCTGAAGAAAAAATAAAGAAAATACTAGAAGGAATGGGATTAAAACAATGACTGACGTTTACATAGATGAAAGGTATGCTGGAAAAGTAGATAGTGCAAGGCATTTTTTAAGTAGTTTTAAAAGTGAAAGGCAGAAAGGAAAACTGCCAGGGTCAGTAAACATTTTTTACAATGAAGAATTAGATGAGATCAATGTTGAAATATCAAAAGGAAGAGTAAGAAGGCCTTTGATTGCTGTTGAAAATGGAAAATCAAAGTTAACTCAGGATGTTTATGAGCAGCTTGAAAGAAATGAGATTGGCTGGAAAGACTTGGTTTCAAAAGGAGTCATTGAATATCTAGATGCTTCTGAAGAAGAAAATGCTTTAGTTGCTTTAGATGAAAAAGATATGACAAATGAGCATACTCACTTGGAGATAAGCCCCTCAGTAATCTTGGGGTTGACAACTTCTCTAGTTCCAAACGCAAACTTCGGACAGTCTTCAAGACTTAATAGAGGAAGCAAGACACAAAAGCAAGGTCTAGGATTATACGCTGCAAATTATCTATTAAGAATTGACACAGATGTTTCTGTTTTACAATATCCGCAGCAGCCAATTTTAAGGACATTCATGCATGACATCTCACACTACAACCAGCACCCATCAGGACAGAATATAACAATTGCTTTGATGAGCTATGAAGGATATAACATGCAGGACTCAATTGTATTGAACAGGGGAAGCATTGAAAGAGGACTAGCAAGATCATTCTACTTCAGACCTTATGTTGTTGAAGAATTAAGATACTCAGGCGGATTAGTTGACGAGATTGGAATACCTGACAAGGAAGTAAAAGGATACAGAAGCGAGAAAGAATACAAATATTTGGAAGATGATGGAATAATTTATCCAGAAGCACATGTAAATGATGAAGATGTTTTGATTGGAAAGACAAGCCCGCCAAGATTCTTAGGAGAGATGGAAGAATTTTCTATTGCTGCTAATATTAGAAGAGAAAGCTCAACAACAACAAAGCAAGGAGAATCTGGGATTGTAGATTTTGTTATTGTAACAGAAAACGAGGAAGGAAACAAGCTTGTTCAAGTAAGGCTAAGGGACTTAAGAATTCCTGAAGTCGGAGACAAATTTGCATCAAGATACGGACAAAAAGGTGTTATAGGATTGATAGTACCTCAGGCTGACATGCCATTTACATCATCTGGAATTACACCTGATTTAATTTTTTCACCACACTCAATACCATCAAGAATGACAATCTCACACTTATTGGAGATTGTAGCTGGAAAAGTCGGAGCTTTACAAGGAAAATACATCAATGGAACTACTTTTAGCGCGCAGCCTGAAAAAGAAATCAGGCAATACTTAAAAGAATTAGGTTTCAGGGACAATGGAACTGAAAAGATGTACAATGGGATTACTGGAGAAGAATTCAAGGTTCAGATTTATATTGGCAACATGTATTATCTAAGATTAAAGTACATGGCTGCGAACAAATTACATGCAAGAGCTTCTGGAAGAATCCAGCTATTGACAAGACAGCCTGTAGAAGGAAGAAGCAAGGGTGGAGGTCTAAGGCTTGGAGAGATGGAAAAAGACTGCTTTGTAGCACATGGAGCATCATTATTACTTAAAGAAAGATTTGACTCTGACAAAACAATAATACATGTATGCGAAGAATGCGGGATGTTAGCAGTTTATGATGGATTCAGAAACAGGAAATTCTGTCCAAGATGCGGATCAAATGTAGAAATAACAGCAATCGAACTAAGCTATGCATTCAAATTACTATTAGACGAAATAAAATCACTTGGAATAAGTCCAAGACTAAAGCTAAGGAGCAAATACTAAATGGCAGACGAATATGTATACAAGCAGGTAGAAAGCATCAGCTTTGGGCTATTAAGCCCTATGGAAGTTGAAAAAATGTCTTCTGTAAAAGTTGTGACTCCAGAACTTTACGACAAGGAAGGATATCCTGTTGACGGCGGTTTAATGGATATAAGACTTGGTGTAATAGATCCTGGCTTGAGATGCAAGACATGCGGCGGAAAATTAAAAGAATGCATGGGACACTTTGGATATGTAGAGCTAGCAAGGCCAATTATCCATATCAAATATGTAAAGCCTATAATGGATGCTTTAAGATCAACATGCAGAGAATGCGCAAAGATTTTGCTACAAGATAAAGACGTTGAGAAATGGAAGCTAGGATTGGAAAGAGCTGAAAAAGAGAAAAACTTGGATGCAAGAAGAGAAAAGACAAGGGAATTGGTAAATTCATTGAAAAACATAAGAAAATGCCCGCATTGCAAGTCAAAACAATACTCAATAAAAATAGAGAAGCCAACTACATTCTACGAAAATGACAGAAGATTAACTCCTATTGAAATAAAAGCAAGACTAGAAAGAATTTCAGATGATGATTCATTATTTTTGGGATTCAATCCAAAGGCTGCAAGGCCTGAATGGATGATTTTAACATTATTAGTAATACCTCCAGTCACAATGAGACCTTCAATTACTTTGGAAACTGGAGAAAGAAGCGAAGATGACCTTACACATAAGCTTGGAGATGTTGTAAGAATAAACCAGAGATTATTTGAAAACATAAATGCAGGAGCACCAGAAATAATTGTAGAAGACTTATGGGATTTGCTGCAATACCATGTAACAACTTACATTGACAACACAATTACTCAAGTTCCTCCAGCTAGACACAGGTCTGGACAAGCCTTGAAGACAATAACTGAAAGAATAAAGTCAAAAGAAGGAAGATTTAGGCATAACTTGGCAGGTAAAAGAGTTAATTTTGCTGCAAGAGCTGTAATAAGTCCAGATCCTAGAATAAAATTCAATGAAGTAGGAATTCCATTATCTGTTGCCATGGAACTGACAGTTCCTGAAAAGGTAAATGAATGGAACCTTGAAAGGCTAAGAGAATTTGTAAAGAAAGGACCTGCAAACTATCCTGGAGCAAACTATGTATTGAGACCAGACGGGAAGAAAAAACAAATTACAGATGAAACTCAGGAACTATTGTTAACAGAAATGAAAGAAGGATTCATTGTTGAAAGACATCTTATGGATGGAGACATTGCAATATTCAACAGGCAGCCAAGCTTGCACAGAATGAGCATCATGTGCCACAAAGTGAAAGTATTGCCTGGAAAAAGCTTCAGATTAAATCCATCTGTTTGCGAGCCTTACAATGCAGACTTTGATGGAGATGAAATGAACTTCCATATTCCTCAGACAGAAGAAGCAAGAGCTGAAGCTGAAATATTAATGCAGGTTCAAACACAAATTGTAACTCCTAAGAATGGAACAAACGTGATTGGATGCGTAGAAGACTCTGTGACTGGAAACTATTTATTGACTAAAGGTGAAGGACTGAAATTAAGCAAGGAAGAAGTTGTTGAGTTGCTATCATCAATTGGAATAAAGAATTTTGAAAAATTAAAAAAACAAAACTACAATGGAAAGGAAGTATTCAGCATGATACTGCCTAGAGACTTCAATTTCAGCGGATACTCAAAAGCATACAAGAAATCAGACGACAAGAAGCCTAAGATTGTTGACGATGCAATTGTTGCAGTTAGGAATGGTGAATTAATTTCTGGGGTTATAGATACAAACTCAATTGGACATGAAAAAGGAAAATTGATAAGAGAATACTTCAGGAAGTATGGAGCTGACAAGACACTAGAGTTTATAGCAAAAGTCTTCAGATTAGGAATTAAAGTTCTATTAAAACTAGGATTCACAACAACAATTGGGGACACAGACTTAACAGACAAGATAACAAATGAAATACAAGACTTGATTGAAAATGCAGAAAAAGAGACGCAAAAATTGATACAAATATACAGAAATGAAGAGCTAGAAGCATTGCCAGGAAAAACTTTAAGAGAAACTCTTGAAATCAAGATACTTGAATTATTAAACAATGTAAGAAACAAAATAGGAGAAATAATTGCACAGACATCTTCTGAAGTAAACCCAACAATAATAATGGCAAAATCAGGCGCTAAAGGTAATTTATTAAATTTAACTATGATGGCAGCTTGTGTAGGTCAACAATCCCTGAGAGGAGAAAGAATTGCAGATGGATATAGAAGAAGAACACTTTCATTATTCAGGAAAGGAGACTTAGGACCTGAAGCACATGGATTTGTCAAAAATTCATTCAAATTAGGGTTGACACCTTATGAATTTTTCTTCCACGCAATGACAGGAAGAGATTCATTAATGGATACTGCATTAAGGACACCTAAATCAGGATACTTATATAGAAGACTTGCAAATGCTTTGCAGGACATAAAGGTTGAATATGACAGCACTGTAAGAGATGCAAACAAGGCAATTGTGCAGTTCAAGTACGGAGAAGACGGGGTAGATGTATCAAAGAGCGAAGGCGGGATAGTAAGCGTTGCTGCTATTGTAAAAGAGGCGGGTGAGAAGTAAAATGGACAATCTAATAAAAGAATACAAAGGAAAAATACCCAGAGCATTATTGATGGAATTCAAGAAGGAAGCTGAAGAAGCTAGGCTTACATTGAAGCAGGCAAAATCAGGACTTGAAAAACTAAAAGAAGAATATAAAAAAGCTAAAATAAGTCCTGGTGAAGCAATCGGAATTATAACTGCTGAAAGCTTTGGTGAACCAGGTACTCAAATGTCTATTCAAAAAAATGAGAAAATCATAGTCAGAATTAAAAATAAGATAAAAATAATCGAAATTGGGAAGTTTGTTGATGCTTTAATGAATTCTAAGGGTTCTTTCAGGCTTAATAATGATTCTGAGATTTTGCCTGTAAATGATTTGGAGTTATCTGTACCAAGCTTAAATCAAGATGAAAAAATTGAATGGAAAAAAATCGTTGAATGCAGCAGACATAAAACAAGAAAAAAATTATTAAAATTGAAAACCAGCTCTGGAAGGGAAATAACTGCAACTGACAATCACTCTTTTGTAACTAGGATTAACAATAGCATAGTTCCTGTTGTTGGAAATCAACTAAAAGTTGGGGATAGAATGCCTGTAATGAATAGTTTAATTGCAGATATTATTTTGAGTGAAGTTAGAGCAGATGAAGAAATTCAGTTAAACTCTTATGTTGATTCTAATGGGATGCTTCAAGTAAATGGAACAAATACAAAACCAATGCAAAATTTAATGCCTTTAGATCATGTGACTGGCTGGTTTATTGGAGCTTATTTAGCTGAAGGTTATGGCAGCCAATATGCTGTGGATATCTCTAATGTTGATGACAATTATATAAATAATACAAAAAGATTTATTGAAAGGATCAGGCTAGACTACAAAGAGGATTTCCATCACAGAGGGTTTGCAGAAAGCAGAGATTTGAAAGTCAATTCTTCTTTGTTAGGCAAATTCATAACTAAAAATTGTGGTCAAGGATCTGACTTCAAGAAAGTTCCAGAATTTGCATATAGTGCGAGTGACGAGTTTGTTTCTGGGCTATTAAGAGGCTATTTTGATGGGGATGGTAATTTCCATGTAGATAGAAAGATGATAAAAGCGTCTTCAAATTCAAAAGAACTAGTGAATGGAATAGCTTTACTGCTTTCAAGATTTAAGATATTTTCATTCAAGATAAAAGACAAAAAAGGACAGCATTGGCTTTTAATACCCTACAAGTACGCTCCATTATATTTAGCACATATTGGATCTGATATTGAGTATAAAAAGAAGGATTTGGAGAAGCTAGCTGAAATGGCAAAAAAGTTTTGGAATGACAAGAGTCAGGATTATACTGACATGATCTCTGGATTTGGGGATTTATTCTACAGTGTTGCTAAAAAATTAGGATACCCAACTAGATATGTGAACAATTTCACCAAGAGACAAAAGATAGGAAGAACTGCATTGTTTAGATATATCAAGATATTTGAAGGCATAGCTGAGGAAAAAGGCATTGATATTAAGAATGAATTAGAAATAATGAAGAAAATGTTCTACTCAGATGTTATATGGGACGAAATAATAAATATTGAATCTGTGGATGTTGGGGATGAATATGTTTATGACTTAAGTGTTCCTGGACTGGAAACATTTACAACAGCTGAAGGAATAATAACCCATAATACCCTAAATGTTTTCCACTTTGCTGGTGCTGCAGAAGTGTCAGTAACTCAAGGTTTGCCAAGATTGATAGAGTTGTTTGACGCAAGAGTCAAGATAAAAACACCATCCATGGAAGTATATTTGAAGAAAGAATACTCAAAAGATGTTGACAAGGTAAGAAAAGTTGCAGCTGCAATAAAAGAAACAAAATTATTTGAACTAATTTCTGAATTTTCAATCAATGTTGTTAAATTACAAGTTGAATTATTGATGAACAAGAAGAGGATGAGAGACTTTGGAATAACACCTGCACATATTGAAAAGGTAATAGTTGACAAAATAAAAGATGTTGGTGTTAAAATTGACAATGATGCTATAATTCTAAAGACAAAAGCAAAGGGAAATGAACTGATGGAGACTTACAAGCTTAAGGAAGCTGTAAAATTACTTTTCATAAAAGGAGTTGAGGGAATAAAGCAAGTGTTGCCTGTCAAAGTCTCTGGGGGAGAATTTATAATCTGGACAGCAGGAAGCAATTTGAAAGGAGTTTTTGACATAAAGGAAGTAGATGTTGAAAGAACAACCACAAATGATATTTACGAAGTTGCAAGAGTGCTTGGAATAGAAGCTGCAAGGCAGACAATAATGAATGAGGCTAAAAAAGTCATTCAAGATCAGGGATTGGAAGTAGATGTAAGACATACTTTGCTTATGGCAGACATAATGACAACATCTGGAGAGATAAGAGGAATCACAAGGTCAGGAATAACTGGAGAAAAAGAAAGTGTATTGGCAAAGGCAAGCTTTGAAACCCCTATTAAACATCTAGTGAATGCATCAATGGTTGGAGAAGTTGATTATTTGAATTCAGTTGTTGAAAATGTAATGTTGAATCAAGCAGTTCCTTTGGGCACTGGACTGCCAGACTTGGTTGCCAAAATGGATAGTGATAAAATGAATGGGAAGAGTGTTAAAAAATGAGTCTAGCTGATTTAAAAAAAGCTTTGAAAGATAAAAAATTAGTCTTTGGTAATAATGAGACTTTAAGAAACTTGAAGCATGGCAAGACATTGAAGATTTTTTTAGCCAAGAACTGCACGCCTAAAATGAAAGAAGACATTCTATACTATGCAAAACTGTCAAATGCAGAAGTTGTGCAGCTTGAAGAGCCAAATGATGAACTGGCATTGATATGCAAGAAAAATCATCCTGTCACTGTAGTGAGCTATTGATGAAATACGATTTAATTTTTATCGGCTATGTAAATACTTTTGAAAATTTGACTAAAGCTGGCGTTAAAGACTGCTTTTTTGACAAGAATAATAATTTAGTTTTTGTAGTTAACAATGGAGATGCTGGCAAAGCCATTGGAAAATTTGGAAGCACTATAAAAAGATTGAATAATCTCCTTAAGAAGAACATCAAAGTGATTGAATATAATGAAGATGTTATACAATTTATAAGGAATTGTTTAATGCCTTTAAAAGTTCAAAACATTACACAAGAAAATAAGCTAATCAAGATTGAAAGCGAGGATAAAAAGCTAAAAGGATTGATATTTGGGAGAGACAGGGCTAATCTGAAAGAATTAAATGAGATTGTAAAAAGATTTTTTGATGTGGAAGTCGTCGTTATCTAGATTCTAACTCTCGTTTTTCTAATTCCCTTTTTTCTTCTAAATGCTTTTTATGTTGATCTGATATAGATGCTCTTAATTTTTCATTAATCTCTATATTTTTATTAGCTTCGTCTACATTGATACTATCTTCAAAATAATCCTCTATTTTTTTAGCAACATTATTAAGTCCATTGGTGAATTTGTATACATTGAGTGCTGACCCAATAGTTCTAGACCATTCTCCTGCTGCCTCCCTTCTTATTTCTGGATCACTTAAAACGTTATTTACTGTACTTATAGCTTGGTCTCTGATAAAAGCCAAGCCTTCATCTATGGCTTCCTTGCAATTTTTATCAGCTATATCTCGTACTATTTTGTCTGAAGTTAAAATTGTTCCAAATGTTTTATATACAGTATCCCAATCTCTAAATCTATCTGTAGCATCAATGAATCTATGAGCGGTTTGACCTACAGCTCCCAAAGTCTTTCCCCCTTCGATTAATGAAGATGGAGTTCCCTGTCTTAATAATCCGTAACCCGTGTCTCTTGCTCCTTTTGCACTTGCAATTGTATCCAATAGAAGTTCTGCAGCTGCTATTCGCATATCATTTGCGTCTTTTTTACCTTCTTCTAGCAATTCTTCTAATTTTTCTCTATTTCCATCATCTTTTAATGCTTCTAAAATATTTCTTTCTCTTTCTAATAATCTATCTATCCTTTGCCCTTCTGAAAGTTTGCTTAAATCTCCTGAAACTATTAAATCCGGCCTTTCATTTTTACCTATAACTAAAGTTGGTCTACCATCATTATTTACCATCTTGAAGTCTTCTCTTCTTGGAACTTGTGGACTTTGGAATATTTCAACACTTTCATCTATTTTGCTTAAGTCTATACCGCCACTTATTGCGCATTGAGTCTTATCTCCAAAAGTATAACCTACTAGGAATCCATTTACAGTTTCTGGTGGGGTCCATTTTATTTTTGTGACCTTGCCTGGTAACCTGGTTATCCCATTATCTTTTAGTATTTTACTTAGAGCCACAACTTTTGTTGCTTCTCTTAATTTATGTAATGTTGGAAGTGCTCTAGAATAATCATCATAATTCATAGACAGGAATTTTTCATACTCTTCAAGTACTTTTGTCGTATATTCACCAGGTTTATCATCTTTGCTTGCCCTGATATTTATTTTCATCTCTGTGAAATTAAAAGATACTACAGATCCCTCTTCGGATATAGATACTAGAGTTTTTTCGGGGGTAATCCACATTCTATAATTATCAGCATCCTTATAGTCTTCTCCATTTAATACAAAAAATTCAAATTGATTTTTATGACCAAGTACTTTCGAGGTTATTTGTTCGGAATCAATTTCGCTAATTGCCTTTAGATCATAATCTGCTTCAAATAGAATTCTTGCAAGTTGAGATTCTTTAGGAACGTTTGTAAATTTCAGTCTAGACTTTGGCGTTAATTCGTCACTTATAAATTTTGATACAAAAGTATTAATCCCTTTCTTACGTTCTGTGGCTACTACATAGCTTAAAAAATTGGTTATACCCTGCTCGTTATTTAAGACAAAAGGACTAAATAGGGCATATTTTTGCAAAGTGGAAGAATCCCTTAATGTAGGACCTATTTTACCGAGAATCCTTTTTTGAACTTCATTTGTTCCTTTGCCTTGAATAATTAACTCAAGGTCCCCTCTAACATTGCAGAAGTCTGCTAAATCTAAAACTCCTTGGGTGATAACTAAATCATTAGCCATCAACTTATGCCTTGTTCTATGAATGCCGCCATATTCATCTATTGGATCCGATAATATTAATTGTATGAAAGTTGATAAATCTTGATTGTTAAGCTTGTTTTTGTCTATAATTTCTTGATTTTTATCTATCTTTGCAAATATTTTTCCAAAATCTTTATGTGGTTGTGTAGGTTCTAAAGAAAAAGATATATCTGAAGTACTTAAGGCGGTATCAAGCAAGTCATAGTAAGGTATTGATTCCTGACCAAATTCTCTATTCACTCGACCATATAAAACAACGCTTCCCTTTTCTTTATCTATCAAGGCATAATATAATTCATTAAATCCAGTAGTTACTGCATCCTCTAAATTAACTGCATTAATATTACCATTGGCTCTAACTAAAGATCTAGCTTTTGCAAAGTTTTCTTTAGCACTAGAATAATCTTTGCGTTTTAATTCAACTTGCCCTTTTAGAAAGTATAGTTCTGGATTATTTTTGAATTTATCTATTGCTTTTGATAAAAGAACTCTTATTTCCTGTGCATTTTCTTTATCCCCATAATACAGGGTAGCATTAGTAACCCTACTTAAACCTATTATTTGTTCTATATTGCCTTCATTTATCTCTAAACTATCTATATTGTTCTTGTTTATCCCTAATGCTTTTCTAAAAAAGATTCTAGCTGCTAAGTTGTAACCTAGTTCTTCATTTATTTTAGCCTCTAAAGTTAGAGCCTCCTTTGGGATGTAATTGTATTTAGAACCGCTTATTATAGCACTATTACATTCGTCTAAAGCTTCTTGATATCTACTTAATTTTGTCAATAATTTACCTCTTTCAACTCTAATTAAGGGATCAACACATTCGCCTTCGGCTACCAAGAAATCAAAAAGTGCTCCTTCAAAATCTCCTAATCCCTCTTTTGCTTTTGCTCTTCCAAATAAAAATAGACTATAGTCTATATTTCTGTCCTTAAAACTTAGGCCTTGACCTTGATTATAAATTTGATTGACTCTACTATTAAAGAAACTACCCACGATTATTTTTTGAATATTTATACTTTTATATACTTCGTTTGCTTCAGCATATTTCCCTAACTCAGTTAATATAAATCCTTTAGAAAGTTTTAACCCTCTTATGAGTGAGTTAGTATCACCAAGATTAGCTATTTCTTGGCGAATATCAGTTATATCATAGATTATATCTCTTTTTTTGTATGGATCCTCTTTGTTGAATAAGTCCTCTTTGATAGAATTTGCTGCTTCTTCATAATTTCCACCGAAAAAGTTTTTTGAGATATTATCTAAGACTTTATCACCTAGCAAATAATCTTCAAGAGATAGGACAAAGTTTATGGCATTTAATCTAGCAAGGCAGCCTTCTCTTGTTAATGGAGTTTTACCGGTGATGTCTGCAATAAACGATGGATCCATATCACTTTTGTTGACGGTCTTATTTTCTATCTTTTCATATATTGACTCCAGTTTGTCTTCAATATCGCATAATAGTATATGTTCCCCATCTTTATTTTTATATTTATCCCCAAATTTAACTTTGCTTCTCTGGTGAAGGTCAACTGCTTCTTGAATTACACTATCTAATTCTGATTTTAATGCTTTCTCGCTAACATTGACTTCTGCTTTAGAATCTTGGGCATAAGCTTGTTGATAGAAGTTAACTTGTTGAGGAGCTGCGCTAAATAGTCCTATTCCTAATCCTGTTGCAAGCGCAGCTTTTTTTACAATTGAAGATAGACTCATTGAAACCCCGAGAATTAATGACTAAGACTAATATATAAACTTTAAGCTTCTCTAATAGTAGTAGAAGTCTTCTTTTATGTTGTAGCGGCGTTGTTGAAAATGTATGGAAAAATATAAATAACCTAATGTGCTTTGGGTAAAGCAACATTAGGGGGTAGGACTTAGCTACCCATGAAAACAGAAGTAAAACTAGTAAATAAAATTAAGCGTTTGCTCAGACGAGCAAA
>DATDVR010000015.1:0-6767 GCA_035289925.1 Candidatus Nanoarchaeia archaeon | reverse complement strand
ATAGGCGATATTTAGGTTTATTTAATTAACTAGTATAATCAATCTAAAATGAAGGATAACGGGGTGGAAATCGATGAATAAACTATCATTTAAATTAGGTTTAGTTTTCTTAACATTATTATTAGGTGCATTTTCAGTGTCAGCGCTTAACTTGGGCACAATCACTGTTGATTTAGCTAAGGTTGCAGCAGGCTTTAACATCTCAGACTCTAACGGCACTTCAAATTCTTTAGTGATAAGAGTCAACGTAACCTCTACTGCAAATTTAGCACAGATAAACATCACTAATGTCAGCATAAGATTATTGCATCAAAATGCAACAGGCGGCAACACCACTACCCAAGCATTCTTGATTGGAGAAGAAATAAACACTTCAGGCTACAACCTAAGCACTAGAAGCGAGTTCAACTTCACTTTCACTTCCACAAACGCTCCAGATGGATTCAGGAACTACACAATATATGTAAATGTAACTTTACATAACTCTACTTTAGGAACAGATGGAGCTAACTCATCCAATGGAGGAACTGTCTTCAATTTAACCATAGACAACACAGTTCCAACAGTCACATTGTCAGCTCCAGCAAACCTTACAAACCAGACAGGTGCGACAGCAACATTCAGTTTCAGCGTGACTGACGCAATAGGAAATCTATTCCAGCCAAGTGGCAACTTAAGCTGCCAGCTTCAATTGTATGGAAATGCAACAAACAACTTGACACTTACAAACGTGACAAACCAGACAACTACAGCATTCACAGCAACCACAAATCTTGGACAAGGAATTTACTCATGGTTCACAAACTGCACAGACACTGCAGGTAATGTAAACTCAGCAAACATAAGGAACATGATTGTGATAGACTCAACAAGGCCAAGAAATGCAAACATAAGCTTCAGCTTAGCTAGTGTTCCATACGGAGATTCAGTCTCAATAACATGCTCTGGTTCAGACAACTTTAATGGAGCATCTGCGTTGATACCTGGCTTGAATGTATCTTTGTTCATACAGCCGGCAGGGCTAACATCCTTGGCACCATTATCGCAGTCATATGCAAACAACCAAACATTAGTTTACAGTTCAACAAGTGAGCTTGGTGTATATAATGTAAACTGCACTGTAATGGACGGTGCAGGAAACCAGAACAGCACTTCTGGCACATTTGAAGTAGTAAGGAAGCAAGGAGCAAGAGCTCCTCCAAGTGTAACATCTGGAGCGCAAAAGACTGTAGCAAAGACATTTATCAGCTCAGGCTCAATGGCAGACTTGGGTGCAATTCCAACAGCAACTGCCACAAGCAGGTTGATGGCAAATGGAGCAATTGCAAGGCTTAAAATCAATAATGAAGACCATCAGATTACAATAAGAGACATCAAGGATGAAAGAGTAACATTAGAAATTGAGTCAACTCCTCAGACATTAATAATGGCAAAAGGCGACAGTAAAGATGTTGACTTGAATGCAGATGGTAACAACGACTTGAAGATAACATTGCATGGCTTTGACGTTAAAGGAAGAGCAGACTTAAGCTTCATTGCATTAGCACAGCCTGGAGAAGAAGGATATGTTCCACCAGTCAAGGAAGAGCCAGTAACAGGACCTACACCAGCAGCAGGTTCAAGCACATGGATAATAATCTTGGTGCTTGCAATAATCGTTATAGTAGGTTACTTCTTGGTAAAGAGAAAGTAAAAACTTTCTTTTATTTGTTTTTTTATTAAATTTTTAGAATTAATATAATATTTAATCACTATTGGCAGATCAGGTTTGAAAACTTCAGGTTCTCTAGCCATTATATCTTCTAGCTCGCTTAAAGATCTCCATCTTAATTCTTTAATGCCTTCTTTATCGTATTTTAATATAGGAAAATTATAATTTGCAGAATAAATCTTCATGAAAGAGCTTACTCCATCCTTAGGTCCAAGCTTTTCAATCTCTTTTAAGTTAAGTTTTAATCCTAATTCTTCTTCCATGCCTCTTTTTGCAGCATCTAAATAAGACTCGCTTGCTTTGACATGCTCGCCACAAGAAAAATCATATCTTCCAGGGAACATTCTCCTATTATCAGATCTTTGAGGAACTAAAAGTTCATCTTCATTATTGAATAATAATATATTTACAACTCTTATAGAAAGTCCTTTTGGCAGGCCATTTTTTATCATTTCTTCCCTGCTTATTTTTCCAACTACTTTGTCTTCTTCATTTACCAAATCAAGTATTTCGTCTTCCATAGTTTAAGCGCCGCAGACAGGATTTGAACCTGTACATCCTTGCGGACACCAGCTCTCAAGGCTGGCGCACTACCAAGTTATGCGACTGCGGCATAAAGAAATCTAACAAAATAGGATTTATAAAGTTAATTAAGTTGAATTATTTGAGGGCTCATCCACAAGCGAATTTTAAGCCCCATTATTGCTTTCAATAATATTTTTGAACTTAATTTCTTCACTTTGCCATCATCAGGATCTATAACTTCATAAAAATTATTTATTTTTCTATTAACAATAATAAAATGCGGATAATGGTATTTATAATATAAACCAAATTCCTTTTTCCAAAGAAAAAATCTGTCAATATAGAGAATGATTGGTCTTTCAAGGAGACTATCAATTAATTTAAGGTTTATCTTTTTATGAATAAATGAAAGCTGCATCGGCAATCTAATTTTATTTAAAAAATCAAAGAATATTTTTGAGTCAGCGTACCAATCAACTCTTACTCTAAAATCCTTGATAACTTTCTCTAAATGCCCTCTTGCAATATTTTCTCGTTCATATCTTAAAGAAAACATAAGAAGTTCAATTTCATAAGAATCACGTATTTTTTTATTATTAAGCTTTTCAAGTAATATCATCAAGCATTTTGCTAGACAGGTTTCAGGATGTTTTTGTTTGAGATTCATAATCTTAAAGGCCTATATAAAAATAGGTATCCCTTCTTTTATTTTATAGTCTTTCTTGCACTTCTTGCAGCTCAACTTAGTCTTGTTATAGTTTAGATTCCCCTTGCATTTAGGACATGCTAATATATCCAATAGTTCTTTGTTCATTTTGCCATGCCTAATAATACCAAGTCTAGTTTGTTTGCAGCTTTAACCAAATTTTCTTCTTTGTCAGCTTCAACAAACACGCATCCATTTTCAGAGTAAACTTTTGTCTCTTCCCCTAGTCTTAGCCATATTATTCCAATAGTTTCATCCACATCCTGGCAATTTTTCACAGGATAGTTCTTGAAGTCTTTTACAAACGCGCTGTTCAATGGAATGTTAAACAAGAAAGGATTGTCAATTACCTTGTCCAATTCTAAAGCAGCCAAAGTAGTCACCCCAGTTAAATTTTCTTCAGGATCTATTACAGTATATATCTGCTTTTTAGACAAGATATCATTTTTTACATTGCTTCCTATTGAAATATTGTCAATTTCTCTTGGATCTTCCCTTATTCTTAAATAAACAGGGTCTTTCGCATTGTTCAAATACAATCCCAGCTTGTATCCTTCAATAGTTTTCTCGACTTTGAATCCATTGTAGTCAAAAAATCTTTCATTTACTTTTGTTTGCTGTCTTACCAATGCAAATATCAAGATGATTGCTAGAAAAATAAAAAGTCCTATAAAGATGTATTTAACTCTTTTTTCCTGGTTTTTCTTCATTTTCAATTTTTTCCCAATTCATGCCTCTTATTAAATGTTTGCACTTTATGCTTGTGTCAACATAGATTTTATAGCCATTTTTCTCAGCATCTACGCAGAAAAACAAGTCGTCAAAAGCCTCATTCTCTTTTTCAACCCTGAACTTTACCTTTTCCAATACTTTTCTGCTTATCATTATGCATCCCAGTCCAGTCACATCAACATTTACCACTTGATTTGTCTCTGCTTGATCTGTCATGAATTGCAAGGTTTCTTCATTTACCTTCTCCCACATCAAGGGCCTTATCACTTGCTTTCCTTTTATCTTGTATTCTGTATAATAAACTCCAGCAATTATCTCTTTCTTAGCTTCAAGAAGCCTTTCAATTATGTCTTTTGGCGGAATAACATCCTGCTCTAAGCTAAAAAAATAGTCATAGTTATTCTTTAATGCATATTCCCTTATTAGATTCCTGCTGCTGATTATTCTTTGCTTCGCTAATGGCAGATATTTGTCTTTAATTACCTTTATCCCTGATTTTTTTATTCTTTCACAATAATCATCAGTTTTAGAATTGTCAACAATCAAGAAATCACAGTTTTTATAGGTCAAGCTTTTCAAAGCTGTTATATATTCATCTAGGCAGTAAGCCTTGTAGTCTGCTGTAGGGCAACCAACCAATATTTTTGGCTCCATTTGATTTAAGCTGGTAGAAATCTATATAAAACTTGCTTTACCTGTTATTCTTATGTCAATAAGCGTCTGTTTGATTGTCAAGGATGAAGAGCTTTTATTGGAGCAGTGCCTCTCTTCAGTCAAGGACTTGGCAGATGAAATCATAGTTGCAGTAGATTCAAGGACTAAAGATTCAACAAGAGATATAGCTAAAAGATTCACTTCAAACGTCTTTGACTTTAAATGGAATGATGATTTTAGTGAAGCAAGGAACTTGGTAATTGAAAAGGCAACAAAAGACTGGATATTTTTCATAGATGGGGATGAAATAATCGCAAAAGAAGACGTTGAAAAGATAAAAAACCTCACAAAAAGCAATGAATTTTTAGCTTATTCTTTTTTGCAGGTCACTTACACAAATAATGCTTCCATGGAGAATTTTTTCGAGGCAAAAGACTATTTAAAAAAAGGTTTTAATGGTGCAATAAGCTGCAATATTGTAAGGTTGTTCAAGAAAGATCCAGACTTCAGGTTTGTAGGCAATGTCCATGAATACATTGAAGAATCTATTGAGAAAAAAGGAAAAATATTCAGGACAAACATCCCAATCCATCATTATCAGGAATTGAAAGGAGCTGATTTCTTCAAAAAAAAGCAACTTGACTATCTTGAATTGTATGAAAAAGACATAGAAAGCTATCCAAACAAGGTCCGTGCTTACCGCCATATGGGAAATATCTATTACACTTACAAGAAAGATTATGACAAAGCTATAGAGAACTTTAATAAAGCTTTGAATATTAATCCTAATGACCCCAGAGCTTATTTAGGTTTAGGTTGGTGCTATATGGCCAAAAAAGACTCTAAAATGGCTGTAAACGCATTTAAAAAAGCATTGGAAATAAACAAGTATTCTGATGTTCTATGGGTAAGTCTTGGAAAAGCCTATGCTCTGGATAATAAGCCAAAAGCAGCGATAACCTGCATTGAAAACGCTATTCAGATAAATCCTTCAAGCAAGAAAAAGCTTCTCCCAATAATAGCTGAGCTTAAAAATCCTGTAAAATATTCATACAACATCAAAGGCCTAGCATCTTTAGAATAATTCTATCAGTATATCTTGTAAGCTCTGGCTCTTTTCCCTGGACTATCAAGCAATTATTATTGTAAGTTATCTTTGTTTCATTATTTTCTTCAAACTGTATTACTTTTACAGTATTTGTTGCATCGCTGCATGTCTTTATTGGCGCATCCCTGCATTTTTCATTGTCAATTGTGCATGTATTTATCCAGGTTACAGAAACAAAGGGTCTTACATAGCTGTTGAAGTAGCTTATTGACTTTGCCATTCCATCCTGCTCAGGATTTACTGTCATGTAGACTTTCTGCCCTGAATTTAGCTGAGCAACATTCACTTCTGGAACCTCTATAGAATCAAGTTCTCTAGGATCTGTTTCAATTGTTACTTTAAGTCCTTCAATGTCTGCAGTCCAGCCATATCCATTATTGATGAACACCTTGTTTTTGTACCTGTATGTCTCAACTTCATTTCCACTTCCGTAAAATATGACTGCAAATGTGCTTAGAACCATTATGAAGCCTATAAAGCCTCCAACAATGATCTTCTTTGTCCTTTCTTCCATTACCCAATCTAGAAGTTAAGTGTTTAAAAAGTTTATGAAAAAGATGGGTTTGCTAAAAAAGTCGGTCCAACATACTTCTTACTTATTTAACAAAGCCGAAAAAGATGAAAGAAAAATATAAAAAAAAGAAAAAAGCTTATTCAGCTTTTTACTGGCTTCCAGCAGCAACGCTTACTTTTGGTGAACCGAATGTTCCAGTTACCATAGCCTTGCTTCCTGTCATGCTGTAGTCTTCATGGTTTGCAACAACTTTTGCAGCCATTCTTGTGTCAATTGCATCTGTACCAGCAACTAACATTGCTACCTTGTTTCCATTTGCTGCTAGCTGAATTACTGCCTCACCAGGCTTGTAGCTCCATGCGTCGCAGGTTGGGAAACCGGCTACTCTTGATACTGCATCGTTTGCACAAGGACCACCAACCAAGATTAGGTTGTAGTCTGACACTCTTGATCCGACTTCAGTGTCCAACATTGTGTTTGGTGTAATGTCAGCTACTGTGCAGATTTGTCCTGACTTAGTCTTTGTTGTGCTTGTTGCTCCCATTGTTACGAAGACTTCTGCGCCTCTCTGTTTCAATGGATACTCTATTGTCAAGGTCTCAGCATCCTGTCCGCCTGTTGATGGGTCGTACAAGTCCAAGTATGTACCATAGTCAGATAAACCAATTAAGTGGTCTTCATTTGTGTCTGGTTCCTTCAATGTAAACCTTTCATTTGTTAAGTTTGCACCAGTGGTGTATGACGCAATTCCTAACTCATTTCCAGCTCTTGTAACAACAGTGAAGTTTATCTGTTCATTTGTTGCTGATCCTCCAAG
>DATDVR010000014.1:0-2221 GCA_035289925.1 Candidatus Nanoarchaeia archaeon | reverse complement strand
TTGCAAATAATAGTCCATATTCTATAGAGAGCAGAGTAATTTTATAAATGTTACTATTTGATAGTTAATAACCAAAAACGCCGACCCCCTAAAACCCCTAAAGATACTATCGAACCAGCCCATACTTTTCTGATACTTATTTTACTCCAGCTGACTTTGATTTTTTCGGCTTCGCCGACCGTTGCACTAAAAATCAATCCCTATCAGGAGAATATAACAGCGATTAGTTACAATTCACTTCGTGCGCTTTTTGACCTATTCATTCCATTACAATAATAGTATTTGTTTAGCTAATTTGCTTATTTCTTAGAAGTTTATCTCAATCTATATGCTGCAGGATACAAATATTTAAATCATAGTAGTTACATTGTAACTACATGAAAACGTTGATTGAAATGAAGTTAAAGGGATATGAAGCAGTAGAAAAAGTTGCACAAGCTGGCGGGAACAGTGCCAGGTTGTATGTGCCGAAGCATTGGAAGGGGAAAAAAGTTAAAGCTATACTTGTTGAGAAATAATGGCAGCATTGCGGGATAAGCTTATGGACCTTTCAAAAGAACAACTTGTAGACATGATACTTGCTCTTCAAAAAGAGCTTGCCAAATACAAGAACTCAAACACCCCCCTTTCGGCAAACAAGCATCTGAAGCCAGATACGCAAGGCAATAAACCTAAAGAAAATTCTAAGCGAGGAGCACCCATAGGCCATATTGGAAAAACAAGAAATCAAGCTCCCCAGAGAAAAGAAATTATAGATACTGATGAATGTCCATTTTGTCATGGGCATCATATTGCCGATGATAAAATCATCAAGCAAGTAGTTGAAGAAGTTGAAGAGCCTGCTCCTCCAGAAATAGTTGAGAACGAGATTCATAAAAAGAAATGTTTGGATTGCAATAAGACTTTTATTCCTCCTCAAAACAAAACTCCCCTTGAAGGGAGTTTTGGAGTAAATTTGATGGTACTTGTAGTATCTATCAAGTTTTTACTTCGTGGAGTTCTAAGAAAGACGGCCTCATTTTTAGAGACAAGCCATTCTTTTACGATAACTCCTGCTGCACTAAATGAAATAATTGCAAGAGTTGCAAAAGCAGCTGAAAAAGAATATGAGGATATGAAACTTAGAATAAAAAATTCTGCAAAAGTATACATTGATGAAACAAGCTTTTCAGTTCTTGGAAAAAATCAATGGCTTTGGGCATTTAGAACAGAAAACGATATTCTTTATGTTTTAAGGCCCAGCAGAGGAAGCAATGTTTTAGAAGAGATTCTTGGAAAAGAATATTCTGGAACAGTTATATGCGACTGTTGGAGGGCATATAACTTCTTAGCTTTAGCTAATATTCAAAGATGCTGGTCGCATCTTTTGAGAAAGTCTAAGGAACTTTTGACTGTCGCAGGCAAGAACATGCACGAAAAGTTGACTGAACTATTCAATGAGACAAAAGAATACAATTCCACTATTCACACATCAGAAGAAAGATTGAAAAAATATGCAGAGATGACAGACAAGCTAAAAGAAATTATAGAATATTATTCAAAATACCCTGAATTAAAGTCAGTTGTGAAATATATAAATTTCAATCTTGGAAATTGGTTTACGTGCATAAAAATTGAAGGTATAGAACCTACAAACAATTTTGCAGAGCAAGCTATTAGAGAACCTGTGCTTGTAAGAAAAATAATCGGAGCTTTCAGATCTGAGACGGGAAAAGGAAATTATGAGAAACTTGCATCGGTAATTGCATCGTGGCAATTAAGAGGTTTAGACTTAAGGGATGAACTTAAGAAAATGCTAATAAAGAATCTTTGTTTTTGCTAAACAAATACCAATAATACTTTTAAATTCCAGCAATTTTCATATTTTGAAAATGATGGAATATCAAGCAACTTTCGGAATTGATGGTGGAGTTTCTCCTGGTTTTGGAGTCAAATATCCAGATTATGTAAGAGAACAAAAAGTAATTCTTGCAGATAGTCCTCAAGTTGCTTATCAAAATGCAATGAATTTAGCAGGAAAATTTGCTGATGATCATTTGAGCAATCCGGATACAGGTTTGACAACTGTCCAATTATTATCTTTAAAGGGGCCAAATGGAGCAGTTTCTTTTGATGCCTCAAAAGCAATTGTCAAACGCTCAATGTTGGAACATTTACTTGCTCTTGCTTCTGAAGAAAAGCGCACTCCGTGAACTTTCTCGCAACTTTGTTGCTCAAACTT
>DATDVR010000013.1:0-43764 GCA_035289925.1 Candidatus Nanoarchaeia archaeon | reverse complement strand
GAAACTAGCATAAACTTAAAAGAACTGCAAAAAGTAAAAGATATAATTGTTAAAGTTCAAAGAGAAACGATAAAGATTTTGGCTGAATAATGTCTAAAATTACCCAATAAACTAAGATTAAAGAGTAAAGTTTAAAAATCTTATAGAGCCTCTATGAAAGATTAATTTTATTAAGAGGGGTTGCTCTTCAGATGGTATGGGTAAAGAACAATATGATAAAATTGCAGACGAATATTCTAAAATGCTAAATCCAACTAAGGAGTATGTTCTAATTCCAATGCTTAAAAGACTAGTAAATAACATATCTGGAAAGACCGTTATTGATCTTGGATGCGGAGATGGATTTTTTACAAGACTATTGTCTAGAATGAGGCCTGCCAAGATAGTTGGGGTGGATATATGCAGTCGTACATAATAAAAAAGTCTAAGATTCATGGAAAAGGATTGTTCGCCAATAAGAATTTCAAGCGAGGTGAATTGATTTTTAGTGTTGATATTTCAAAACTGCTGAGAATCAAACCAGATGCTAAACTCTCTGAAGAAGAGGAATTTTATGTTGATTATGCAGGGCGTGGAAAATATGTTGTAGGTACTCATCCTTATGTTTGCATAAACCACTCTTGTGATCCAAATGTTTTTATCAAACACGAAACCATTGCAAGAAGTAAATTTTACGCCATGAGAGATGTTAAGAAAGGCGAACAATTTACTTATGATTATGGCGTTAATGCAATGGATCAAATTGATAAAGAATTATGGAAAACAAAATGCAAGTGTGGTTCAAAAAATTGTAGAGGAATATTATCAACATGTTTTTTAAAACAACCGCTTGAAATTCAAAGAAAATATTACAAATATCTCCCTCCTTCGCTGAAAAGAAAATATAAAAATAAATTTACAAAGTTACGGGGGCAAAAATAAAATTGAATATAATCGCCGTTATCAGCCCCGAAAGAAGTGAGAGCCCCGCAGGGCGTGGTGCGACTAAAAGGAGCAAGTAGCGATGGCACTATTTTTTGGATGGGCGAAGGCACATGTTATTTTATAGAATGGATTTCTTTTTCGTGTTTCTTTACAAATTTCCAAGATTTTTTCATAAAATCAGCAAAAGAACTTCTTTTATTGTAAATCTCCTGAAGATGCTCCAATAAAGGTTTCCTTTCAATTTGCTTGAATTTCCATTCATTATATACGGATGGTTCGTGCTTGAAAATATCCTGAATTCGGTTATCGTTTAATACTGACAAGGGAACCATCTCACTTAATTTCCATACCAAATGAGGGTTTTCGAATTCTTCCTTGCGGTATTTTGGAAAGATTTCCTTCCACTTTTCAAACCAAATAAAGTGAAGTATTTCGTGTAGAGCAACAACCTTCATTTTATCTGGAGAAAATCTCCAATATAAATCGAAAGCTCGTTTTTCGAGAAATCTTGGACAAATAGGATTTAAAGAAATCCAAGCCTTTATTTCTTTACAATCTGCAGGCCATTCTTTTTCAACAACTTTAGACAAGGCAATTAGAAGTTCTTCTCCATTTTTATCCCATTCTTTCTGAAAGTCTTTAGAAATCTTTGTTAGTTCACCTATCCTTGAATCATAGATATTCCTAAAAAAATCCTCGCTTAATCTCTTAGTTTCTTCAGAAGTATGAATTTTACCCATTAATTTACCAAATTCGGGATATTCTTTTGCATAAACACCACTCCAATCAAAGCCATTTCCAGAATGAAGAAGAAAACTATTAATCATTTTAATCATTCCATCAAAATTTATTACCCCAAATTTTAATTTAGGAACCATAAATGACTAATTCTAAGTTTATTTATTAATGTTTGTTTTAGCAGACCTCAAGGACGGCGAATTATAATAATACGCGAGAATGGCTAGTCATATTTTGTATATAATCAGTAAAGTTTAAAAGATAAGATAAATTCTATAGTGTCATGAAGAACGACAAGTTTTTAGCTGATTTTAATGCGTTTATGCAGAACAAAGGCTTTGTCTACGGTCCTTTTCCAGAGATATATAACGGAGTTGCTGGATTCTATGCTTATGGTCCTTTAGGAAAATTACTAAAAAACAAAGTTGAAAATTCTGTAAGAAGTTTATTTTTCAGCAACGGCTTCAGAGAACTAGAATGCCCTACTGTTGTTCCGGATGTTGTATGGGAAGCTTCTGGACATTTACACACTTTCAAAGACAAGATTGTTGAATGCTCAAAGTGCAAGTCTGTTTTCAGGGCAGATAAATTGATTGAAGAATCAAAAGATGCTGACACTGCTTCAATGAAAGACAAAGAAATGATTGAATTCATAAAGAAAAACAAGATTAAATGCCCTAACTGCAAAAATGACTTCAAGGATGAAGTAAAAACTTTCAGCTTGATGATGAAGACGGAAGTTGCAGGCAAGCCTTTCTCATTAAGACCTGAAACAGCTACAGTAACTTATCTTCCTTTCAAAAGATTAAATGATTTTTTCAGGAAATTACCTTTTGCAGTATTCCAAATTGGAAAAGCCTACAGAAACGAGATAAGTCCAAGACAACATCTATTAAGATGCAGGGAATTTACTCAAGCTGAAGCGCAAATATTTGTTGATCCTAAGGAAAAAAACAACTGGGAAAAATATGAAACAATAAAAAAAGACAAATTGCCATTGTATACTGGCCATCACCAAGATAAAAAATTGAAAGTTGAAGATATTTCTTTGGAAGATGCCTTGAAACATAAACACTTAAAATCAAAAGCTTATGCTTGGTGCTTGCATCTAGCTTACACTCAATTTTTGAACATGGGAATTCCTAAGGAAAGGATAAGGATAAGGCAGCATCTAGAGAATGAAAGAGCTTTCTACGCAGACGATGCATGGGATATTGAAATTAACTTAAACAGCTTTGGCTGGACTGAATGCTGTGGAGTACATGATAGGACTGACTATGACTTGAAGAAGCACATGGAGTTCTCAAAACAAAGTCTTGAAGCAAATAGAGAAAATGGCGAGAAATATATTCCGCATATTTTGGAGATTGCTTTTGGAACTGACAGGCCAATGTTTGCTTTAATGGACATTTTTTACGACAAGAAAGACGAGAAAGAAGGAAAAACCATATTTAAAATTCCTTACCATATTGCTCCTGTAGATGTTGCTGTTTTTCCGTTGATGAAGAAAGACAAACTGCCAAAATTCGCTGAGAAAGTGAAAGCAATTCTTGAAAATGAGTTTGTCGTTGACTATGACGAATCTGGAAGCATCGGAAAAAGGTACTTAAGGGCAGCAGAAGCTGGGACTCCTTACTGCATCACAATTGATTATGACAGTTTGAAGAATAATGACTGTACATTGAGAGATAGAGATACAAGTCGGCAAATAAGAGTAAAGGTTAAAGAGCTGAAAGAAGTTCTAGAAAAATTAATGAATAAAGAGCTTGCATTTGAGAAAGCTGGTAAGATTGTAAAGTAAAGTTTCAGAGTGTTCTCAAAGGGATTTTATTATTGATGTATCTACCCATCTTTTGATAGAATTCTTTTAAAATCTCTCCAATTGCTGCTATAGCTTGCATCCAATTTCTAGGCTCTCCCCATGGATCTGGGTGCTTGATAAAACATAAGTCATAACGCCCTTTTTTATAATTGTTTGTCTCAAAAAACTTGTTGTAAACCTTGATATTTTTTGGCAGCTTTCCAGAAACCTTACTCCGACCATAAGCATCTATATGTTTCAATTTCTTCCAACCAGTAGGCAAGTCGTCTAAAGTTTCAAAAGCTAAAACAAGGCACCTCATAAAGATTATGTGCTGAAAAGAGGTTATAAATATTTTGCTTTTAGTTAAACTTTTAAACCCTTTAAAATAATTAATTCTAAATGGGCACGTAGTTCAGCCTGGTAGAGATACTAAATATCGCCAAAAACGGGCGCATGGCATGCGTCAGGCCAGGGGTTCAAAACAACTATAAAAAGTTGGGAAAATCCCCTCGTGTCCATTTTTCATTTCTAAAAAAAATCCGAAAAATAGAGTCTGAAGTGCACCTTTTTCCATGATTACTGCAAATCTTTTAATACAAATGTAAAGATTTCAAGTTTTCTTAGCAAAGGCATATTAAAGAAAGACTCATAATTTTGCGAAAGGTTTAAATAAGTAGTATATCCTATAGTACTACATGGAGTACACTAATGATTATACGTTCGGTAATCTTGAAGAAGCGAGTAGAAGAGAAAATATTCAGAAAACACAGAACCTCCAGAAAAGAAGTAGTAGATGCCTTGCTTGGATTTGAAATAAAATTTTTCAAGATAAAAGAAGCAATTTACATGGCAATAGCCAAAAACATAGGATATCTTACGATAATATTCAACTACAACAAAGGAAAAGCAATTGTCAAAACAGCGTATAAGTCTTCAGAATGGCAGAAAAGGCTTTATAATAGGAAATAAAATGGAGAAAAAATACAAAGTAAAAGGACATGGAATTTTCGAGAGAATTGATTTTAAAGTAGACAAGAAAGCATTTGAAAGACGCATTGAATGCTGTGGAAAATTAACCCGAAGGGTATTTAGAAAAGAAAACTACAAAGGGCTGGTTTTTAGCTATGATGTCTGGAAGTGCAACAAGTGCGATGAAGAATATCTTGACAACAAACAAGCAGAAAGGCTAGAGAAATTATGGACTATACAGAAGATTATTGATGATAGCCTAATTACTATGGAAAGAACTGTAAATTTTGATGGCAAAGCTTATTTCTTTAGATTTCCAAAAGAGATTACGAAGGATTGGGGCAAAAATAAGATAGCTGAGATAAAACTTATTAATCCTTCGACTTTTTTAGTAGAAGTAAAGAGAAGATAATTCGATGCTTTTTTAAATATCGTAATTTTGATCTGATTTAAGGGCCTGTAGTCGAACCCGGTTAAGACGACGGCTTCGCAAGTCGTAAACTGCGCGTTCAAATCGCGCCAGGTCCATTAATTTAAGTTAAAAAGTTTTTTATAGTCATAAATAAGTCTAAACTATATGGAAGGATGTATATTCTGCAGGATAGCAAAAGGCGAGATACCTTGTAACAAGATTTACGAAGACAATGACGTAATTGCATTTCTAGACATAAATCCCATAAATGAAGGACACACATTAGTTGTCCCTAAAAAGCACTGCGACAAGTTCAGCGAGACAGACGATGAAGAGCTTGGAATTCTAATAAAAGCAGTAAAGAAAATAGCAAACACGATAAAAAAAGCTATAAGCGCTGACGGATACAACATTGGAGTCAACAACGAAAGGCTGGCAGGGCAGCTTGTTTATCATGTGCACGTCCATATAATACCCAGATTTAGTGGAGATGGGCTAGAGCACTGGAAAGGAAAAAAAGTTTCAAGTGCTGAATTAAAACAAACAAGCGAAGAGATAAGAAAAGCTTTCTAATTTCTTTATTACATAGTTTAAACCAAGATTTATAAATGGAAATTTACTAAAATTTATCATATGAAAAGGAAAAAGAAGGTAAAATCTAAAGTTCTTAAATCCCATAAAAAGATAAGAATCAAAAAAGAAGTAAGAAAAAAAGATGGTGAATATCTTGGCGAATTTGTCTATGGCGCAATTGATGGAACTGTTACAACCTTTGCTGTTGTTGCAGGTGCTACTGGAGCTTCACTATCGCCTTTAGTTGTAATAATTCTTGGATTTGCAAACTTGATAGCAGACGGATTTTCAATGGCATGCGGAAATTTCTTGAGCGAAATAGCTAGAAAAGACTATATCGCTAGAGAAAGGAAAAATGAAGAGCTGGAAGTAAAGTACATACCAGAAAGCGAAAGAGATGAAGTAAGAGCAATATTCAGGAAAAAAGGCTTCAAAGGAAAATTATTAGAAAAAGTTGTGAAAATCATAACTGCAAGGAAAAAAATATGGGTTGACACAATGATGACTGATGAGCTAGGATTGATTAAAGATGGAAAAAATCCATGGAAGACAGCAAGAATAACATACTTAAGCTTTGTATTGATAGGATTGATTCCGTTATTGTCCTATGTCCTGTCTTATTTTATACCTTACTTCCAGGAAAAGACATTTGAAACTGCAGTTGCAATGACATTAATTTCGTTGTCAATAATAGGCATAATAAAGATGGAGATTACAAAGAAAAACTTGTTTACTTCTGTTTTTGAAACTGTATTCATAGGCGGGGCTGCAGCAACCATAGCCTATTATGTTGGATATTTATTGAAATTAATTGTTGGCATGTGACTAAACTTTTAAGTGGTTGCAAAAGAAAGGTTTAAATAACATAACTTGCTTAAAAAATTGATGCTTATTGAATTGAAGAAGGGTGATATTCTTAATCTCGAAGGCAAAATCCTGATTTATGTTGAAACTCTACACAAGGGAAGAAAAAGTCTTCCTGGATTCAAGGCAGTATATGTAAGCGAAGGAGTAAAAGAACAAGAAGAATTTTTTAATGGATATCATCAAAAAGTAAAAAGAAGATTTAAAACAAAAAGAGATTCAGACTTCGGAAAAAGAGTAAGCGATCAAATAGAATATGAAAATTATGATAAGACTATCAACGCCCAAATTTTAATAACAAGACTTCTAAAAGAAGAAGACATACCGACAATTTCTGGCGATGTTGCTTATGCAGGAATATATGAAAGGGGATTAATATTGCCTGTTTTATCACGTCTTGGGATGAGTTATATAGCAAGGTATTCTAGTCAAATAAAAGCCAAATATGCAAAATTTACGGTTGAGGAAGACGAGTTTGAAGGGCAAAAAGTCCATATTGCATTGCCAGGATTAGCAACTAAATTAAGTTATGCAATGGAAAAAGGAGCTGGAAAAGACCAAGTCATTAATATTGTAAATCAATTTGGTAGGCTTTGCGAGGGCAAAAAATCATTAAAAAAAGAGATTGATGAACTTGTTGAACTCATAACAAAAGGCAACTTTCTTAACAACCACTTGACTTATTTAACAGAAGCTACTTATTTAACAAAGCCAGCTAGATAGAAAGCCTTTTAAAAGCTCTGACTTTTAATTGTTTTTATGTCTCGGTCGTCTAGCCCGGCTAGGACCGCGCTCTCATAAGGCGCTGACCGTCAGTTCAAATCTGATCCGAGACATTCATTTTTTAAACAAATTAATATTCAATGTACCCTTAAGCAGGTTTTTTCTTTGATTCAAAGTTGTTTTAGGAGGACAAAAACCAAATCTTTTCCAAATTTTATACTTAGTTAAATGTTTTTCATTATTAAATCCAATTTCATTAATAAAACTAGTTAATTTTTCTATTCCAGATAAACATAAACCGTATTTTAAATAAGTTTTATTTGTTCTTTTATCAAAACTTATAACTTTACAATAAGAAGTAATTAGATTAAATGTTAGCAATGCTTCTTTTATTTCATTAATTAGACTTTTATCTTTCAAAGATAAATAAATATTAGGATAATCATGAAGTCTATCATTTTTACTTTTGAACATCAAAGAGCCATCGGTATCAAATATACCCCTTAGAAAGGTAGCTAATAAATTTCTTTTTGCTTTAATCCAAGTAGGAATCTTCATATTTTCTTTTGGACTTAAAGGCATTCCTATAGCCAACTTAAAATTTATCAATTCTTTACTGTTATAACAAAGTCTAAACTCGTTTCCATGTAAAGTCTTGTAACCATTAGATAAATTGTATAAACTTTTCATTAAGGATTCTACGTATTGCGAGTAGGGTTTATCTTCTATAGCATGGGCAGAATAAGAATATTCATAATGGATTCCCCATTTGTTTTTCTTGATATCCATATAGCCATCGCCTAAATGAATCCCACATTCTTCTGCTAGCATTTCAGACTTATCTGGATAAGAAATTTTATTGGTCATAATAGTTAAAGAATTATTTTATTTATAAACTTTAACAAGGTGTTTGTCTTGTTTCCGTAAGATTTTCGGCGTCAATAACTTTATAAATTTAGAATTACAAACAGATTATATGAATTTAAACCAATGGTGTGTGAAACAGGAAAAGATTGGCAATAATCTAGCAAAAGAGTACTTCAACATGGAAGTTGGATTAAAATTCAGTAAAGCAAATATAGCCAAACTTGAGAAAAAGAACATAAAGCAGAACGAATATTTCTTGAAAAACTTTGAAAAGCCAGTTGAACTATATTGGGCCTCAGTTGGAGAAGTTGCAGGATCTAAAACCTACAAACTATCATTGAGACTAAAGGAAGAAAGGAACAAAAAAATAAGCAACAAAAAGCACAAAGTAAACTGGAGCACATGGAGACAGTGGAGCTTTAAAGCTAACGACAAGGAAAGAAAAGAAGTTTTTGATGATTTCATAAAAAAAACTCCTTTAATTTCCAGATTAATCAAGGACAAGTTTGACAAAGCAACAAAAATATATTCACAATATGAGCTAAATCCATTGCAGACTTACTTGGACGAACATAGAATAAGTCTGAACAAATTAATTTCTGTCATAAAAGATCTAAAAGACAATACAAAAGCTAATTTTTTAAGACAATGGAAGAAATACAGTTATGAAATACTTGGAAGAGAACAGCAATATTATGATGACATGTACTTCATGAGAAACTTCATATTCGCAAAGATAAAATTGAAGAACCTAGATTCATTAAAAATTGTAAAAAATACAATTGAAGGCATGGGCTTTGATTTTAACATGATAAAAGTTGATGATGCTAATAGGAAAGGAAAATATCCAAGCCCTTTCTGTTCTGGTGTAAAAATTCCAGACGATGTAAGAGTAAGCTTCAAGGCTGAAAATCCTATAAATGATCTAAATTCCATACATCATGAGTTTGGGCATGCAATACACTTCATCTCAATTGACAAAAAACTGCCTTATTGGAGCAAATACATAATAAGCAATGGCTTATGCGAAACATTCTCAACATTCTTGGAAGACTTCATACAGGACAAGACTTATTTGATGGAAGAAGCAAAAATAGATGAAGAAACTTCAGAAGAAATAGTTGCGAGATTAAGCTTCATAAGAGACTATGCGACAGTTTTTTACTGCGCAAATTCCCTTTTCAGGATAGACTACTGGAGAAAAAATCTAAATTTTGAAGACTGCAACAAATATTATGCAGACAAAATAAAAGAATGCATGAACATTGAAATACCAGGAGCTTACTGGCAATTGCATCATATACTTCCTGAAAGCCTTATGTATGTTCCTTCTTATCTATTAGCAATGAAAAGAGCAGATGAGTTAAGAAATAAGATGAAAAAAGAGTATGGAAATGTTTTTTGGAGAAACAAAGAAGCTGGAAGATACTTGAAATCAGTCATGAAGCCAGGAAGCAAGTCAGAACTGGGAATTTTTTCTAATTTAGGCAATGCCTTTAATTAACAAGCCAGAAATAACATAAGCTATGTAAATCAAAACCAGGGCTATTGCCTTATTTTTTGTTATGACATGGCCATTCTCAATAAAGGACATAACAAAGAACAAAGTTATCAACATGAAAATTCCTATGATAAATACCAACAAGAATTTCAATTGAACAGGACTTATCAAAGCTACAATTCCTATCATCAAAGTAGCATCTACAATAACATTTCCTAACAAATCTCCTAAGGCCAAATCAGAATGACCATCCTTCAATGATTTTATTGAAAAAGCCAATTCTGGAAGGCAAGTTCCTAAAGCAACTAAAATAGCGCCTATCAAAAATGGAGGTACTAAAAAATCAATTGCCAATAAACTTGCATACTTGACAACATAAGTTGAGCTTATCATCAATACTGCTATTGCAATCATGAATATTGCTGAGTTAATCATGAAATCTTTTCTTGTTGCATCAAATTTTCTTGGTATATGAATCCTATTTTTCAACAAATGATAAAGGAAAAGCAAGCCAGATGCGATCAAAATGAAGCCGTCTAATCTTGATAATTGTCCGTCCAAGGCAAGCAGTATGGGGAAGATGCTCAATGTGATGAAGAAAAAATCATATCTCATAACTTTTTGAGAAACCTTAATATTACCGCCAACAAGAACTATCAAACCTAAAATCAAACTTAAATCTGCCATGTTGCTTCCTAACAAAGTTCCAATTCCAATCCTTGCATCTCCTTTTAAAGCAGAGGCAATGCCTACAAAAGTCTCTGGAAAAGAAGAAACTATGCCCAAAATTACAAAAGATATTAAAAATTCATTTATATGAAGAGCGTAAGCAATTTTTGCTATTGACTTTACAGAATACTTTGCACCTTGCACTAAAAACAAGCAGGAAACTATGAACCAGATTATATCTTCCCAAATCAATAAGCATACACCTCTTTAAGAAAAACTAGACAAATTAGCTATTTAAACTTTATTGCTTCCTTGCAATGCCTATTTCTATTGTTGAGACTCTTACTTTCTTTCCTTCATTGTTTTCAAACTCTTCGCTGTCTATCTTAATGTCTTTTACAGCAACCTGTCCTTCCAAGAATCTCTTTGTTGCAACTTCAGATATGTCAACTGCTCTTGAGATAAATTTCCCCCTAGCCTTTACTGTAACTTCACTTGCGCCTTGTGTAGTAAACTGCATAACGACTCCCGTTACATAAATCAGGCCGCCAAGATTTAACTTACTGCGGATTCATGAATGGTTTACTACCTACAAACACAATGTGTGAGTCTTCTCCTGTCCTCTCTGTCATTTTAACCCCCTTACTGTTGTTTATAGTATTAGGTTATATGGCTTTAAAGTATTTAAGATTTACGAATTTAGAAACTATTTGGTCATGTAAAACTTCTTCTTTTCAATTGAAAAACGCTCTATAGCATATCTAAGCATAGTTCGAGGCATTATCTTATAATGCTTTTTTAAAAAAGATTCCTCAACATCCTGATTTCTTTTTCCCACTTCTCTTAACATCCATCCTACTGCTTTATGAATCAAGTCGTGATTGTCATTCAAAAGCACTTCAGATATCTTTAAGGTGTCTTCAAACTTGTTGTTTTTAATAAAATAAAAAGTTGAAATTATTGCCATCCTTCTTTCCCATAAATTAGAAGATTCTGCATACTTATATAAAATTGATTTGTCCTTATCAAAAAGCCACACGCCCAATATTTTATCTACAATGCAGTCAATCAAATCCCAGTTGTTCCCAGCATAATGATGCTTAATATAAAAATTAACTATTTCCTTTTTATCTTTTTCTAAAGCTTCTTCAAATTTATAAACTAAAACTAATAATGCAGCCATTCTATCTTCATGAATTTTTGATTCTAAAACTGGAATTAAATCATTTAAATCTATTGAAATAAAATTTTTAGCTACTTTTCTTGTATTTGGAACCATAACCCCGATAAAAATGTCTCCTTCAGCATATTCTCCTTTGCCAGTTTTAAAAAAATTCTGATAAATGGCTACTTTTTCTGGTTGAGCATGCTTCCTTAATTCTTTTTGTAATTTGCTTAGCATTTTTCAAGGATGTAGATAAATCTTTCAACATGGCTTAGCTTGTGATAGTAAGGGATAGGTATTTTAATTGAATCTAAAGGTGAATAAACTTTAAATCCTGAATTTAGCAATATCCTGTCAATGTTCAACGAGACTTTTTGCTTGATTTTTGTCTTGAATCTTGGGAAGATGAAGACTACTTTGTTTCTTACAACTTTGTGAATCTCTTTTAAGACAGCAGTATAAAGATTTTCTAGCTGAGCTTTAAGCTTGACTGCAAAGTCATATGGAACATTTTCCTTGAAGTATGGACCTAGATAAGGTTCAGTAACGACAGAGTCAACTTTTTTCACATAATAAGCTAATTTTCTTGCATCTCCAGGCATCAATTTCCAGTTTTCAAAGTATTTTTTTCCAAGCCATTCAAGATTTTTTTCAGCCTGGTCTAAAGTTCTCTTGTCATTGTCAATGCCTATTGTGTTGATTCCTTGAAGAGCAGCTTCTTGCATTATTGAAGCTGTGCCGCAGAATGGATCAAGCATTGTTTGACCTTCCTTCAACTGGCCCAAGTTAATCAAAATCTTAGCCAATCTTAAAGAAATGACTTGTGCTGCATCAAAATACGGCCTTTTTTCATCTCTTGCTTTGTATTCTTTAGGATTAAAGACAGCCAAGACTTTTGCAACCTTGTTCTTGAACAAAATAAGCTCCAAATCAATGTTTGAAGAGCGAGAAGGCTTTCTTTCCAAATTTTTCCTTGTTATGGCCTTTAATTTTTCCTTCTTGAAGTAGGATTTTAGCTCTGATTCAACTGAAGAAACAAATTCTTCATCAGCACCAAAAATGTTCAAAGAATAGACTATCTTGTTTTTATCACCCATATAGAGATTATTAAGGTTATCAACAACTTCACCCATCTTTATAGTTCCTGCCAAAGAGCTTGAAATTTTGGAAATATCTAAGGTAGACAAGGAGAATAAAGCATAATGCTCATTATGGTCTTTTATAGTGAAGTTTATGCCGCGAGCCTTAAGATAAGAAACTATCTCGAGCAAGCTTAATTCTGTATCTCGACCTAAAATAAATATGTAATCTTTCATAGAAATAAGCAATAAAAATAGGGTTTATAAGTATTTAGTTGCAGGAAGCTTTTTTCTCTTTCAAAGCTATATCTAAGTTTTCAATCATCTTCCTTAGTTCTGGAAGTTGGTCGCCTAAAGCGTTAATTTTTGCCTCATCTTCAGGATTAGGATTTTTGTCAAGAGCCCTTACACCTTTCAAGAACTCGCTTTCAGTTTCCTTCAATTGAACTTTCAAGCCTTCCAACTCTTTTTCAAGAGCAGAAACAGCTACGTTGCAGTCATTGCTTGCCAACTCTTCATCAGATAAAACTGTGCTGCCTGTAAGTGGCGCTGAACCAGAATTTTGAGTTGTTTTTGCAGAGCATGCACTTAAAAGAAATACTGAAATTAACAGCAAGGCAAAAATCTTTATTTTCATCTTGAATTTTGTAATGCACTACACCTTTATAAATCTTTACTTTGAAAACCTACTACTATTATCTTTAAATCTTCCTGAACAAAATGCCCTTGTAAGTTGAATTCAAGCTTTCTCTTGCCTTTTTTGCCAATTCACCTTTAGACAAAAACAAAACTGGAAGTTTTTTTATATTTCCTTGATTCAATGCCAAACTCAAATCTATTTCTGAGACTTTTTTCTTGTTCTTTGCAAGCAACAGATAAGTTAGTTTTCCTAGCTCAGAGTTAAAAGAAACAATCATCTCAGATTCCTTGTTCTTCTTTACATCAAGCTTGTTTACAATCATAATATTGTTTTTCCTCAGATAATTTTCTACTTCTTCTAAGAATTCATCAGTCAAAGTTCTTTTTCTTGCAGCTTTTGGCTTTTCTTCAGCTAATTTTACCTGCAATGGACTTATTTCCTGTTGCTTAACATCTTCTTTCTTGATTTCAACATGAGTTTTTAATTCTTCTTTGCCTAAATACTTAGATCTTAAAATTGAATCTGCTTCTTCGTTTGAAGTCAGGTGCCATTTCCAGAATTGCTCAACTCCTTTTCCTACATCTGCCATGACTGGAATGGAAAAATCCTTTATTGAACGGAGAGCAACCCTTATTGAAGGCTCTAATTCAGAATCTTTTAAAATTTTGTTTGTTTTCAATAAATTATAGGCTTCTTTTTCCTTTTCTGGCAAGCTTTTATACAGAATTTCTAATTTAGATTCCTGACCATTTATATAATAGACTGGAGAGCCACCTATTTTTGCGCTGCTTATTTTAACGAGCTTGTTAGCTACCAACTCTGAAAGCATTGCTCCTGAAAAAAATGTATCTATTTTGAGTTCTCTAGAAATTTGAACTGGTAGAACCGGACCATTGCTCCTTACAAAGTCCATTATCTTGTCTCTGTTCTCAATCATAATCTAGAACTACGCTAATTTATATTTAAGTTTTGCCATTTAAGACAAACTGCCTGAAAAGCTTTATAAAGAAAGTTGGTCTTTTTAGATTATGCTAAAAGAGCATATTGACAGCTATTATCAGAAAAAGAATGTTGAAAGAGACAGGAAAGGATTCTATGCAACTGATGCTGGACAATGCCCGAGAAGAATATATTTTTCTTTCAAAAAATATCCTAAAAAAGAAACTGAGCCAAGAATATTGAGAATAATGCACAATGGAGACTTTGTCCATACAAGATTAGGAGAAGCATTAACAAAAGAGGGTATAATAAGAGACTTGAAAGATATTGAAGTTGTTATTCCAGAAAATGATTTAATAAGAGGGAGAGCAGATGCGATAGTTGAAATTGAAAATGAGAAAGTTGTTGTTGATTTTAAAAGCGTGAATGGAACCAAGTTTAGAATGTTGAATAAACCTGATGCAGACCATATCAAGCAAGTAACATTATACATGCATTTTTTCAAAATAAAAAAAGGATTAATCGTATATGAATGCAAAAATACCCAGGATATAAAAGAATTTGAAATAGAGTATGATGAAAAAAGTGCAAATGAATTATTGGAATTTTTTAGAATACTAAAATATCAGATTGAAAATAATCAAATACCTGATGTTCCTGACTGGGTTGAGAAGTGGAGATGTGACTATTGCCCATATTTAGAAGAATGTAAAAAAATTGGTAATCCTTATTATTAAGGTCTTGTCCAAGCTATAGAGTAATAAGTGACATCTAACTCATCATCTACAATTCCAATTAAAAGATTTTTTCTTGTTGAGTGTGCAACCCTGTTTTTTGCTGAAAATTCATACCAAGTTAGTTCATTTCCTTCATGAACAGGATAGACAACCCACTTTGCATGGTCTTCACCTGGCTTTATTCCCTTGCTGTAGACTCTGAAATCTGCTCCAAACTTCAAGGCAGTTTTAACAATGTAGCCTCTGCTTCTTAAATCCTTGAAGACAGTGTATCTTACCAACAAATTAGGTTCTACTTTTCTTATTTTATTGAACAACTTATCAAAATCCAATAGTTTTTTTCCAGAATATACTAACATCTTTTCTTTTTCAACTAAGTAAAGGGCCTCGACAAAAGAATATACTAGCTTGTTTCCTTTCAATTCTCCAAATCTTGAAGCGTCATATGATGAACGAGCAGCAGGAGTGTCTTTTGAGAAAATAGAACTATCTAGCAGAAATGCTTCTATCTTTTCTGTAGAAGGAGTATCGCTTTCGACATAATTAATCGGCGAAGCTCCCTGCTTCTTTGATGACATAACTAAAATCAAAGGAAAGGTATTTAAAAGCCTTTCTCTAAAAAGAGAATATGAAAGTTACATTTTTAGGTACGTCATGCATGATGCCGACAAAGGAAAGGAACCATCCAGGATTTTTGCTTAGCTACAAGAATGAAAATATACTAGTTGACTGCGGGGAAAACATCCAGAGGCAGATAAAAGTAGCTGGGATGAGCCCGACTAAAATAACAAAGATATTATTGTCGCATTGGCATGGAGATCATGTATTTGGGCTGCCAGGATTATTACAAAGCCTGATAGGACACCAATACCATGGAGTTCTAGAAATTTATGGGCCCAAAGGAACTAAAAGAAATTTTGGAAAGATGGTAGAAGCTTTTCCTTTAAGGGGAGATTTATTAAAAATAAAAATAACTGAAGTAAACCAAGGAAAATTCTTTGAAAACAATGATTTTTACATTGAAGCTGCAAAAATGCAGCATGGAATTGAATGTCTGGCTTATGCCTTCAAGGAAAAAGACAGAAGAAGAATCAATATTGATAAATTAAAAAAATTTGGAATTAAAGAAGGTCCTATTGTTGGCGATTTGCAAAAAGGCAAGGATATAAAATTCAACGGAAAGAAGATTAAAGCTAAAGAGGTAACTTATACAGTTCCAGGAAAGAAAATTGTATTTGTTTTAGATACTTATATCAACGACAACTGCTACAAAATTGCTAAAGATGCAGACTTATTAATTTCAGAGTGCACTTATATGGCAGATGATAAGGAAAAAGCAAAGGAAAAAAAGCACTTGACTACAATAATGGCAGCAGGAATAGCAAAAAAAGCAAAAGCAAAGAGGCTGATATTAACACATTTCTCTCAAAGATATAAGGATGCAAAGCCTATGGAAAATGAAGCAAGAAAAATATTCAAGAACGTACAGGCTGCAGAAGACTTCCTAGAAGTCACTATCTAATTACCATAAATCTATTTAAATTACGTTCTTTTAGCTTTTTAACATGGAATGGTACTATTTAGTAACTTTAGCTGCTTTTTTCATATCCTTTGTGCCAATACTAAGAAAAAACATCTTGATTAAAGAACATGCAACAGAGTATGCAACAACACTCTACCTTTTTGTATCGTTAATGTTATTGCCGTCAATTGTAAAAGTTGACTGGAATGCTGGCTGGCTTGTCTGGATTTTGATGTATTTAAAAGCAATATTGCTTACTTTTGCGATAATACTGAGCAACAGAGCTGCAAGGCACATGGAGGTTTCAACAGTTGAGCCTTTGAGGAACTTTTCCGTGATATTTGTATTGATGATGTCTTTTTTATTTTTAGGTGAAAGGATAAATGGAATACAGGGCATTGGAATAATATTAGTGCTGTTAGGTTCATACATAATTGAAGTCAAGAAAACAAGCATGAAGTTTTCTTTGCCTGGAAAAAAGTGGGTGATGTTTTTGATGGGAGCAATGTTTTTAGGCAGCATTTGTAGCGTCATGGACAAAGTAATACTGAAATATACTAGTGTCTATACTTTATTGATTGCACCAACTTTATTTTTGACGATACACCTGCTTTTAATACAATTTTTTGTGTATAAGGGAATGAAAGACATAATGTTTTCAATAAAATTTGCAGGTTTTTCCATCATAGCAATAGCTGCACTAACAATATCATCTGAATTGTTTTATTTATTTGCAGTTGCAACTCCAGTTTCTCTATTGTCCTTGATAATGACTTTAAGAAGACTGAATACTTTGATTTCAACAGTAATTGGTGGAGAACTATTTCATGAACATAATCTTTTTCAGAAGATTACTGCTGCAATAATAATGATAGCTGGAACTTATCTGGTCGTTGTTTAATCACAAGTTTATAGAAATGCTAATAAACTCTTAATCTTTTAAATATTTGATGAAAAAACTATATTTAGCAGGACCTCTTTCAGGATGGCGGGAAGAAGTATTTACAGAACTTAGCCCATTCTTTGACGTTTATGATCCGGTTAGACATTCTAGGCAACATTCACAATCAGAATATGCTCCTGATGACCTCAATGCTGTTAAAAAATGCGAAGTTGTATTAGCTTTTCAGCCAAAAGATAAAAATAATTGTTTGGGAATGGCTGTAGAAGCAACGATGGGTTATTGTAATGGAGCTACAGTAATTTATGTTGACGAAAAAGGGTCTCTAGATCCTATCCTTATAGGAATTTCTAAAAGAGTTTTTTCTGATCTAAAAAAAGCTGTTGAATTTCTGATAAAAATTTCAAAAAGATAGGATAATTATTTCTTAACTTTTTTAGCTACTATCTATTTAGTGATTGTATAAACAAAATTTTTATATAGTATATAATTATTATAACATTATGAATATTAAAATTCCAACTAAGGAAGAACTAGAAAGTTTCAAATATCGTAAAGACTATTGGGGTAGAATTGGAAAAAGAACTTGGATAATAACCGATGCAGTAACACTCAAAACTGTTTTAGACACTTATCCATTTAATAAGGAAGATTTTTTAAGATTTATTGAAAGAGATGGAAATAAAATCGTCTTCGAAGAATTTAATCGGAACCAAACAAGAGCAAAGGGATTTGCAGGACCTAATAAAAAACCCTTGAGTTGGACAATAACTGTTTGCAGAGACATTAAATTTGAAGAACAAGTCTTGACTTTTGCTCATGAAGTAATGCATGCATATTACCGTACAAAATACTGTGGACATTGGCTTAACATCGCTGCAAGAGATGGGATAGAAGATTTAATAGAAGATGAAGCAAAACTTTTTTATAATAAAAATAAACCTTTTCTCGAGAATTTTGTACGAGATATTAGCAGTTACTTATTTCCTTGGCCAGTATAATTTTTTGAAATCTAAAAAACTACTTCTTAACTTTTTTCTTAACCATTTCTTTCAATTTTAATTTCTTTAGAAGCTCTTTGTATCTGTTTCTGATTGTAACTTCTGTGACTCCAGCAATATCTGCAACTTCTCTTTGAGTTCTTTTCTCATTGTTAATCAAAGCTGCAACATAAAGTGAAGCTGCGGCAATTCCTGTTGGCCCTCTTCCTGAAGTCAATTCAGAATTTTCTGCTTGTTCTAAAATATCAACTGCTTTTGACTGAGTTTCTGCATTCAACTTCAAAGCTGAAGCAAATCTTGGAATGTAATCTACTGGATTTGAAGGTAAAATTCTAATTCCTAGCTCTCTTGTGATAAATCTGTAAGTTCTTCCGATTTCTTTCTTGTCAATTCCTGAAGCTTCTGACAATTCATCTAGAGTTCTTGGAACTTCATGCCTTCTGCAAGCAGCGTATAAAGCTCCTGCAACTACAGACTCCATTGATCTTCCTCTTACTAATCCTCTTTGGACTGCTAAAGTGTAAATTCTTGCTGATTCTTCCTCAACAGATTGAGGCAATTTCAAATAAGAAGCAACTCTCTTTAATTCTGCCAAAGCTAATTTAAGATTTCTTTCAATAGCTGTAGAAATTCTGTACTGCCATTTTCTTAACCTGAAAAACTTGTTCTTTCCCTTGCCTTTTAACTGGAATAAGTCTCCTTGACTTCCTACATCTGTTCCCAAACCTCTGTCATATTTTGTATTGTGTAAAAAAATTCCTCCCCTGCCTCCAACAAAGTTTTCGCAATGAGGGACTGAGATATCATAAACAAAGCCATTTGTTGGCTTGACTTTCTTTTTAGAAACAACTCTTAAAAATATGAAAACTATATCTAAACTTTTATTTTTTGAAAGAAAAACTTGATTGCCATTATATATCTCTTCGATTATAGTAGAAGCTGCAACATGAGGTAACTTTGATGGTGCTACAATAAAATCTCCTTCTTTTAATCCTTCAACCATTATAGGCACTATTTCATTGTTTTTTACTGTAAAAACGCTATGACTTCCAGTTACCTTAACTTCCCTATCATTTTCTGTTTTTATCTCATAGACATAATCAGTAGGATGCCTTGAAACTTCTGCTATTTTTCTAAAATCTATCTTGGAGTTTTTATCAAAAGAAACTGCTTCAAATTCTTCAGGTATTGAAACATATTCAACATCTCCTTCTTGCCTTAAATTATCATTATTTTTTCTTATTAATGCATCTACAAATTCGCCTATTTGAACAATTTCTACCTTATCGTCTTTTTTTATTATTAAAGGCTCTGCATAATCGACCGAGTAGCTCATAGGAGCTCCAGTTCTTCTTTTTTTGTCTCCAGAATCAGAATCAAATTCACGCCATTCTTGGCTGAAATCAACCATCTTTTCTTCAATTACTAGACCACAATCTTTACAAATAACTTCTCCACGTTCTTTGTTAATGCCTAGATTTATAGAACCACATTCTGGACATTTTTTTATATAGTTTGGCATTTCGAATCACGAAAATATAGTTTATAGCATGATAATGTTTATAAGTAAGTTGAAGAAGTTATATTTAAATCTTTCTTTTTTACTAGTAAACAAGGCTAGATAAGGCTTTAAAATACCTCTATACCGAACAAGTAAAAGACTACATAGATAAGCTTCAATAGATAAATTTAAATAGAAATTATGTGTATAAATGTGTATGAAAAGGAAAAAAAGAGCAGATTTTACCATAGATCAAGAACTTCTAGAAAGATTTAGAGGGTATTGTAAGCAAAATAACATCAAGATGAGCAATGTTATTGAGAACTTGATAAAAACTACAGTTGGATATGAAGAAAAGGAGCATAAAAAACACATACAGGCTTATACTGGCTAACTTTATTTCAAAATTAAGATATTGCCACGGCCTTTCTTTATCTTACTAAGCTTGCCTTTTGACTCTAATTCAGTTATCAACAAAGACATCTTGGCTTCTGACAATGAAAAGTGCTTTCTCAAGTCTTTTTGATTTATCCTGCCTCCTTCTTTCTTTATTATTTCAAGGACTTTACTTAAATCATCTTTTTCATGAACTGGCTGAGCTTTATTTTGTCTATATTTTTTGTAGAAATGCCTTAAAAAAAGCGAGATAATGAATAAAGCAAAAACTAATGCTATTTTTTTTACAGGATTTGGAAAATCTTTCTCACCGTTTAAATCTTCTAAATTGTCAGGAACAGGGATATCATCAAAATCTAGGTCTTCAGTGTCTTCATCAGGAAATAATATAATATCAAAGTTATAATCACCGTTAGTGTTTATTATTATTCTTTCAGAAGCCAATATATCATCTCCTTTAATATTGGTAACTTCAACTTCATAATCGCCAAAAGGAACTTCAAAAGAGTATTTTCCATCCTGAAGAACAAATTTTTGCTGGGGAATAGAATCTATAGTTACAACTGCATTTTTAACCTTGTTTAGATATAAATCATAGACTGTGCCGTGAATAGAGGCAGCAGTGGCTATAGGCATTGCAATCAAGAATATTAAAAGATAAACTAATTTCACTTAGTCTATAAGACAAAAGAAGTTTAAAAACTTTCCTAAAGCAAAAGGAGCTCAAATAAAGCTTTGTAAAGTTTAAACAGTTCAAATCAGACATTTTTTTAAGTGTTTTGAAAGTATGCTTATAAAGAAAGTTTAATATATTATAAGATAATTAAAACTTAAGGAGGTTTTAAAATGAAAAAGCTAATAGCAATATTGGTAATGGCGCTGTTCTTAATCAGTATAGTACCGTTAACAGTAGCAGAAGAAGGAACTAACTTAGAAGATGACAAAGAAGATGAAGACAACATAAATGAAGTCGAAGATGATAGTAAAACGGCTGAAAGAGATTTAAGAGAAAGTAATAAAGCTGAATTAAAATTAGCAAGAGAGAAGCTAAAAATAGAAAGAGAAGAAGTTAAAGAAGCTAGAAAAGCAGAAATTGACCTATTGAAAGAGTTGAGACCAAAGCTAAAAGTATGCAAAGGCGAAGAGTCTGAAAATTGCAGAAAAGTAAGGGATGATGCAAAGGTAAAAGTCAAAGAAGGTGTTGATGTATCCATAGACAAGATGATTGCGGCGCTTGAAAAAGTTAAGTTAAACATTGAAAACTCTGAAATGAAGGACAAGGAAGCAAGAATTGCAGAGCTAGAAGCAAGAATTGCTAGCTTGAATGAAATTAAAGCCAAGATAACTGAAACAGCAACGCCTAAAGAGATAAAAGAATCAGTAAAAGAATTAAGAAAAAGATGGAACGAGGCAAAAAAGAAGGCTAAAGAATCTTCAGTAAAAAGAGGTCAGCATGGTCTGAACGGAGTACTGCAAAGAATTGAAAAACTGCAGGAAAAATTAGACAAGACAATTGATAGATTGGAAGCAGCAGGCAAAGACATAACTGCAGCAGAAGCAAGTCTTGTCGAATTTGAGTTACACATAGCAAACGCAAAAGCTAAAGCTGAGGAAGCAAAACCTTTCTTGGAAGTAACTTCAGATGATGAAAACTTTGAGACTTCAATAAAGCAAGGGCACGAACTATTGAAAGAAGCTAGAGACGAATTAAAGGAAGCTCATGAATCATTGAAAGAGACTTTAAGACTTATAAAAGCAATAAGTGGTGGAGAGGATGAGCTAGAAGATGGGGATGATGACGAAGAAGAAAACAATGAAATTGAAATAGAAGCAGAGATTGAAGATGGAAAAACCGAGGTAGAAGTCAAGATTGGAAATAATAGGCAGGAATTTACCTTGGAAGTAACTTCTGAAAGCGAAATTATAAATGAAATAAAAACAAGGACCGGCTTGTCAGAAGAGGAAATAAGAGCCAACTTGAAAATAGAGACTGCTGACGAGGACGAAGATGAATCTGGTGATGAAGACGACGATGAAGATGATTCAGATGAAGAGTCTGATAATGAAGGAGATGAAGAAAATGAAAGCAACTAGCATAATAATGCTAATGGCTGTAACAGCTTTGCTAGTGGGGTGCAGTCCCAAACCAATTCAAGAAACTAGTGTTTCACCTACTGCAGAAGCAGATGACATTGGAAATGAAATTGCTAGCGAAGACCTTGATATTGGCGATTTGGACAGCTTAGATCAAGACCTTGAAAGCATAGATGCAGACCTAGAGGAATTCTAGGTTTTCTTTTTTTATTTTCGTTAAGTTTATAAATGTGTAAAACTTTAAAATATAGACATTAAATGATTCAAAAAAAAGGTGGTATGACAACAGAAGGTGTTTTGATTTTCTTATTAATAGGCTTTGTCTTGTTTGGAGCTGTTCTTTCCAATAACGGAGCAAGCGGACAATATTTTTTCTTGAAAAGCCAGTGCAACGATGGCGTGGATAATGATGGCGATGGACTTGTTGATGCTTATGGGCCACCAAGAATGGACAAAACTAGAGATACTGGAGAGCAAGGAGATCCTGGATGCTTAGGTCCTAAAGATAGTTCTGAACATGAAAGCAGTTTGGCATGCGACAATGGATATGACGATGATGGCGATGGACTAATCGACTATCCTGAAGATCCTGGCTGCTCATGGACTACTGACGCTTTTGAAAATGAATGTTATGTTGACAGATATGGTATAGTAGATGATGACTGCGATGATTCATTGGACTAAATAAATTCAAAATGTTGACTAAAAAAAGAGGTAATTTAGACTTAACTAACATTCTTGTAGTTGTTTTGTTTGTATTTATTTTTGTAGGCGCTTATTTCACAGATGAAGATGGCGTTACAGGTTTTGCTGGCAGAACAAAGGCTGCATGCGAGGATAAGGTTGATAACGATGGAGATAATTTTGTTGACTGGAACGGAAGGGGTATAGAACAACCAGATCCTGGATGCGATAGTAAAAAAGATAATTCTGAAAGATCAAGTAGCCTAGTATGCGATGATGGCGTGGATAATGATGGAGATGGCAAGGTTGACTATCCTGCTGATCTTGGATGCATAAGCCCTTCTGACAGCTCTGAAGTTGATCCATTGATATGCGGAGATGGAATAATAACTAATCCAGAAGTATGCGATGGCAGCAATTTAGGCGGAAAAACATGCGCAAACTCTGGTTATAGCGGAGGAACATTAAGCTGCGCTAGCGACTGCAAGTCATTCATAACAACAGGCTGCTACACAAACAGCTGTTCTGATTCTGATGGAGGGATAAAATATCCTACATTAGGAACTGTAACTGGAAGTTCTAATGGAAACTCATTTAGCTACACTGACTCTTGCGCAAGCGTGATATTAACCGAATGGTACTGCGGCGGAACTAATCCGTTATCAACAACATTTAATTGCGCAGGGAATAATACAAATTACACTTCATGTTCTAATGGAGCTTGCAGATAAAGAATAATTAAATTAAAACAGCGAGAATAATTAAATTAAAACAGCGTTAACTGAACCTTCTTGGCCTGGCCTTGAAGTAACTCTGGCATTGCCTTTTTCAGTCTTTATTATAGCGCCTTTAGTGATTATGTTTCTTCTTATGTAGTTTATATTTGAAGCATTTTCAACTATAGTCTCAATTTTTAGCTTGTAGAACTTCTTGTCCTTTGGTGAAAAAACATTTGCAATAGGGGTTGTTAAGAGCCTTGTCTTTTTATGGCCGCCTGTTGTCCTTTCCTGCTTCAATCTTCTTTCTCCTAGTGTTGTCAATGTTGGCAAGCTTCCAAGTTCTCTTAACTTCTTCTTGTAGGCCCTTACTCTTCTGCCTCCAGAAGTATTTCTTCCAACATCTAACTGTGAAATTGCCATGTCTTGAATAGGAAAATGGGGATTTTTAAAGGTTTTGATTTAAGTTTAACTAAAAATAAAATATGGAGTGAACTTTTATAGAAACCTTTATATAGTTCTAATTTATAACATATGTTCTATGATAAAGTCAATTGTTCATAAAAAATACCTTAAGTTATATGAAGAAACTGCTAAAAACAAGATTGCTGAAATTTTATTTAGATATCCTGAAAAAGAATTCAGCCTTAGTGATTTAGCTAAAGAAGCAGGAGTAGCTAAAGCAAACATAGGTAGAATATTAAAAGAATTTCACGAATATGGGCTTATTAGCATTGAAAAATTAAGTAAAATATGGAGAATAAAAGCAAATCAAACAAATTCCTTCTATATAAAAAGCAAAATAGTTTATAACCTTAATTTTATTTATAGGAGTGGGCTGGTTGAGTTTATTGTGGATTATTTTAAAAATCCAAAAGCAGTAATATTATTTGGAAGTTTTAGAAAAGGAGAAGACTTGCATAAATCTGATATAGATATTGCTATTGAATCTGATGAAGTAGATGAGTATAAAACAATGGGGCTTAGAGAACTAGCGGAATTTGAAAAACAAATTGAAAGAAAAATTCAAATACACCTTTTTAATAGAAAAAGTATAGACATTAATGTTTTTAATAACATAGCGAATGGGATATTACTATGGGGTTTTTTAGAGGTAAACAAATGAAAGAAAGTTCTATTAAAGAATGGCTAAAATCAGAAGCAATAAGAAATAGACAGATGGATAAAGAAAAAGTTAAGTCAATGATAAATTCTGCTGAAATAAATGTAGGAGTTATAAAAAACATAAAAATTAATGATCAGACAGCTACCTTAATATTTAGAGAGATGTATGAATCAATTAGGCAATTAGGAGATGCTAAGTGGTATCTTTTGGGTTATGAACCATCAAACCATTGGATAAGCTTAGAAGCATTAAAAGACTTTGATATAAAAGAAAAGTTGAAATTACATTCACTTGAAAGATTTACAAAAATAAGACACGATATTAACTATAGAGGATTTAGAGCAACAATTTCACAGGCTGAAGAAATTCTTGATTTTTGGATAAAATGTGGAGAAGAAATTGTTAATTTGTTAAAAAAAGAAATTTATTAAACTAATTTATACAGAAATAGCAAGATTTAAATAGGCTATTTCAGACTTAACTTTATTCCTTTTTTAGGGGGTATAAACTATGGAATCAGACAGACCATTAGATGCATTAAATGCCGCAAGAGGTAAGAGAGTTCTAGTAGAATTGAAGAATGGAAAGCAGTTTTTAGGAAAATTAAAGGCTTTTGACATTCACATCAATACAGTTTTGGACGATGCTGAAGAGCATGAAAACGGAGCTTTGAAAAGAAAAGTAGGAACTGTATTTTTAAGAGGAGACACAATAATTCTAATTTCACCATCAGACAAGTGATGACTTATGTCAAAAGGAACAGAATCAATGGGTTTGAAGAGGAACAAAGGTGTTCTTCACGTAAGATGCAGGAGATGTGGAAAGAAAGCTTATCATAAGATTCACAAGGTTTGTGCTTCTTGTAATTATGGAAAAAGTTCTAGAATGAGAAAATATAAGTGGCTGAAGAAGCATAACAGCAAGAAAAGACTTAAAGGACTGCATTACAAGTTAAGGAAGATTTCTTAGATTTTAGAAAAATATAAATAGCTGAAAGCTTTAAAAGAATTATGGCAAAAGGAGCTTTAAATTTAAGTGTTGGTCTTACTATAAGAATTGTTGCAGCTTTGATTGTAGTGCTTGCCCTACCTTTTTTAATACTAAACCCTGCAAATCCCATATGGCAAGGGATATTTGCATTTGGAAACTTTTTACTAGTTATAGGAGCAAATGTAAAATGAATGCTGTAGAATTTATACCAACAATTATTGCAAGCTTATCTTTAGCTTTTGCTAGTTTTATGAGAAACAAAAATTGGGCAGTTATAGCATTTGTTGTTTGGCTAGTACTTTTTGTATTAACATTCTTTGTATTTAGATGATTTTTAGTTAAGTTTTTAAACATTGTAAAAGTTGATTAATTCTAAATGCAGGGGTGCCGGAGCGGTCAAACGGGGTAGATTCGTAAAGAAAACGAAATCCAAGCTTAGGCCGTTTTGCGGAAGACACCTACTAGCTTAGTGCTTACCTAGGTTCAAATCCTAGCCCCTGCATCTTTACACCATTTATCTTATTACAAATAAGCGATAGGTGTTTGCCTCTCATTAATCATAAGAGACTTCTGGGCAGAAGAAACTACCCCTGATTTAAGCATGTAGCTTAAACCCCGTTTACTTATATTAAATGCTGCATTTCTATCGGCGTATCTTTATAGTTACAATTTTTACATTCAAACCAGTTACCTTTCCGATTACCCATACCGCCACAGACAGTACAGGTTCTCGAAGTGTATGCTTCATTTACAAAGATAACTGGAACTCCTTTTTCCTTTGCTTTGTAAGTAATGTAATTACATAATTTATAATTAGAGAGGTTACTTATTTTTCTATTAATTTTTCGACCCTTATTTTTATGTAAATATTTTAATTCTCCTAAAACAATTGCAGATTTTAATTTATAAGCCATTTCTACAATTTTTTTAGATAGCTTATGCAAATAAAAATTACTTTTATTTTTTTCTCTATTTATAATTTTACCAATTTGGTTAAAATTCTTACCTTTTCCTAATTTTTTTCTTAAGTAATAGTATTTACCTCTAATTTGCTTTAATTCACTACCTAAAAAGAAAGTTTTTCTTGTCTTTAGGTCAACCATAGTAACTGGGTTCCTTATACCAAGATCTAATCCTAAAATATTTTCAGGAACATAAGTTTTGGGCTCTTCTATTTCAATTACAAAATGAAGATAATACTTATCATTTTTTCTTATCAAATAAGAATCTTTTAATTGATATTTTTCTGGTAAAGGTTGATGAAACTTTAATGGCAACCATATACCTTGACCTTTTCTTTTGCTATTTGGTATTTTTATCCAGTCTTTAGTTAGTTTAGTATTTTTTGTTCTTAACCAATCTTTAATAAATCTAGCTTGTAGAGGCAAGGGATACTCTTTATAGTTTATTGTTTCTTGGTTAAAATATTTATGTTGTTTTTGATAACTTAATAAACTATTATCTAGACCAAAAATCATCCACCATTGATAGTTAAAGTAATCAAAATCTAATAATCTTTTCTTTGTCTTTGTTAGTTCTATAACTGAAGCTTTCACTGTTTTTTGCATGTAACAAGTATAAGTAAAAAGTCTTTATAAAGAATCTTAGCGAGGTTGTCACGTGTCTATATTCTACAGTATATGGTCGTAAAATTTACGGTTTTTATAGGGCATAATATTTATAAACTTGGGTTCTATTAACATATTAATGAAAGCGGGTGACAAGAACTACATCTATAAAGAAGATGGTTTGAAGGTAGTGCACAATCATGCTGCAACAAATAGGACAAAAAGATTATCAACTTTGTTCCTTGTTTTCATTGCAATGCTTTTCTTTGCAACTTCCAGAGGCGGAATAACAGGAGCTGCGGTAGCTGAAACTAATGTTGAATTCACATTCTTTCCAGTAGCAATGGGATTTATTTCTTTAATAGCTGCTTTTTTGGTCTATGCCCTTATAGAAGAGTAAACTTTTGAGAAAATAGTTAAAATGATAGCTAGAAATATGAAGATTAAGCTAGTGTAAATTGATATCCCCCATTTATCTGGCAATGTGTAATTCAAGAACAAGCTTAGGAAAGAGAATACCAAGAAGATTAATATCAGCAAATGGAATGCAAATGGCAATATAAACGATGAAAACTTCTTAATGCCTAGAACAAAAGTATTTTTGAACGCTTCTTTTAGATTATCTTTGTAGATTAGATGGAAAACCAATGAAAAGTAAGTCAAAACTATAAAAACTATTGGAAAAAGGACTAAATTTTTATTGAATTCAAAGGTTGTTACTTCAATATTGCTCCATAAAAAGAACAAAGTCAGGTATAAAATCGAAGTTGCTATAAAACTAAATAAAGATAATCCTAAAAAGTATTTTTTGTAATATTTTATATTATGAATGTTCTTCCAGATTAGAGACTGAAATAAAGAATAAGATAGGAAAAAGAAAATTGGTGTTGCAACATAGGCTAAGATCAATATTTTTACTGCCAATGGAGCTAGCTGGTTTGCTACTTCCTGCAATTGAGCCAGGTTCTCTGCGCTTTCTTCTATTGCAACACCTAACTGTTGTATTTGGGGGGCATAAGTGTTGAACAAATCTAAAAAGGACTTGATTTGGTTCTTTACAAACAACAAAAAGAAGAAATTTATGAAGATGAAAAGAGTTTCCAGAATAAATAAAGTTAAGAATTTCTCTTTGAAAGTTCTAATGGTTTTAGTTAGCATTTAAAGTCCTTTCAGTCTCTCATTAAATGTTTCAAGTTCTTTATTTAGCTCAACAAGTTTATCTCTAGATTTCTGCTGATCAGACCCCCATTCTTCTAGTTTTTTTATTTCTGAATCTTTATCAGGGCTATTACGGCGATTCACTAGTTCTACAACCTTCTTGCTTAATTCAATGTTTTCATCTATTAAAGCGATAATCTTCCAGGTATTATCTATAATTATAGGGACTGCTTTTTTAATAGCTTCTCTTTTGGCGATGTCTTCTTTAATAAGACTTAAGACCAGATCTTCTGCAGATATTTTCCCAGAATTACGAACTTCCTCATTTGAAGCAGATAAAACCCTTATTTTATCTTGATTAGAACTTACTTTGTCAACTAGTAATTTTAATTCAGCAGATATGTCGCAGCTTTCCTGCTTTTCCAAAGGATTTGTTTCAGTAGTGCAAGATTGTTTTGATTCTGTAACCAAAGCATTATATTGATTTACAATTCCACTAAACATCAGCATTAAATTGAGATTAAATAAATAAACGTTTAAGTAAGGATTTTGTGGAGTTTGCTCAATAACAGAAAATGTTTGTTTGGCTCTTGCTTTGTCTGTAGCCGAAGGCTGTTTTTTGGGGATATAAAACTCATTTTTTATTCTGCGCAAATTTCCAAGCAGTTCTTGTTGCTCAGATGCATCAAGGAAACTATAATGGTCATAAAGAAGTTCTCCTTCTCGTCTATTTATAAACTCTGTCAAAGTTTTAAAGTCAAAATGCTGATAATCAGCATCCCCTTTTTCTAGATGGTAAAGATTAGAATAGCCGTTTCTTAGTTCTATTAAAAGCATACTAATCCTTTTTTTCTTTTGTTCTATTAATGAATTAGTAAACTCTTCTGATGAAGGACGATACTTATCCCCGATGGAAGCCCATTTACTCATAAGCAAAGCTTCTTGAGCTGATGATAAACCAGCCCTAGAAGACAATAAGGAAGATTCGAGACTCGTTATTCTAATATTTAATGGGAAGAAATCAGTTGAATAAAATAAATAGTCATTTAATTGCTTAGCTAACTTTAAACGCTCAGCATATTTATTGTCTAATTCTAATAATAAATTTTCAATATCCTGTGGAAGAGCAACATTTTGTTGTGAAGGCTTAGAAATTGAATATTCTGTCAAATCATTGAAATTGAATGAATAGCCAATTTCTGGTAGGTTAAATAAAAGAACATTTAGGTAACCAGTTCCAAATAAACTAAATGAAAACTTTTTAAGCTGATTTTCTGTAGAGGTAATTGTAATGCTGCCATCAGTTTCTATATTGAAATAAAGTTCAACTTTATAATTTGAGTAAGCTTGCAACATTAAAAGCTGAAAAACTATTGGAAGCGTCAGTCCTTGGTAATTATTTGGAAGTCCAAAGCGCATATTTAACTGATTAGCTTCAGGGATATCTAATTTGATAGTTCTTTTTGATAGGGAACCTGCAAGCAGTCTATTCAAGTCGTCAACTGTAAAAGCATTACCCTCCTCTTCAAAAGGATATGCAAATAAATTCTTCATAGGATCATTTAAGTCCTTCAAAGTCTGCTTTTGTGCGTCATTAAAATTAAAGTTAAATGTGGATGCTACAAGATAATTATTATATATCTGGTAGTTATACTTATTTAAAATTAATTCAAGCAAGCTATTCCAGATAATTCTTCTTTTTTCTGACAGTAAATTATTGTTTTCATCATAAAATAAGTATAAAGTGGCTTTTTCCTGAGATAAAATTTCTGCAAGATTGTCTGGCAAAGGTCCTAAAATGCCAAGATAAGAAGACTGAATTGCTGTCAAGTCAACTTTTACTTGCTTTTCTCTTTCTAAATCTATATTGCTTCTTATAATATCTTCTTTTGAAGGGCCTAAAGGTTGTGCATCTTGAGTTTTGCTTATTTCAGTTTCTTTAAACTTATATCCAATCTTAGGATAAACATTTAAAATTGCCAGGTCTCCATTAGCTAAAACTTTATAATTGTAATCAAATTCTGCTTTTAATGATTCTAAATAGTCAATTATATCGCTATTAGATTTCAGTGGATTTTTACTTTTTGACTTGTAAACTATTGAACCGTCAGGCTGAATCTGCATTTCTAGTATTGCATCATTTGCAGCAGAAGATTGCAGAGCTATTCTCAAGCTTTCTAGGAAAGCGCTTACAGGCTGTTTTTTAGCCTCTATTGACATAATCCTAGAATTATCATATTGATAACTAGCATATGCATAACTATTAACGTCAGAAGATGTTAATGAAAGCGTTAAACCATGCTTCTTCAACAAGCTAATTATGTCAGATGTAGTCAAATCTGCAGGAACATTTCCATCAAATTCAATGTAATTATTGTCTATGATTTTTTGTGTCTTCAATTGAATGTCTGCTAAATTAAAGTTCTTTGAAAGCAAAATGCTACCGTCTGCCTGCAGTTTATAAGAAAGAGAATTTTTAGTAGCTAGATCAAACAAATTGTCTAAAGCATTCTGAGGCGTGGCAAATATTAAGGCATTTTCACCAATTAATGAAGCTGTTCTTGACGCCAATCCTGAAGAGGATATTGGATAAAAATCCAAATTATATTCTTCTTTTCCATATAAAATAACATTATTTATAAAACTTGAGACTGTTGACTGATCCTGGTTAAAATAGTATAAAGATGGAAAGTTAACATTAGCACTATTTTTGCCTGCTTTCTTAAATAAGTTTTCATCAACTTTAAATATTATTTGAATTGGATTTCCCTGAGTGCCTAAATTATAAGAGAAATAATTAAACTTACCAATTGCAGTTGAAACATAATCTTTTTTGCTGTTTGTCTGATCTTTTTTAACAATAGTATTTTGTATTTTACCTATAGATTCAAGCTGTTTTGCATTTAAAGCTTTGTTAAAGTTTGAGAAAATAAATTCTTTCTGCAATGAAGTTGAGATACTTGAAAAATCTGGCCAGAAAACATTAGTAAAACCTGCAGTTTTAGGATCGTCAATAACAAAAGCGTCTTTTGAAGCCAAGGCAGATGCTGCCTGATCGCTTAAAGTGCCAAAAATTCCTTTGAAATTATTTTTTATGACATCTGCAGATATCTTGTAATTTGATGAGGCAATTGGCTTTGGAGAAGAAGAATCATATTTTTGCGAGTTTTCATCAACTTCTTTCTTATTAAAAGTAAATCTTAACCTTAGTGAAATGCGTTTTAAGTCTGAAGGAGTATTTTTAAGCAGAGAAACATCCCCCTCGTCATTTGTAAAGTAGAAAAAATGATCAATATATGTACTAGCTTTGACTAAAGAAACGTCACCATCATTGTTGATATAATAAAATAAACGCTGACCATTTTTTTCATAAGCCTGAGTCCTTATAACTTCCAATAATTCGCCTATCTTATACATATCTCCCTTCAAATCTATTGTTGTATCCTTTGAAACTGCATTTTCAACATCAATATCCACCTTAGAAGGCCAACCTATAAAATTTTTAGTCTTTATCTGATAAGAATAATCGTTAATAAAATTTTGCAAATCATTTATAAAGATAGATCCTTGATAATTCTTAAGCCCTAAAAAATTACTTAAAGTGTCGCTGTCAAATAATATAGATTCTTTCCTTAAAGTATCAATGACATGTCTTTGATCTTCTGTCAACTCAGCATTAAAGTTAGAATAAGCCAGATCATATCTCGCATAGTTTTCATTTAAGATGTCCTGCTTAACCTGCCCTTCTGTAATCCATTCAATAGTGTAGCTATCTTTATCATCATTCACTATGGTAGCTGGATTTTTTGAAAGCCAGTTTATGGCCAAAGTGTTGTTGCTGCCTAGAGCCTTTAATTCATCATCAAAAAATCTTGCATAATCCTGTGAATAAGCACTTTTGTAGAACTTGCCTAAAAGACTAAAAGGCAAATAAACTTTATCGCCAATTTTAAACAAATAGGTTGGCTCATGTTCCTCACCAACAGATTCTTGAGACTTGACTTCTGCTTTCTGCTGATTTAAAATATCTTCTTTCTTCCTTTCTTCTAAAGCAATTCTTGCTTCTTCAGTCGGAGTTAATTTCAATAGATAATTTCCATAACTATAGAAAGCTAAGCCTAGTCCAGAGTAAGATTTGGCTAATATTTCTGGCAAAAAGCTTCCTTCAATCAAGTTTGAATATCTTCTTATAATGTTTTCAAATTCTAAGTCAGTATACTTAGCAATCTTAGCTTCATCCAATGCTTCTTTTAATAATTTTAATTCAGCCAAAGCCTGATCTTTTCCAATCAAATCTAATCCTAAGCCTTTTTCTTCCAATTGTTTCTTTAATGGCTCTAAAAATTCTTGGTTTACGTCATCCAATGCAGCCAAATTATTCTTTATTACATTCGCAGCATTATTAGCATAAAGCCAGCAGGTTCCCAAATCACGTCCTTGCTCGTCTTTGCCGCAAACTCCAACTGGAACCCAAGTCGTGTCTGATTCTCCAATTCCTGGATTGTATGCAGAACATTTTCTGACAACACCAGTGCTTAATAGGCCTGTAGATAAAGCACCAGCTGTAGCTGTAATTAAACCCGCACCAACATTTGTATTGAAACCTGATGAGACTCCTTGCTCTGGAACACATTCTTCAGCAGACTTAATCTGCTTTTTCGTCAACTGGCTCTTTGCATACGCATCTGCCAAGTAATCTACTGTGAAAGTTGATGATGCTTTTCCAAATCCACATTCTGAATGTCTTCCGTACCTGTCTCCTGCAATTTCTACACAGACTTGGTTGTAGCCTGAAGCTGCTTGTTTTACTACATTATTAGTTGCAAACTGACCTTTTGCCAATGTCCTACCTCTTTCAATAAATATTGGAGAATAATTTGGAATTGGCATTTCGTTTGCATCTACAGCTCTCAAAAATACTGAGAAACTTACATCTTCGTTGTTTCCAGCATAAATATGATAAAATGTTTTGTAAAAAGATGAACCAAAATGACCTGGAATTGATTCTACAAAGTCATTTGCTTTAGATTCATCGAAAAAAGCATTAAATTGTGGAGGTGAAACTGGTTCTAATACATCATCAAGAACATTTCCTATGCCTGGTATTTTTCCGCCTACAAAGGATTTACATATTTCTGCCCCAATTTCTGGCAATGAACCACCTTGATAGACAGAAAATACTTCCTTTGCATAATCCTGAGTGAAATAATCCAATCCAGATGAAGCTTCATCAAATGCATTTGAAAATGAAGCATATTCGCTTCCTTCAGATTCTCCTAAAAGATTTTTTGAAACTGCTGAAACTGCTGCCCGCTGCAGAGCTATTGTTTCTCTCCATAAAACATCGCATAGGAAGAAGCTTCTTAATCTTGAGCACCAGCCAGTGTTTGTTTTCTGCACTTTTGCAGTTACTAGGCATTCTTTGTATGATTTTAAATTTGAATTAATATTTTCCAATCCGCCAATAATTCCTGTAAGGCAGACTGGCAAGGTGTAGATGTCTCCGCCTAATGGAACCCAGTTTGGAGCGCACAATAAAGTTGAACCTACAATTCCTGATTGAATTACATTGTCAACTTTCCATGACCCTCCTAAGTTGCATCTTGATGGAGGACACAAAACTGGATCGCAGGCGTTGAACAATATTTTGCAGTCTGATGGGCCCATATATTTGGTGCATCCTGCAGCGGCCTGCTGATTGACAGCTTTTGAAACTGCGTATTTTCCTAAATCATTGCACTGCTTTGCTAATTTCTCTCCTGTAGCTATAGTTGTCTTCCCATATTTTTGATTAACAGATGAAATGCAAGTCCTGACACTTTCAAGTCTTGAAGCTCTGTCTTTAAACTCAATCCTGTTCTTGTATTTTTCAGCTTTCTTTTCCTGCTGATCCAAAACTTCATTCAAAGAACCAATGCGAGCTCCTCCACCTAAAGCAGCATTGTCTTCTGGCCTTTCCCAAACAACATAGTCTATAACAGTTCCTGTTGAGCTGTAGACTGGCTCTATATACCAGCGAGCATCCAAAGAAATTGCTTGTAGCTTTCCTTTGTTTGTTCCAGAATCTAGGAAAGAAACTAAGCCTTTGTGATTCTGCAATGAATAGGCTTCATTTGTTGAGACTAAATAATCTATTCCACCTACCTGCCATTTTTCTCCATCCTTGAATTTTTGCACGCCTATATCTTTAGCACTGTCAATTGCCCTTAAGTTTGCAGTAGAGCCATCTTCTAATTTTATTGCAAAGTAATCAGACTTGATTCCTTTGTCATCTGTGAAATCCTTTACAATGAAAACACTTCTTGGATCTACAACAACCTGCTTCGTGTATGAAGGCAAGTCTTTAGGCGCATATTTATTCCTTATTTGTGCTGTAAATTCTTTCGAAGGAGGTGGCGATTTCAGATTGTCTTGCAAAGATTTAGATAATCCGCCACCATCCTTGAAATATGAATCCCATTGTCTGCCAATTTCAGTTTCTTTGTACTGCTTCATGAAATAAGACGTATCAGTATCGTAAATATTTGCCCTTTCAACATCTGTTAATGTGCTGATGTCCTTGCCGTTAGTGTAGTAAGGGACATTCATGTAAGAATCTATTTCTTTCTTCATTTCAGGAGTAAGTTGAGCATAAGATTTTGGCTTGTTTACTCCCTTAGCATCCTTAGAATAAAGCTGTTTTTCAACATCAGTGTAAAGCTTCTGCTTGTATAACTCTGTATTCCTTTCTGCAAATGTCAACTGCAACCTAGGATCATTCTTGTTTGTCTCTGCAAACTTCTTAGAGAAATACCAGTCCTTGGCTTCCTCGCTGTCTTTTGCCTTCTGGTCTATAAACAAATCTTTTGGCAACTCATTTTTATATGTATTATCCATTATTTTATCTATAACCTTCCCTGCATTAGCCAAGTCGCTTTCGTAAGCATTCTGATTGTCAAAGACAAATTTGTCGTAGCTTCCTTTGCCTTCTTCTCTCCACTTGTTTTCCCATTTCTCATTAATCTTGTCCCTTGCCAAGTTGTCACGTGAAGCTCCAACCAAGTTCATGAAGAAGTTCTTGCTCCATAAAACTCCAAATGTTATGAAGCAGAACTTTATCCAGAAATTGTGAAGTTTTTTTGCATTTACTATTATACTATCTAATTTATCTATCAATTTTTGAGTCTTGTTTATCTCTTCATCTATAGTTTTTGAAAACAAAGGTAAGCCAAATGGTCTTCCTTCTATTCCTATATGTAAATTAAAGTTAGCTGTTGAATATGCCCTTTCAACATCAGGAATAACAGTTATGTAAGCTTCTCTTAGAACATTGACAGATACGAGTCTTGTAGAAGAATCTACGAAATTGCTTATAGAAACTGTCTTCTGGAAATTTTTATCTAAGGTATTCATTAATTTTATAGAACTATCTTTTACTTCTAGGATTTGCCATTCTGTGTCGGCAGAAGACTGAGTTTTTAAGTCTGTCAATTTGACTTCATATCTTAATCCTGCAAGGTTAAATGAAATAGTTTTATCTTTTTGCAGGAGCATTCCAGGCTTATTATTATCTAATTCGTATGCTGTCTTGACTTCAACAATATTTTCATTTACTGGATTAATCCAAAAAGTGACTTTTGGAAGGTTGCCATCAAATTCAAGATTATTCATATAAGTATTAAATTTAAACAACTTTGTCTGCAAAACTTTACTATCTTGATAAACATTAACAACAAATGAAGAATCAAAAGCTGAAGTTTGATCCTTGATTAAGTCTCCTTCCTTGAAGGTTCTTGTAATCTTCTGATTATTTTGATTGAATTCAAATGTGGCTGTTGCAGCTTCAGTCAAAGAAGCTTTCTTGAAATCTATAAATACAAACTGGACTTTTCCAGAGTCTTCATCTAAATATTGAACAGAAGGGACAATGTCTTTCTTTTTTACTTCAAGCAAATCTAAAATCTGAGATACTTTTCTTTTTGCAGCGCCATCTTTCAATTCACTATAAGACTGCTTGAGATAACTTACGGCATTTGAATATTGTCCAAGCTTGACATAAATTCCACCAATATGCATTTTGGCCATTGCAGATGCTGATTCATTGTTCTCATCTTTTTCATTAGGCAATTCGTCTATAACTTTCTGATAGCTTTCAATTGCCTGCTTGTACTTGTCCTGGACATTCAATGGCAGTCCATCAGATACCATTGCAGAAGCAGAAACAAAAAACTTTTCAGATTGTAAAATTTTAAAACTAATTGATCCTTTATCTGCATCAGAGGCAATAAGCTCTAATCTTATTGGTGAATTTTGTAATGGGGATAAAAGCAAGCGAAGATTTTCTGGTGGATTGTTTGACAAGACGAAATCTAATCCTGTTGAGGATGGTTTATTGTAACTGACAATAACTTCTGGCTTCTCGTTCTGGGAATCGAAGTCGTTAGTTAAAGTAAATTTATATTCATTATTTTCAAAAGTAAACTCTAATGGAGTTCCTTTAACCAATTTTAAACTTTGTGATTTTAAAGAAGAGGTTTTTTGACTGTAAATTGTGAAGTATAAATCTTTATTAGCTTGATCAAATTTATCAACTTTCAAGTATATAGGAAGTTCATTATCGCTTGAAGTTAAATGAGTAAAAGACAAATAGGGATTTACTTCAATAGTTTCTGACTTCAATGAATAATCTTTCCATTGCTTGTAAGGATTTTGTTGAATTACATAGACTTCAACATAGTTAGCATCAATTGATTTTTCAAGCTTTGAAATGTAAAATTCATATTCTTGTTCATTAAATATATATCTAAATCTTTGATCTTTATTTAAGTTTAATACCTCTGATTCTTTTTTATAATTTGCCGTTTCAACAATTTGTATAACTTTTCCAACCTGCACCTTTGTTACTGTAAATTTCTGTGAATTATCAATAATAAACTCTACTTTCTTCAATCCTTTTTTGTCTGCCCTGTCTTTCAAGATTACTTTTGCATAAGCTTCAGCATCTGAAATCTGTATGTCCTCAACAATCCAGCGTGATCCTGGATATGCTGGCTGTCCTTTGGATAAAATTACTGTTTGCTCGCCGTCAATTATGAATGTTGCTCTATCGCCAACTTCCCTTACATCATTTAATTTAATCTTGAATCTATCAAACAACCTGCCAAAGCTTGAAGGGCCTGCAAAGTTTGAGTAGCTTAATGATTGTGACAATCCATTCTCTGCTATTTTTAAATCCTTGAAAATTGGCTTCAACTGAGTATCATGCAAGTCAAAAACAGCGTAGTCTGGACCTATCTGGCTAGCTGACAAATAACCGCCAAAGAACTTGTGGCTGTCCTTTTCCTCGTCTGGCTGCAAAACAGCTTCATACTGCTTGATTCCCAGACCTTCAGAAACGTCAAAATCCAGAGTTGCCTGCACTGCAATGTTAATTTTTTCTGGAATATCTGCTTCAACTGGAATCTTGTTTATCCTAATTGCTAAGTAACCCAGATTGTCAAAGCTTAAGTCAGAATCTTTTGGCTTGTAATATCTTATTCCACCGACAGAAACCTTTTTTCCAGATGGAACTGTTGTTACATTTGTGCTTCTTACACTAATGCTTCTTATTTTAGGAACTGTAATTGTAGGATTTGTCAATGTCCCTTTCAATTGGGCCATGATGTCTACATTTTGAGCTTCTATTATGTCAGAAGTAATCAATTTAGGCTGATAAGAATCAACATTAATTATGATATCCTCTCCGATGTTGCTTTCTGCAAGATTTGTACTTCCTAAATCTTCCAGACTTCTGTCTATGCTCTTTACAGTATCCTGAGGATTCAAAAGCTGAGCCTGAGCTACAGGAAGCTGTATCAAAAGCATGCAGATTATTAATGAGAATATTGTCTTATTCATTTGTAAACACCGGAAGAGTTACCTCATTTTTCTTGATTTTTTCGTTTGCCTTTGTCAACTGATTGTAGTTTGTAGGGACATCAATTGACTTGATGTAAAATATTAGCTTTTTATTCATTAAATCCTGAGGGGATATTGTCAATTCAAATTCATTTCCGCCAGAAATAACAGATTCTAATGTAGTGCCTTCAATCTTCTGCTCAAAGCACTTCTTTTCTGTCAAGCCAACAACACCTAAAAGGCCCTCTTTTGGAACATCATTGCAGACTCTTACTTTCTGGTCGTTTATTGCTATTCCTGAAGTTGAATTCAATAATAGATAAGACTTCACAGTGTAAGTTCCTTGAATTAAATTTATTTTACTTGCTCCTGGATATACTAAAGATGTAGAGTAGCCTTTTTCCTGATCTTCAAACTGAATAAAAGCCAGTTCATTCTTGCCTAGATTTCTTGCATTGTCATCCATGACTCTTGCTTCAAAGTCCAATTCTCTTATTGGCTCTAGAACCAATGAAACTTCTTGAGATGAAACTGTTGACAACTGCTCAGAAGCCTTGAAATAGCCTTCTCTTTCTGCAGTCAAGACAGCATTGACACAGCCAGGAACATTTGCGCTTAGTGATCCAGATAAATCAGAGCTTCCTAATTTGCACAAAGCATTCACGCACTGCAGAGAAACTCTTGCATCATTCAAAGGAACGTAATTATTGTTTAAATCTGCTAATGTGTTAACTTTTATTGATGAAGTTGGATTTGTGCATATTGGCGAGTCTTCTTCTAGCTCAATGTCTGGCAATATTGTAGCTTCTCTAGGCTGGTTGTGGTCAATTATAACTTGAGTTGCAAACTGAAATGCATCTAAACCAGAAGTCAATGAAATCAATACGGGATATTTTATTGAGTAGACAAAGTTGTACGTGTTCAAGCAGAAGATTGGCATCAAGAACTGTGACATTTGGTTCTCTGTAGTGTATGGATCACCTCTTAATACTGCATCATTTGGATTGCTTACAACATCAAACTGCATAGGCCAGTCAGGGTTGTAGTTGAAATTAACATCTATATCATCAACTTCTGCTTCTGAAAAAAATAAATTCCTGTCTATTATGAAGTTACCTTTTACTTTTATCAACGGAATGTTTGTTGCCAAGATGTTCTTCATTCCAGTCTCTATATTTTTCTTAAGATAACTCTTAGGATTGCAGTTCAAGTCAACATCATAATATGGAACTTCATCATAAACTGCTATGAAATCCAAAGTCTTGTTTTCTAAATATAATATTTTGTTTTCAGCCTGCAGTATTTCAATTGATGATCTGTATAATTTACCCAAGTCAGATTTTATCTCGAAGTTGAACTTATCAAACTTGAAGTTTAAATCTCTTAAAGTAACAGACAAGGGATAGTTGATTAAAGCAGAAACTGAATTGTCATTTATTTTTAAGTTGCTTATTATGTTACCTTCATTAATTATAAAACCCAAGGCTTCAAAATTGTCGTAATTCAAGCATTTTCTTGAGTTTATGTCAATGTAATTTTCCAATTGCTGCTGCATTGAAGCTAATGTTGGTATATTCAAAGTTTTTATTCCGTTTACTTTCTCATAAAACCAGTAGGCTACTGGAAGATTATTGTCAAAGACATTCAATGAATTTGAAAATGGATTTACAGGGCCTCTAGGTATCAAATCTTCTTCAAAGTCTATGTAACCTCCTTGCAGGCTCAGCAAAGAAATTCCTTCATTGATGGTTTCCTTAAAGCAAGTCTCTAGCTGGTCGCGCAAAGGAGCTATCTTTTCTGGAACTGCTATTGACTCTACTTCTCCTTCTTTCAAAATAGAGGAGAAGGTAGCTCGGTTTATTGCTATCACTATCAAAATCGCTGCAACCACTATAATTCCTACTATAACGAATGCTGTTAACTGACCTCTTTTTTCCCAACTCATTTTACCAAAACTACCTTGCTTCCTCCAAGTTTTACTATTTCTACAACCTTTCTTTTTACAAGATCATTAACCAAGTCAGAAGCAGTATTGTTTTTTAGATTGTAAAAGCGAGCAATCATACTAAGATTAACAAGCTTTCTAGCTTTTACAAATTCAATTAATTCTTTTTCTGTCGGTATCAATCTAAGCTCTTTTAAAGCTTAATAAAGGTTTAAAAGCCTTTTTTAGCCTTATTTTATGCTATCCCAAGTTGTTAAAGTTTATTTATTTAAAATAAATATAAGTATAGGTTCTATATAAATATTTTGGAAGAATTGCTAAAAATCACAACAATTTAAAAAATTCTCTTTTAACATCCTCAAAAGAACTTTTATTCAGCTTTCCCATCCTTTTTATAACAATGCTCTTTTCAAGAGTGAATAATTTATCTATTTTTATTCGACTTGCACTAGGCAAATAGCCGCTTTCAAGATCTTTTTGTTCTATAATAACTGAATGCTTAGATTCCTTTAAATTAGATGTAATGCCACAGGTTATTATATCATCAGATTGAGCATTATCCACATTTTTTGATAGAATTAGAACAGGCCTTTGTTTTGTAGTGCTTAAATTAGAAAAAGGTAAAGGTACTAGTACAATTTCTCTTTGATCAAAGAGTATCCCAAATGTCATCTTCCTTACTGCTCCACAGCTTTTCAGCTACTTTTTCAGAATGCTTTAATAAATCCTTAAAATCTGATTTTTTTATTTTCTCTAGCAAGATTACTTTACCAGATCTTATAACTAAAAGTTCGTCTCCTTTTTCTATTCCTGTAGACTCTCTGATGCTAATAGGTATTGAGATCTGACCTTTTTCAGTAACTTTTACAATTTTAGTTTCCATATGCTTAGTAAGGAAATTCTTACTTATAAACCTTTCTATCAAAAGACTAAAAATACTACAAGAATTAATGTTGTTTTTCTATAATTATTAAAATACTTTTTAGATATATCAAAAAATTAGAATATTTTTTAATAAAACCAAAATGAGTGGACCGGGAAGGATTCGAACCTTCGACCTATCCGACGTCAACGGATCGTTATAGCCACTAAACTACCGGTCCAAAAGCCTTCGAGGGGATTTGAACCCCCGACCTCAGGTTTTTTTGAAACTTATACAAAACCCGTGCTCCACCACTGAGCTACGAAGGCGTCATTAAATATTGCAAAAAGAGTGTTTATAAGTTTTACTTAAATCAGAATTTTAAACTATATCCAAAGATGAATTGATTATTGATTTTACTCTTTCCAAGTCTTTTTCTTCAACCTTGTTTCTCAAGTCAATTCTTGCTGAAGCCTTGCACAATCTCTCAACTGTCAAAATTGTCTTTGGCGTTATCTCTACCAAATACTTGTATTGGCGTCTTTTCAATGAATCTACATATGAAGCCATTTCATCCTGCAATTCTCTTGACAAAACAACGTCCATCTTCAAGGCGTAGTCTATATATTTTCTTACAAAATTAGCATCTGCGTCCCTTATTGATGGATTTAAATTTGATTTTTTAGCTCCTGACTTTGTTGCTACATCTGCTTCTTTGTTGAAAAACAATAGATGAAACTTTTGCAAGATTGGAAGGTCAACTGGCAACTGAGTCCTTATGCTTTCGAAAGTCCTTTTGAACTTTCCGCCTATGGGCAAGCATGCTGCTAAAAGTCTTATTCTTGCTTCTCTCTTTGATTCATTTGTATAGATGACTCCATGCTCCATGGCTGAAATAAGATTTTCTCTTTCATTTCTCTTCAATAGGTTGAACCTGTTTATTGCTAGAATGCCTTCGTTTGCTGACGTGATTGCTGAATCGTCAGAAACTTCCAAGCCATCATAGCTAGAAATATTTGGGCATATCCTGGAAACTGAGTCTATGAAAAAGTTTCCAGTTATAGAGGGGTCGTTAATCATCAAAATATGGAAGTTTTCCTGCATAAAGAGTTGCAAGGCAACTGCTTTCTTCACAGCATCCAAGCCTTCTATGTTTTTGGCTATCAAAGCTGGGATTATTGAGTAAGCTTCATCTGAAAATCTCTTGAAAAATTCTTCCAAACCCTTCTGCAAAAGCTTGATGTTAACTTTGTCTAACAATTGTCTCAATGAATCGTCACTAGAATGCAGCTCGAAATAATCTCCGTCTTCTGTCAAGGAGACATTGAACTTAAAAAGCTTGAAATTGACTCTTTTCTGCTTAAGAAGATATTTTATCTCTTCATATTCTTCTTCATCTTTTAAGAAATCTAGGCAAAACTTATCATCGTCTTTTAAAGGCAAAATATTCCTTATTATTTCACTTATTTTCATTTTAAACTTTGTGAAGCATTCTTACTTCACATATAGCTATTGGGTAAATTTTTTTGATAGCATCTTTTGCTTCTCTCTGGAAGCTGTTTGACACTATTGAGTTTAACATTGCTACACTATCGTTCTTTTTGAAATTTTCCACAGCTATTTCCCTCATCTTGACTTTGATAGCAGACAAAATACTTCTTTTTGTCTCATATCTTGTCAATAACAAGGGCTTAATCCTATATTTAATATTATCCTTTGTTTCAACTAAAAAAGAATCGTCAATCTTCTCAGAGCCTCTCCTTACAACTCTCCTTACATGGGAAGTATTAAGCTCATATCCAATGACTTCAGCTTCAACTTTTTCTCCTTTAACTTCTTTTACCTTGAATTTTAACTTAACATTCTGCTTCTTAGGATCATTAGTCAATACCATCAAGTTAACGTCAATGTTTCTTCCTAGCAATTGCTTAGGCTCTTCGCATAGAGTTTCGCCTATTTCTATGTTATTGAACTGCTTAGGAGCCAAAATAGACACCCAAATTTTTTTCTTTCTCTTTACTTCTGTCTTTTTGACGTCTTCTTTTCTATGTTTTGCCATTTTTTGAACCATGCGGGAAAGCTTAATAAAGCTTTCTATTAGGTTTGAGTTTGTGTAAAAAGTCTTTTTAGCATACAAGGGTAGTTTTAAAAAACTAATTGACAATTTTTCTAGCTATTTAGCAAGCTTATAAAATAGAAATTTATTTAAGCAAGAGATATCATAGTTTTTATTGAATTTGGAGGTTGGTCAAGCCTGACTTTCCTCTAAATTCACCTTTATTTAAACAAAAATTAACAAATTGTTAGAAAGTATCGAAGAAAATATGGGCTAAGAAAGAAACTAAAAATTTAGTGACTACTTCAAAATTAACAAGCAATCTTTATATATCCAGAATTGATAAATATCCACAGACAAATATACATCCACTAAGACATTGGAAGCTGCTCTCCTCAAGGAGAGATTGCTTCTAATTAAAACTATGAAAAGGGGTGCAGGTAAAATAAAAAAGAGGAAAAGTCAGGCTGGTTTTGAGTATATAATAATTGGAGGCTTTGTTCTAGCTGTTTTAATTGTAGTTTCTAATGTTGCCTTTAAAAACGTAGGAAGTGACATCAAGTTAGGGAAGGCGCAGGAAACTGTGGACACAATAGCTGCGATGGCAGACCAAGTCAATAAATTAGGGCCTGGGAATACAAGATGCGCTTACATTAGAGTTCCTTCTGATGTCCAGGATTTTTCCATAGCTCAAAATCAGGTTGTGATGAAGCTTGAAGCTTATGGAAAAACAAATGATGTTGTTTCTGAATTGAAAAATTCAT
>DATDVR010000012.1:0-17233 GCA_035289925.1 Candidatus Nanoarchaeia archaeon | reverse complement strand
GACTTGAAGATTTTCTTTAAAGCAATAAGAATAGATTCTTTTCTTTCTCTAAAACCTAGATTGTCAATGTCCTGCTTTGTAATCTCTTTTTTTATTGAGCTTAAAGTTTCTAAATCGTTAATTGCAGCCCTTAAATCTCCTTTTGAAAACACTGCCAAAGCATTTAGCTCTTCAGGATTTATTTTAATATTTTCCTGCTTGGATATTTTTTCTAAAAATCTGAGTATTTCAAATGAACTTAAAGATTTTAATTCAAGAAGCATGCATTTTTTCCTTAGAGTTGAGAATTTTGAATCCCAAGGGTCGTTTGCTATAACAACTACTGGCTGCTTGACTTCTGATAATATTGAAGCTACTTCCTGGACACCGCCCCTATCTTCCTTTCCTGACAAACCATCTATCTCATCTATCAAAATAATCTTGCCTTTAGAAAACAAGCTCATCTGTGAGGCAGCTGCTCCGACAATAGAATGTATTGAATCTTTGTTTCTTGTGTCTGAAGCGTTTACTTCTATCAATTCGAAATTTAGTTCTGAAGCTAAAACATGAACTGAGATAGTTTTTCCAATTCCTGGAGGACCATAAAGAAGTACTGGTTTTTTTTCTGAAACAGCTTTTCTTAGCTTGAAAAAAGTTTCCTGATTGCCTTGAATGTCTTTTAATGATTCCGGCTTATATTTTTGAAAAAAACTCATTTTGCATCTAGTAGCTTAATGATATGCCAACCAAATTCTGTCTTGATTGGCGCTGATAGTTCCCGTTTCTTCATCGAGAATGCTGCAATCTCGAAAGGTCTGACCATCATGTTCCTGCCGAACCATCCCAAGTCTCCACCACTCTTTCTTGATGGACATAGGGAGTTTTCCGCAGCTAGCTCTTCAAATGAAGAACCTGCTTTTAACTTTGCCAGAAGTTCTTTTGCTTTTTCTTCTGACTTGACTAAAATATGGGTTGCGTGTACTTGGCTTACCATTTTACCCCCCTTTCAATACTGTGAATGAAGCTAATAAAGATTCTAATTGCAAAAATTCATCTGAGCCTTCAACCATCCTGAATTCAACTTCACCGCATTTTTCTATCATTTTTACTTTATCCTGATCTGAAATTTTTAATTTCCAGATTTCTTTTTGAATCTGCTTGATTATATCCAATCCTGACAAGCCATGCTTCAACATAGTTGAGAGAAGCTTATCACGCGACTTAACAAAATCTTTTGCCAATGCTGTTTCTAAAACTTCTAAAACTTCCTTTGGCTCTGCCGCTGAAACTATCTGGAAGATAATTTTTTCTGTAATATGGTCTGCAACTGAAGCACAGCTCTGCAAAATATTTTCTGCTCGTCTTGCATCTCCATCTGATAGCTCGCAAATTGCCTTAACTGCATCTTCATCTACCTTTAGTTTTTCCTTCTTTGCTATGTCTTTTATTATTTCCGATAAATTTGCTTCTTCTAAAGGTCTAAACCTAAAAATAGTGCATCTTGATTGGATTGGATCAATAATTTTTGAAGAATAATTGCAACTTAAAATAAATCTACATGTTTTTGAAGAAGTTTCCATTGTTCTTCTTAATGCTTGCTGAGCTTCCTTAGTTAAGGCGTCGCATTCGTCTAAATAAATTATTTTGAAAGGTACGTCTCCAATAGCGCGGGTTCTTGCAAAGTCTTTAATGTTTGTTCTTACAACTTCAATTCCTCTATCATCTGAAGCGTTAGTTTCTAAAGTATTCTGCTTCCAGTTATCTCCAAAGAACTTCTTTGCTATGATTAAAGCTAAAGTTGTCTTTCCAACACCGGCAGGACCTGAGAACAATAAATGAGGCATATTTTTTTGCTTTACAAAAGCTTCCAATCTTTTGACTATTTCTTCCTGCCCCTTTACTTCAGAAAAATTAGAAGGACGGAATTTCTCGATCCACAATGTATTACCTTCTTCCCCCATAAAATCTAGATTACTGAGTAGTTTATAAAGTTTTGCAGAATAAAAAAATAAAAAAAGAAGAACTAGAAGTTTTCTGAATCTTCCTTTTGTTCCTGCTCTTCTTTACTAGGACTTTCTGATTCCTGTGATTCTTCTTCAGATTGCTCTGAACTTTCACTTGAAGAAGCTGTATCTGCTGAAACAACTTCACCAAAAGCAACCTTTCTCAAGACTTTGTTGATCTTGATTTTTACTTCGTCTCCCTGCTTTACTCCGGGTACGAAAATTACGAAACCCTTGACTTTTACGATTCCGTCTCCTTTTTCTCCTACTGCTTCTATCTTGGCATCTATAACTTCGCCAACCTTAACTGGAGCAAAATTTCTGTCTCCCCCAAATCCACCTTCATGTCTCATGTTACTTAACACTCCTGTGTATCTAATCTAATGTCTTTAGAAAACTAATTGCTTAGACCCCCTAAAGTGGTATTTAGCTCCTAAACCGTCTTTATAAAGGTTATTATTTTTGTGTCAGTTAATGCAAAGAAAAAGCTTAAATATCATACTTAAAGATATTTGATGATATGTACCCATTCAAGCAAATAGAGGAAAAAATAACTGAAAACTGGAAGAAAAATAAAAAGAAAATAAAGAAAACTTTAGAGTATGACAGTAAGAAAAAACTTTTTTCTTTCTTAGAAGGACCGCCAACTGCTAATGCACCTCCTGCATTGCACCATGTTGAAGTAAGGGTTTTTAAGGATTTATTCTGTAGATTTAAGTATATGCAAGGATTTACAGTTCCTAGAATTGGAGGATGGGACTGCCATGGACTGCCTGTTGAGGTTCAAGTTGAAAAGGCACTAAAGTTAAATTCTAAAAAAGATATTTTGAAATATGGGGTAAATAATTTTATAGTAAAATGCAAGAATTCTGTCTTTTCTTATATTAAAGAATGGAATAAAATGACTGAGAAGATGGCTTATTGGATTGATTTAGAAAATGCTTATGCTACTTTGAATGACGATTATATTGAAAGTGTATGGTGGAGCTTAAAGGAACTTTATGAGAAAAAATTACTTTACGAAGGGCACAAAGTAGTTCCATATTGCCCAAGATGTGAAACTTCTCTAAGTAGTCATGAAGTTGCTCAGGGTTATAAAGCTGTTAAGGATCCTTCTGTGGTTGTAAAGTTCAAATTAAAAAATAAAGAACGATATATTCTAGCTTTTACCACTACTCCTTGGACTTTACCTAGTAATATGGCACTTGCTGTAAATAAAGATGTAAATTATGTTGTTGTGAAGAAGGAAAATGAAGAATATATCATTGCTAAAGAACTTGTTGCTAAATATTTTGAGAATCCTAAAATAATTGAAGAATTCAAAGGAGAAAAATTACTAAAAGAAAGATATGAACCCTTATTTAATTATTTTAAAAATCTAGAGAAGGAAGCTTTTTTTGTAATACATGGCGATTTTGTTTCAACTACTGAAGGGACTGGTGTTGTACATATTGCCCCTGGTTTTGGTGAAGATGATTTTGAAGCTGGCAAGAAAAATAAATTACCTTTAGTTCAACCAATAACCGAAGATGGAAAACTTACTGATGAAATTACTGATTTTAAAGGGCTTTTTGTTAAAGATGCTGACTATAAAATAATAGGGTGGCTTCGTGATAAAGGTAAATTATTCAAAAAAGAAAATTACTTACATGACTACCCATTTTGTTGGAGATGTGATACTCCTTTAATTTATCATGCAAGAGTTTCTTGGTTTATAAGGGTAACCAGCATGAAAAAGAAGCTTATTGAACTGAATAAAAAAATAAATTGGTACCCTAATCATATAAAAGAAGGCAGGTTTGGTGACTGGTTAAATAATCTTAAAGATTGGGCATTATCAAGAAAGAAGTTCTGGGGGACCCCCTTGCCAATCTGGAGATGCAAGTGTGGAAGTGAAATATGCGTTGGAAGCAGAAAAGAACTAAGAGAATTGAGTGGATTAAAGAAAGACATTGAATTACACAAACCAATGATTGATGAGGTTAAAATAAAATGTAACAAATGTAAAAATGATATGAAAAGGGTTGATGATGTTATTGACTGCTGGTATGATTCTGGATCTGCATCTTTTGCACAGCTTCATTACCCTTTTGAAAATAAACAATTTTTTGAAAAAAGATTTCCTTATGATTTTATAGCAGAGGCTATAGACCAAACAAGAGGGTGGTTTTACACTTTGTATGCTTTAGCTACTTTGTTGTTTGATAATATTGCTTACAAAAATGTTGTTTGTGCTGGACATTTAGTTGATGAGAAAAATGAAAAGATGAGCAAAAGCAAAGGAAATATAATAGACCCTTGGGAAATGTTTGATACTGTTGGAGTTGATGCAACTAGATTACAATTTTGCACTACTGAACCTGGTGATCAAAAGAGATTTTCTGTTAATTTGGTTAATCAGCAAGTATTACCTTTTCTAAACATTTTATGGAATTGTCAAATGTTTGCTAAGAATAATTGTAAAGAAAATAAAAAAGTAAAATTAAACATTGAAGACAAATGGATAATTGAATGTACTAATAAATTAATTAAAGAAGTTACTGATGCTTTGGAAAAGCATAATTATAATATATGTTTAAGTAAATTTGTGCAATTTGTTAATGAAGATTTTTCAAGGACTTACATAAAATTAGTTAGAGATAGAGTAAATAACAAGGATCTTGCTGTTGGGCATGTATTTCATTATATATTTGATAAAGTCTTAAGATTATTGGCTCCATTTGCACCTTATTTATCTGATTATCTTTATCAAAAACTAATAAAAAAAGAAAGTGTGCATTTTCAGGAATGGCCACAATCTGAAAAAATAGATATTAGATTAATTAATGATATGGAAATTGCCAAAATAATAATACAAGAAATACTTTCTGAAAGAGCAAAAGTTGAAATTAACATGCGATGGCCATTAAGTCACGCAATTGTTTATATTTCTAGCGGCGCCCATGTTGCTGGTGGGATTAGATGTAAATTAGATAGCTATGGCAAGTTAAGTGAGATAAAGGAAGCTATTAGCAAACTAGAAGATTTGATTTTAGCACAGACAAATATTAAAGGACTAATTTTAGATGAGAGCAAAAGTGGAGAATTTGCAGTTAAGCTAGATACAAAGATAACTCCTGAGCTTGAAAAAGAAGGTTATTTGAGGGAAGTTACAAGAAAAATACAGGATTTAAGGAAGAAAGCAGGGTTAAATAAAGAGGATAAAATCAAACTTTTCATAAACTCTAAATATGATTTAAAGGCCTTTGCAGACGAAATAAAGGCAAAATGCGGAGTCAAGACATTGACATTTGGAGAGCTAAAAAATACTGAACATTCTGTAAAAGAGAAGATAAAAGACCACGAATTTGTGATAGGATTCTAGATTTTTGTTACTTGTTTATAAATACAATCCTTTATAAATAGTTTTAAATACTTTTTTATATCTAAATAAGGAACTTTCAGTGAGGCTAAAGTTTATAGGGGGTTTAGAACATGCCTAAAACAGAGATAAAAATACAAAATATAGTCGCGTCCACTTCTTTGGAAAAGGACATTCCATTAATAAAACTGGCAGAAGCTTTGCCAAATACAGAATATAATCCTGAGCAGTTTCCTGGATTAGTCATGAGAATAAAAGAGCCTAAAACTTCTGCTTTGATATTTAGTTCTGGTAAAGTAGTTTGTACTGGAGCAAAATCAATGGCTAAAGTAAAGGAATCTATTAAAAAAATAATACAGAACATAGAAAAAATCAAGATAAAAATAACTGTAAAGCCAAAAATAACAGTTCAAAACATGGTAGCTTCAGGTGCAATTGGTATGGACTTAAATTTGAATTCACTGGCCATGGAGCTTGAAAATACTGAATACGAACCCGAACAATTTCCCGGATTGGTTTACAAATTAGAAGGGACAAGGGCAACGTTTTTGCTGTTTAGCAATGGAAAGATTGTCTGCACAGGCACAAGGTCTGAACCAAAGCTAAGAGAAGCTGTAAGCAAATTAGTAAAGAATTTGTCCAGCTTGAAAAAGAAATAAGACAAACTGCCTGCAAAAGTTTATAAATTTCAATTCACATTTAACAAAGGGGGCTAAATTGGTAGATGCACAAAGGCAAATAGAGAAATTCCAGGAGTTCTTTAATAGTGTATATGAGAAAGACATAAGTGAATTTTTAAGAAGAGGTTTAAGGTCTATAGTTGTTGACTTCAGAGAACTGGCAAAATTTGACATTGAACTTTCTGAAGAACTGCTTGAAGACCCTGAAGAAACTATAAAGGCTGCTGAACTTGCTTTGCAGAACTTTGACGTTCCTGCAGAACTAAATTTCAGAGTAAGATTTGTAAACTTAAACGAATCTCAAGGCTTGAAGATTAGAAATATAAGGGGTAATCATATAAAAAAATTCTTTGCAATTGAAGGCATTGTCAGGCAGGCATCTGACGTAAGACCTCAAGTAGTTTCTGCAAAATTTGAATGCCCTTCTTGCGGAAATAACATCACGATTTTACAGCTTGAATCAAGCTTTAGAGAGCCATCAAGATGCAGCTGCGGAAGAAAAGGAAGATTTAGATTAATCACTAAAGAACTTGTTGACAGCCAGAGACTTGTCATTGAAGAAGCTCCCGAAGCATTGGAAGGTGGAGAACAACCTAAGAGACTAAATGTTTTCTTGAGAGAAGACTTGGTAGAGCCAAGAATGGAGAGAAAAACAACTCCTGGAGCAAAAATAAGAGTCATTGGCATTGTCAAAGAAGTTCCTATCCCTTCGAAAAGCGGAGGACAATCAACTTTATATGACTTGGCCTTGGAAGCAAACTACATAGAACCCATTGAAGAGACTTATGAAGATATTGACATAACTACCGAAGACGAGAAAGCAATAAAAGAACTAGCTAAAGATCCTAAAATTTATGAAAAATTAATTGGGTCTATTGCACCTTCTATTTACGGACATGAAAACATTAAGGGAGCTTTAGTTTTACAGTTGATGGGCGGAATTAAAAAAACAAAAAATGACGGAACTACAACAAGAGGTGATGTTCACATATTACTTGTAGGTGATCCTGGTGCTGCAAAATCTAGCATGCTTACTTTCATTGCAAAAGCTGCTCCAAAAGCAAGATATGTTGCTGGAAGATCAGTTACTGGAGCAGGAATCACTGCAAGCGTTGTCAAAGATGAGTTCTTGAAAGGATGGGCTTTAGAAGCTGGAGCAATCGTATTGGCAAACAAAGGAATTTTATGCCTCCACCCAAATACTGAAGTTTTATTTGACAATAAAATCGTTAAAATAGAATCCCTTTTTGATAAGAACAGAGCAAAGATTGGAAAACAAGCAAGTGAATTTATTGAATACCATGACTTAATAGGGGAAGTTCCAACTTTTAAAATTGATGAATTTTCAATCGCAGGAGGTAAATCTGCTAAAATCAGAAGAAAAAAATATCGAGGAAAAATATTAACTCTTAAATTTAAATCTGGCTTCTCTTTAAAATTGACACCTGACCATAAAGTATTAGATGGCAGTAGCATGGAGTGGAAAGATTCGCAACACTTTAAGATAGGAGAAAAGGTGATAGCTCCATTGAAATTGCCTGATAACAAGCAGAGAACACAAATTATTGAACTAATACCAGATGATTGGAAATTAATTCTTGATAAAAAAGAAAAGAATGAAATAAAAGCCTTGATACTAAATAAATTTTCAACCATTTCTTCTTTTAATAAACAATTTAATCTTGATAAAAATATTTTATTTGGTGGAAAACAATTTACAGTTGGGCAAACAAAAAAAATACTTTCATATTTTGGTAAGTATGAAGACTGGAAAACAAGGAATTTAAAGTTTGCTAGAAAGAAGAAAGGAGAGCAGTTAAGGATTTCTGAAGTGACACCAGAACTTGGATATGTTTTAGGATTTATTTATGGTGATGGAAATATACAGGTAAAAAAGAAAAATACAAGAATAAGTGTAATGCAATCATTAAATCATAAGTCTTATATTGATCAATTTGTGTCTTTTTTTGATAAAGTTTCATATAGGAGTATACATTATGTAGATTCTTTAAAGAAATCAGAAATAAGGGGAAAAAAAGTAAAATCTTTTTGCAGACAAATGTATTTTGGTAGCAACCTTATAGGCGAGCTATTTAGAGTTATCTTAGGAAATGATTTTTCTAATTTATTAAAATTAGATGACGAGACTATTCGTGCATTTATTGCTGGCGTTATGGATTCTGATGGATGCATGGGAAATAAAAAAAGTAAAGATCATTTAGTGCAGCATGTGATGTTTATGTTTGCACCAAAAAATAAAATTGCAAATCTTAACTTTATCATGGCTCTAAGAAGACTTGATTGTTATGGTAAAATAAGTAAACAGAAAAAATGGAACATTGTTCAGATTACTGGAAGAACAGATGTTGAAGTTTTGAAAAATGAAATACAAAAATATTCTGTTAAAGCTAAAAATTTAAATATTATCAATAGAATAAAAAAACTTTCTAGCATAAGCCAGAAGCTACCAGCTAAAAGAATTGCAGAAATCTGCAAACAAATAGCAAATACTTATAATAAATCAATTTTAGTTGACAAAGGCATCTGGTGCACTATTTATAGGTTTAAAGAGGGTCAAATGGAACCTTCAAGAGACCAATTATTTAAAATAAAAAATGAATTAGTTTTATCAAGTGAGATATCCGATAGTATTGAAAAAATAATAAAAAGAGACTATTTTTTAGATGAGATTATTGATATAAATGAAGAAGATTATATTGGATATGTTTATGATCTTTATGTTCCCAATACGAATAATTTTGTAGCTAATGGTGTAATCGTTCATAATTGCCTAGATGAAATGGACAAGATGACAGAGGAAGACACTTCTGCGCTGCATGAGGCGATGGCGCAACAATCTTATCACCCAGATACAGAATTAACTTTTGCTGACGGATCTGTTAGAAAGATTGGAGAATTTGTTGATAACATAATCGAGAATAATTATCATAAGGTAAGCAAGATTGAAGATTGTGAAGTAATAGGGGTCAACAATATCGAAGTTCTTACTACAGATTTCAAAAAAATATTTCCAACTAAAGTAAACAGAGTGAGCCGACATAAAGCACCCAAAAAACTCGTTGAAATAGAATATAGCAATGGAAGAAAAATTACAGTAACCCCAGAGCACCCAGTTTTTATTTACGGGGATGGAATAAAAGAAGTTTCCGCAATAGATGTAACTGAAGGTATGCTTTGCCCAGCTCCAAGAAAACTATCCACTAAAGAGAAAAACCCTATATTGATTAAATCTTTAGTTAATAATATGAATAAAAAAATAACTTTTATAGAGAATGTTAATCAAAACTTTGCCAGACTTTTAGGATATGTGGCCTCTGAAGGACATAGTTATAAGAACGATGAACACAGATATGCCGAAATAGGAATCTCAAATACCAATCCGATAATAAATTCTGATGTTAATAAATTATTTTCCAATATTTTTAATACCTACACAAATATAAATATAAGAAATGCTGAAACTGATGATAAGGCGAACTTAGACTTAACAACTACAAGGCTTTGCTCTATTCCTTTATATAACTTCTTTTACAATAATTTTAATGAGTTAACAAAAAAAGCACCTTATAAACGCGTTGGTGATATTTTAAGAATGATTGGCAGAAGTTATAAACTTGAGTTTTTAAAATCAGCATTTAAAGGCGATGGTTTAGTAGATAAAAATAGGATAGGTTATAGCACCTCTTCTTATGGCCTAGCTAAAGACTATCAAGATCTTTTACTTCAAAATGATATTTATGGCTATATAATTAGGTATAAAAAGGAGGATAAAATTTATTATAAAGTTATAATTTCTGGCTCAGAAAGTTTGATCAAATTTAAGGAACTCATAGTTGAAGAGGATGATCCAAGATTTAATAGAATAAAAAAATTAGTTAAAACAAGCAGCAATAAACTTAATGATAGGGATATTATACCAAATAGCGTCCTGATTGAATTAAATTTACTTTTAAAACAATTAAGATTAAGTGACGGGTATTTCTTAAATAATATAAAGAGAAACCAAAACGCCCACAGAAAAAAAGTTGTTAAATATCTAAAGAAGATTGATAATCGAATAAAAGAGTGCCTATCTGTTTTAAAGACGGATAAAATAAAAGATATAAGGAAGACTTTTTCCATACATGTTAAAAATATAGCCGATGTTTTTGGCATCTCTATAGAAAGTGTATATAATTATGAAATTAAAAATAGCAAAAAGCTACTAACTAATATAAAGAAAATAGCAAAAGAAAAGCTTAAAGAGCTTAATTTAAGGCTAAACAAAATCAAGGAAATAGTTTTTAGCGATTTGAGATTTGTTAAAGTTAAAAAAGTTAACTTAATAGAAAATAAAGAATTAAAATGGGTATATGATGTTACTGTTGAACCAACTAAAACTTTCATTAGTGAAAATTTAGTTTTACATAATACAATATCAATAAGCAAGGCAAATATTCAGGCAACATTAAGGGCAGAAACGACTTTGCTTGCTGCTGCAAACCCAAAATTAGGAAGATTCGATCCTTATCAGACAATTGCTTCACAGATTGATTTACCCCCAGCCTTGATAAATAGATTTGACTTGATATTTCCTGTAAGAGATATGCCAAATAAAGATAAAGATGAGAAAATTGCAACACATGTGTTGGCACAACATCAAGATGTGAACGCAGCCCAACCAGAAATTTCTACAGATATGCTAAAAAAATATGTTGCTTATGTAAGGCAAAGAGTAGTCCCCAAATTAACTCAGGCAGCAATTGATGAAATAAAAGAGTTTTATGTCACATTAAGAAATTCAGGACAAGTTGGAGATGAAGGCATAAGGCCAATACCAATTTCTGCAAGACAATTAGAAGCTTTAGTAAGATTGGCAGAAGGAAGTGCAAGAGTAAGACTTTCAACTTCCGTAACTAAAAAAGATGCAAGGAATGCAATTGAGATTTTAATGCAGTGCTTGAAAGAAGTCGGGTTTGACTACGAAACAGGACAAATTGACATTGATAGAATTGCAACTGGAGTGCCTGCATCAACAAGAAACAAGATTATAACTGTCAGAGATGCAATAACTCATTTAAGCTCTCAAGGAAAGAAGTCCATTGCTTTGGAAGAAATTATTTCTGAAGTCACTGCAAAGGGCATTTCTGAAGCACAAGTAGAAGAGATAATAGAAAAACTGAAGAAAGAAGGAACTGTCTACGAGCCAAGAAGAGGATTCATCTCATTATTGTGAGTGAAGTTCTATGATAAAAAGGCAAACTGCATATAAATTATGGATTTTGAACATAGTAAACTCACCTTTTGTAAAAAAAGATGGCGAGTTTGAACCTAATTATCTTGATTTTAATAACCAACAAATTTCCAGAGTAAACTTAATAGGAACTGTTGTTGACAAGTTTACGAATTCTGAAAATACTTTCTGCACTGTTGCGTTGGACGACGGAAGCGCGACAATAAGAGTGAAAGCTTTCAAGGACGATTTGTACTTGCTGAATAATCTAAAAAGAGGAGACATTGTATCTGTGATTGGAAGATTGAGAGAATACAATGATGAAGTATATGTCATTCCTGAAATTGCACTAAATGTAAGCGATCCAAATATTGAATTGCTAAGGAAGGCTGAATTGCTAAAACTTTATGGCAAACCAAGCTTTGAAATCAAGAAAGCAGAAGTAAAAAAAGTTTTTGATGAAGAAAAAGAAGTGGACTTTGAAGAAGAGAAAATTGATGATGTAAGCGAGAGCTCAAAGCAGAGAATATTAAATATAATTGAGAAAGGACCTGAAAATGGGATAAACATAACTGAAGTAATTTTAAATTCTCAATTAATAGAAGATGAAGCAAATGTCATAATTAAAGAGCTTCTGAAGCAAGGCGAGATTTATCAGCCAAGACCTGGCTATTTAAGTATATTGTAACTATTCAAATTCATAAGATTTATAAAGCATATTCTTGGGTATATAGATTGAAAATGACAAACTCAACTCTAGAGAAAAGAGAACTATTGCCAGTTTATAATCCAGATCTAGCTGTTGCTTTAGAAACAGCTCAAAAAGAGCTTAAAACAATATTTACTTCTCCAGAAATACTTCAGGCAAGAATTGACGGCGAATTGCCATTCAATGTTTGGTATATTCCAAATGGAGCTGAATATGCTTCAAAAGGAAGTAAGCTTGCAGTAATCAAGCATGGAACTAGTTTATTTACACCAGATACAATAAGGGAAAAAAGAAAAAACCAATTAGATTATGGCTTTGTTGAAGTTACAGATGATGAGCTTAAAGCTGTTCTTAATGAAAAAGAAAGGGCAGTAGTTTCTATAGAAGAATTAAGAAAGAATGGAGATTCAAAGCTTCCAAGAAATTATGTAGTTGTAATGCCTTTGGAAAGAGCTGCAAAAGCAAAGTCTGAAAGGCTTACACAAGAAGAATGGATAGAAAATGACACAGTTTTAGCAAAATCAGGCAGCGTTGAAAGAGCTTCAGCTTATTTCAGGAAAGCAACAGAAGCTTATAGAGTTGACACCATGGGAAGCTGGCACAGGTTTAATGAAGCTAAAGATTTAAAACAAAAGAATTTAGGGCGCTTGTCTTATGTTGGTAACGATGTCATCAGCGGTCTTAATGGCGACATCAGCTTCGACTGCGATGGGCGTTTTGTTGGGGTACGTGCAGTCGGCGCGCAAAAATCTCCAGTGGAAATAAAGATGTCAAGTTTGGAAGAAATTTTGAATTTAACAGCAAAACTTTCTCCTGAAGATAGAGAAGAGCTTAAAAAAAGATTATAATTTTTAACCTAAACCTTTAAAAAGCTTGTAAAATTAATGTTTTTCTATGGAATTTGACTATGAAAAATTACTGAAAGATGCTAAAAAAAAGCTGCCTGAAGTAAAAGTAAGCACTGAAAGATTTGAAATACCAAAAGTTACTGGACATATTCAAGGAAACAAAACTATAATCAGCAATTTTTCTCAGATATGTGATATATTCAGGAGAGAACAAGCACAAATCTTGAAATATCTGCAGAGAGAACTTGCAACTCCAGCAACCATTGACGGTCCAAGACTTGTTTTAGGAAGGAAAATTTCTTCTAATTTGATAAACACCAAGGTAACGCAATATGCAAAGGACTTTGTGATATGCAGCGAATGCGGTAAGCCAGATACAACGTTAATAAAAGAAGACAGATTTTTCTCATTAAAATGCAATGCCTGCGGAGCAAAGCAACCAGTCAAAGCAAAAATATGAAACAAAAAACAGTCTATCTAAAGGTGCATTCAACTGGAGAGAGATTTGGAAACAGATATGTGATTGCTGTCTGCGACAAAGACTTGATTGGAAAGACAATTGAAAATAAAAAATATAAAATTAAAATTACTGAGAGATTCTACAAGGGAGAAGAAATGAATGAAGCACAGGTTATTGGGATTTTGAAAGATGCTGGAAATGTAAACATAATGGGCAAAAGAGCTGTTGAAATTGCCTTGAAATCTGGAATAATTTCTGAAAAAAATATAATAAAAATAGGAAAGGTTAAACATGCGCAATCAACTTCTTTCCTCTAGACATCCTGGATATTATGAGGCAATAATACAAGTAAGACCAAAGAATGTTGAAGTTCATAATTTTATTAGAGAGCAAGTTGCAAGCAGAGAAGACTGCATGATTTCAAAGGAAGACATACTAAAGAAAGGAATTGATTTTTACCTTACAGGCCAGAGGTATGCATTAGCATTAAGCAAAAAGATAAGGGAAAAATTCAAGGCAAAAACTTTAATATCAAGGCAATTATATTCAATAAACAGAAACACAAGCAGAAAATTGTATAGAGTCACTATTTTGATAAGGCTGCCTGAAGAGAAAGAGCAAATTATATAAAGAAAGCTGAGCCTTATTTTTTAAAAGAGGTGAAAGATTGAAGTTCATTTTCCTATTTTTGATACTGCTAGCGCCTGTTGCATATGCTGGTGAGTTTCAAATAAAATCTGGAAGCGATATTCTTGGAATAAATGAATCTATTGGAGATGTTGCAGGCTCATTGGACGAAACCAAGCTGCCTCCTTTGAAGAGCGGAAGCATAAACACTTTGAAAGGCACAACGAAATATGAGCAGTATATAAGGTTCAAAGATACCACGACTGCGATACAATCTGGCAAAGTACAATATTTAAGAGATGATGGACTAGAGGCTTATTTTCACAGCATAAAAGGAAGCGCTGTGACTGATGCGCTATTTGAGTATGAACTAAAATTTAATGAGGGGTTGAAGAGCGCCATAAAAAATGGCAAATTAGATTCTTTGGATGGAATAAAAGTAAACATAATAGGAGAAGAATTCGTAATATTAAATACAAAAGTTGACACTGCAACAAAAAGCGTTGAACTTAATTTTTTGAGAAATGCAAACACTGGTAGCTTGAAAGAATCTGAATCAAAAATCTTCAGCATAAATGGCAAGCAATACAATATTGAAGTAGTCACGATAACAAACGCAAATCCAAATGAAGTTGTAATGAAGGTTGACGGGCAACAAATAACTGTCGATGAAGGAGAGATAAGAAATTTAGGCTCTGTGCTAGTTGCTGTTTCAAAGGCTTTGGTTGGAGAGAATAACCAAAATGATGTTGCAGATATATATGTTGGAGCTGAAAACATAAAATTGAAGGACACTAATTACGAGGATGACAGCTTTACCCAAGGATTAGAACTGAAATCAAACTTAGTAAGTGAAGGTTATGTTAAAATAAAAGGCGCTGTGGAAGGAACAGATTTCAAAATTAATGACGTATTTTACAGACTAACATCAAGATCAAAAAGCGGAGATGACATTTATTTAAAAGAAAGTGAAAAACTTAGCGAAAACATAGCTGAAAAGAGCGCCTTGTTAAGCGATAGGTGGGACTTGCAATACAGAGGACTTTCTGATCCAGGCAACACTGTTTTTGAAATAAATCCAAGCGGCGATACACTATATGATATTGAATTTACAAATAAAGATGGAAATACTTATCAATTTCCTTTCGTTTCTTTCATAAACAGCTTCAAACTTGGAGATGACAACCAGGACCTTGTTTTTGTTGAAGGATCAAGCAGCTCTGACTACAACATAAATCTTAATGATTATTTTGTTGTAACAACTTCAAATACTAAGACAGGCACAAGTGGAGTAATAAAATATAAATCTTTTGACATAACAAACAGCAAAATTTATTTAGAGGATTTGGAAGAAGGCGAAATTACCGCGCCTTTTGGAACAACAAATGTAACAAACGGTATTGGTGAAGGATTTTTCACATTTGCAGGACAGAACTACAGATTTTACGTAAAAAATGATTCTGTAGGAAATTATTCAATAAGCGTCGACCAAAATAGGGACGGAAGCATAAATGCTGGTGAAGCTAAAATAATATTAAAAGGAGGAGGCATTTTGGATTTGGGCTCTACAAATACGCCATCAGACGACTTTGCCATGACTTTAACAACAGGAAGCGGCGACTTTGATGAGCCGCCTAGCAGCGACGAAGTAATTACAATAAATATTGACAAGAGGTCAAGCCAAGTAGGCATAAGCTCCATTACAGGAGTTCCTTTGATAAGCTCTGGACAGCATAGCAGCATAATAAGCGATTATGGAGTCTTAGTTGATCTTGGAGAAAAGAACAATGGGTCAGAAACATTGACAATTAAGTATCCAATAAGCCAGGTCTCTGCAAATCTCTACTTAATTTACAATGAGACAAATACCATAATCCTTGAAACATGCTTTGACAAAATAAAAAACCAGAATGAAGAAGGGATAGACTGCGGAGGCTTTTGCGCAGCATGCGTAATTGAAAATAAAACTTCTGAAATTAATACTACAAACCAAACAGTTCAGATTGCTGCAAGCACTTGCGATGGATGTGAAAAGAGCGGGATATGCTACAAAATTGGGGATGTTATTGGGGTACAGTATTGCTCTCCTGACAATGAATTCAAATTCAAAAAAAATCCTGGGGAAATCTGCGCCTTCAACTACCAATGCCTAAGCTCAATATGCGAAGGTGGAAAATGCACTAAAGCAAAAGGAGAGACTAATTATTTGTTGATAATAATAAACTTAATCGTGATTTCATTGATAGCTGCTTTCTTAGTGCACTTTTATAAGGCAAATAAAGGCAAGGAAACAAAACCTTTATAAGAGCACCTAATTTAAACTAAATTATGTCCAAGAAAAAGGAAGAATATGAAGCCCAGCAACAAGAGCAGGAAGAGATAAAGAGAGTTAAGCTTCCTAGAGGCAACCAGTGCTTTGGAATAGTTGACCAGAGACTTGGAGCTTCAAGAATGAGAGTGAGATGCTTAGACGCTAAGACAAGAATATGCAGAATACCTGGCAGACTTAAAAGAAAATTGTGGGTAAGGGAAGGTGATCTTGTATTGGTTGAGCCATGGGAACTTGGAGGAGACCAAAAAGGTGATATAATATTCAAATACAGGCCAACTCAAATAGATTATTTGAAAAGGAGCGGTCAGCTAAAACAGCTAGAAGAGTTCCAAGAATTTTGAAAATGTTTTCTTCAGAAACAAGAATTCCAAAAGCAAGAGTAGCTATTTTAATAGGCAAAAAAGGAGCAACCAAAAGAGATATAGAAAAAAGACTGAATCTTAAGATTGAAGTAACTCCTGATGGTGATGTTACTGTAAATGGCGAGGACAGCTTTGAGAATTACATTGCAATAAAAATTATAAAAGCAATTGGCAGAGGATTCAATCCTAAAATTGCTTTATATCTAATAAACGACCAATATCTTCTTGAAATAATAAACATTAAGGATTATGTAGGTAATTCTAAAGTCAAAATGCAGAGAATGAAATCAAGAGTCATTGGAACGCAAGGAAAGGCGTGGAAGATGATTGAGAAGATGACTGACACAAACATTTCTGTATTTGGAAAAACAGTTTCAATAATAGGGTTGAATGAAGACGTTGAGATTGCAAAGCAGGCGATTGACAAGCTTCTGCATGGTGCTGATCATGGAAAGATGTTTGAATTCATTGAAAGACAGAAAGCAAGACATTTTTAAGGGCGTTGTTGAAAATGTATGGAAAAATATAAATAACCTAATGTGCTTTGGGTAAAGCAACATTAGGGGGTAGGACTTAGCTACCCATGAAAACAGAAGTAAAACTAGTAAATAAAATTAAGCGTTTGCTCAGACGAGCAAA
>DATDVR010000011.1:0-25245 GCA_035289925.1 Candidatus Nanoarchaeia archaeon | reverse complement strand
GGTTTCATAGGAAAGCATCTTGTAAAAGCAATAGATACTAAAAAATACAAAGTTCTTTGTATGGCACGTCAATCTTCAGATACTTCTTTCATGAATAATTTAAATGTTGAAAAAGTAACTTCCAACCTGGATAATTTATTTACCTTATCCCATTACATGAAAGGTGTTGATGTTGTTATTCATCTAGCCGCTAATCTTGGCTACAAAGACATGGCTGAACTAGAATCAACAAACATTCAAGGCACTAAAAACCTGCTTCAAGCAGCAAAAGAATCTGGAGTTAAAAGAATTATCGCGATGTCTTCAGTCTCAGCTTTAATGACAAACATTACTAATTATGGCATTACTAAAAGAGAATCAGACAAATTAATAATGGAATCAGGAATTCCCTACACTTTGCTTCGTCCAAGCTTAATTTTGGGCAAAGGTTGCCATGGTTTTGAAAGAATAGTAAGTCATATCAAGAAATTTCCATTTGCAGTTCCTATTATAGGTGATGGCAACTTCAAAACACAACCAGTTCATATAAATGATATTGTTAAATTAATCTTAAATATAATAGAAAATGAATCTACTTTAAACAAGATTTATCCTTGCGCAGGTCCAACCCAATTAACATTCAACGACTTTGTTAAATTAATACTTACTAAGATGAATAAAAGAAAAAAACTTGTTCACGTTCCAATCAAGATGTGTTATGCTATTGCATCATGCTTCGGAGATTTAGAATCAGCTCCAGTAACTAAAAATGGTATACTGACTTTTACTCAAGACATGATCATAGATATATCTTCAACAGTAAAAGAACTAAAGTTTACTCCAACACCTTTAGAAAAGGCTGTAGAATTATCATTGAAAGAATTATGAGTTTTTATATTCCGCATATCCTCCTTTTATGCTGTGAAAATTTTTGTATCCATGCGCTTTAGCAAATTCTTCAATATTTCCGCTTCTTATTCCATGCTCGCAGTAAACAATAACCTTCTTATCATTAGGAAACCATCTTTTAGTTATTAGTTCGGCGCATTTCTTGCTCGGAATATTCTTGTTTCCAGAAATTGATCCTGCTTTCAATTCTTCTGCTTCTCTTACATCTACAAGAATATAGTCTTCTTTTTTCAATTTTTTAAGTTCATTTACAGTTATCACGCTAATCTAAATTTGCGATTATTTTTAATACTTTCTAAAAAAAAGAAAAAGATTAGTTTCTTGCAAAGTAGTTGTATAACTTAGCAAATAACCAACCTCCAACATAACCTAATATCAAAACGACTACTAATCCAACTATATCATTGCCTAAGCTGAAACTTGTCTTGGCTATCTTCATCAGGTCTATTCCGTGCATGAAATAGTTGAAGAGTCTTATTCCACTCTCTCCAAAAACTCTTATGACAAGCCAGCAAAAGACATACCATATTCCAAAAAAGCTAGCCAGAGTTTTTGCAACAACGCTTTCATTTAATTTTTCCATTTTTACCTCCATAGGTGTTTATTCCAAATAATTGATAGAGCCCACAATATGAAATAAAGCTCTCAATAACCCCAATTGCCCCAATTACTATGAGTAACCAACTAAAAAAACCATTGTCAAAATAAGAATATCCTAAATAAAGTAATATAACCCCAAGGATAAACCTGAATACCCGATCTCCAATCCCAAGATTCTTTTTCATTTTTTCACCTTCTTTTCCAGTTCCTTTGCAGAAGGAACCCCGCTAAATTCTAATTTACCATTAATCACTATTCCAGGAGCAGACAGTATCGAATATTTTTTTAGTATCTCCATGTTTTTGGTTACATCAATGACTTCATACTTAACTTTTAAGTTATCCAACATCTTCTCAACCTTTACGCAGCCATTACATCCCGGTGTGGTTAAAATTTGAACTTTCATTTTTATCATTTATTCTCTCTTATTTAGTAATTAATGATATAAATTGCTTTGGATTCCCTTTGAATGCCCATTGGCATGTTGGGCTGCAAAAATAATAAATCTTGCCCTTATAATCAACTTTTGTAGCTTTCTTTTTATCAAATTCCATCTTACACACAGGATCTTTTACCATTTTAATCACCTCTTTAACTAAAAGCCCTTCCTAAAAGGAATCCTGCTAAAAAAACAAATGCAGTGCCTAAAGCAAGTTTCCATTTTGATATAATTATTTCATTCATAATATCACCCAAACCCAAGCCATTGCATAGCATTAAGTCCGAAATCAAACAAAAGCAAGTTCCAGATTAGGAATATTAAAAGCGTTATCCACACTTCTTTCTTAGCATTTGGGAATTTTTTTCTATACCAAAAAACAGGTACAAGGGTAATGATAAGGTTAATCCAAATAGCGTATTCCATATATTTAACAGGCTCTTCAACTTCTCCAATCTCAATATCTGCTTCCCCGATCATTTTTCCACCAGCAGCCATAAAAGCGGCATTCAATCCTTCATGAAAAATACCTCCTTCATACCATAAATGACCAAAAACTCCATTAAGCAATATAAAAGAACCTAAAACAAGAAGAGTCCATGCAGTAAACTTGGTAATTGTTTTAGTTCTCTTTGTAAGCCAACTAATTGAATTAACACCTAATATTCCAAGAACAGTAAAGAAAAGCAATGGAATTGCTCTCCCAAATCCATTCATCGCCATAAGAAGAGCTCCTTTAAGCCAATTACCAGTTGATGCTGCAAAGACAAGCACTACATAAGTAATTGGATTTGGACATCCAACTCCTGCATTGCCCAACAATAATCCAAGCAAAAACACTTTTATATAATCACCTTGCTTCTGAATAAAATTAGGCATGCCTACATAGCTTGGCAGTTCAAACCTAATCAGTTTTAATTCAATTAATCCAAAAAGCAAGGAAGCCAAGCCAGCTACAGAGTACATTATTCTGGTAGCACTATCAAGCCCTAAGTACTTTCCCATAATGCCAACAACAGCACCATAAACTGCCAGCGTAATTGTTAAACCTAGTCCAAAAAGAACAGCCATCCATAATCCTTTTTTGCCCCCAGCAACCATGGCAAGAGGAACAATTATAAAAACTAAAGGCAAAGTACACGGTAATACAATATTAGAAATGCCACCAAGAAATGATAAAAGAAAGGTAGCTGTTGCTTCGGGTGTAGTGCTAAGATAAATAAAAGCAAACACAATGACTGAAAATAACACAAACGCCATTATAACGAGCATAGTTTTAAATTTATTTTGATGCTCGTTTATTTGAACTTGTTTGCTAGTTATTTGTTTCTTGATTATAATCGCCTCTTTTTAACCAAACCAACCTGGATGCATAACGAACAGCATCACAACTAAGATTACTATAAATACAACGCTTATAAAATACTTTTCATATTTCTCATAAAAGCTCAATGACAACCACCTTTCTCTTTTTTATCCTTATGATCTCCATGCATATGCTTCATCATAAAATAGTGCATTAATCCACATATCACTAAAAAAGACCAGAAAGTATATCTCCTGTCTAAATCAAAGAAATATCCTAAAGAATATATAACAAGCAAAGGAATTCCGCAACAAAGAATCATCATCACCAGATGATTATGCTTTATTTTTTCTATCCAATCCTTAATTTTCACCATTTTTTGCAACACTCAATTATCTTATTCACAAACACCTTAATATTTTTATTAGCCCTATAGTTGTAAAAAAGCCAAAAAACAATCCATAACCCAGCTAAAAAAATAAATTCTTTAAAAAGATTTTCAAAAGTCAATAAGGAATATCCAAAAATAATTAAAGTAAGTAAGAAAGGCAGTCTAAATATTTTCAATTCCTCCTTGACTTTACTTTCAGCAAAATAATAAACTCCTAGTATGCTCTCACCAATAAGCAGAGCAATCAAAATCTTATTGTCAAACTTCCCAATCCAATTTAAAATTAATAAAGCTATCCAAGTCAAAACAACAGCAGAACAAATCGCACAAAACTTTTTATTTTTCCTATCAAAACTTTCCTTGACTAATAGCATAATAAAAAAAAGAGTAGTTATTGCAAGCATGACATAAATAAAGGAGGTCATTCATATCACCTGCAACACTACCCCTACTAAGATTAATAATGCTAGGGTAAGTAAAGTTCCCTGGAATGCAACAGTTTTTCCTCTTGTTTCAGTTATTTTCTTGCTAAGCCGAGGGGTTATGCAAACTATCAATCCTCCAATCAGGCTTCCAATAAAAAATAAGTTGATTATATAAGTTCTGTTTAATAATGATCCGTATTCTCCTGCAATCGACAAGTAATAAGGCCTAATTCCGCTCATTAAAGGCAATATTGGTAGCACAATTGAAGCAAATGAAATTATTATAAGCAAAGTTTTCTGAAATGGAACATATTTTTTCTTTATAATGTTAGATATCCACCATCCAGTTGATGCTGCAAATGCTCCTATGAACAAACCTATCACTACATGGTCAACGCCAAGCCATGCAGCGCCACCAGCAGCAACAGCAGCTCCAGCTGTGCAAAGAGGGCAGTGAGCAAATGCTTTTTCAGCTAATAAAAATAAGAAAACAAAAAGTGAAAAAACAAATTTCTTGTTCATTTCACATCCTCATGAACTCGAAATAAGTTCCATCATTATTCACAGCATATATTATGAAAGGTTCTGATTTTGTTCCAGGCATTCCAGGAGCACCAGATGGCATTCCAGGCATTGCAATTCCCTTTATGTCAGGTTTATCCATCATAAGCTTGTCAATGGCTTCTAAAGGAATATGCCCTTCAACAAAATACTTGTCCATTATTGTTGTGTGACAGCTTTGCAGATTTGAAGGCACGCCGTATTTTTCTTTTATCGCTGAAACATCAAATGAATTATCTATAGCAACATTAAAGCTGCTTCTGGCTTTCATGTAATCAGAATAAACTCCGCAACATCCGCAGCTTATTGATTTGTATATAACTGCGTCTCCAGTGACCTGGCTTTTTGAACTGCAGCCTGCAATTATCACCATAGCACCAATCAACATCAATAAAATTATTTTTTTCATCTTATTTCCTCCAGTCTTTTATGAACCTACAAACACTAAAAACTATCAATGTCCCCCCAGCAGCCCAAAAGTAAGCTAAATAATTGCTTACAGTCTGAAAAGGTACTCCTGCAACCAAAACTCCAGTATTCAAAATAAGCAAATTCTTTGACAAGCATTTTTTTCTAATATAAATGATTAGACTAATTATCAATAAAGCAACAGCAGCTATCCAAAATGGAATCGCTACTTTAGTTAAAAACAATAAAGGCATTCCAACAACAGTTACCCCAAGTATTGCTAACAAAGCAACTATCCCCAAGCAGATGTTATGGCAAACTTGATATTCGCCTAAAAAGCTCAAGCTGCTTGAAAATATGCTTCCAATTGATGCAAACTTGCTTTTTTCTACCATTCAAAAACCCTCTCTTCAACATCAGGAATTCCAATAATTTTTATCTTGAAATTAGTAATTTCTTGTCCTAAATCAAATACAATCTCTCCAGAAGTATGATGCCCACTAAGTCTTGAAACTGACAAAGGCTTGATTTGTTTTCCGTCAAACTCCAAAAAAGCAATCTGTGTCAAGTCAAATTTGTCCAAATCAGTGGTATGGGTATTAACTTCGATGTCTAGATATAACCAGCCATTTTCAAATTTTACGGGAGTCAAATCAATTGTAACTTCACCTTGGCTTGTCTTAGTTTCATAAATTTCATTTTTCACATTATTCTCGCTATCAAAAATAAAAAGCATTAATAGTCCGAAGACTACTAATGTAACTACAATTGTAGCTAAAAGTTTTTTGTCTTTCATTTAGCAGCATCCTTGTTCTCTTTTTCTCTTCCTTTTAGCCATTTTAGCAACCTCCTACCATTGTTGGTCCCTGTGCCTGCACTTTTTGTGCAGCTTGGTCTGGGTACATTCTTGCCATCATTTCAGTGTATGTCTCTCCGCCATTTCCTGTGACTTTGCCTGTTATGCTATCTTTTATCTGGCTTATCTGAAAAGTCTGTACTACAGCCAGCAGCAAAATCAACAGCACCAATCCAAATACAATATATTTTTTCATTTTTCTTTCCTCCATTAGCATCCACCGACCATAGCTCCACCATTTGTTTTTTTCTCAATACCTCTATATTTATTTGAAGCCAAGTTGATGTAATTTATTTCGATACCTTTTTCTTTCAGAACTGCAGCTTTCTGCGTTAAAGCACTTGGGAAAAACAAAGTCTTCCACTTGCCCATCTCTTCTAGTATCTGAGCATCGCTATACTCACTTCCATGATTTGTAAGAAGATATTTAGCAAGACCTCTCATAGCATAGCTATGCGCGCATCCGCAAGCAGCTTTTCCATCCTTGAATATTATAGCAGCAGCTCCGCAACAATACTCACAGCTTATGCTGCCAGCAATATTTATGTATCTGCTAAGCTCGTTTCCTTCCAGAGTTATCCCCTCGTCAAACACTGCAAGCTTGGCAATTGCCTCGTTGGCTTTGTTAGGATCCAAAACTGAAACATCATCAAAGCTCACGCCAAGTTCCCTGCCATATATTTCAGGAATGCCTTTTGGGAGAACATCAATACCATTTATTTGCACATTACTTACAGTATTAACGCTTCCTCCGCTTATTTTAGGTTGGCTCAGAACCTGATTTATTTTTGCTATATTTTTCATCTGGCTTACTTCAAAGCTGTTATAGCCTATAAGCACCAACGACACAACTAAAAACAAAAGAGTTATGCCTTCAAGCTTATCCCTGCCAAATTTTTTCATTATTTTTCTCTTTCTACTTTCAATATTCATTATTCTCATCTCCGAATCTTTTAATTTCATAAGAAATAGAAGTCTGAAACACCATTAATAAATAACTGTGAAACTAGTTTCAATAAGAATAAAGCTTTTTTACTTAAGAACTATAATGTTGGTCATTCCTCTTCTCTTTCTTTCAACAACATCGTCATTTTCTAACCTATCTAATATTCTTGTTATCTTTACTTTGCTGAAGCCTGTCTCTTTAATCAAATCTGTCTGGAAAACAGACCCCCCTTTGCCTTTTGCAATTTCATAAATCTTTTTTTCATCATCTTTTAGCTTAGTTAAATCAACAGGCTTAAACTGTTTCCTAACATTTTCAATTAATTGTTTAGGCATAAACAGCAGATAAGCCCCTATCCCTAAAACTAAAAAAGCAATTCCAAAAGCAACTGTGATATACCAAGAAGTATTGCTTGTATGTGCAGGGCATTCTTTCATATCTAGATTATCTGCTTGAAATCTTTCGCATAAAAAAGTTGCCTGACTGTCATAGTCTCTTTTGACAAATGCCAATATAATTAATAATCCCACTGCAAATCCAATTAACATCCATCCTAATGTCTTGTAATCCTTATTCATATATACAACCACAAAAACTGCATTTATAAATGTTAGGAATCTAAACTTTATTATCAATTCAGCTTTTTAAAGCAGATTAGCAAAGGCATATCCTGCCATTATTAAAGATACAATTAATCCTAGAAAAGAAACAACATTAAACTTTCCAATATTAAATTTCACCTTAAATCTTCTTTTTAGATTAGGCTGCTTATATCTTAAAGCCAAGTTGGCTGCATTGACAGTGGCAAATGTCAAAAATAAAAATACATCATTCAAATTGGCAACAAAATCTATTTTTCCTATTGAAGTAAACAGTAAAGTGACCCCCATCATTACTAAAACTGCAACCCAAGGAGTTTTTGTTGTTTTGTTTACATCGCCAAAATAAGCTGGCAAAGAACCCTTTTTAGCCATCCCATAAACCAGCCTTGAAGTTGTAACCAAAGTCATCAGAACAGTATTTGAAGTTGAAAACAAAGCAATAATTGCAAGCACAAAAAATGAGTACCCGCTCAATAGTGCAGCTCCAGCAACCTCTGCTAAAGGAGCTTTTGAATTGCTCAAAGTTTCCCATCCTAAAACAGACACTGCAGAAATTCCAACCAACACATAGATTATTGAGCTAATTACTATGCTCCATATCAATGCTTTAGGGATTGTTTTTGTCGGATTCTTAGTTTCTTCAGCTAATTTAACTATGGTTTCAAATCCCATATAAGCAAAAAAAATCAAAGCTGTCGCCCTTAATATCCCATGGAAGCCAAAAGGCATGTCAAAATAATCAACATTGCCAAAAAACCTCAGGCTTAATGCAATAACTGCAAGCAATCCAAAGGTTTCAATAAAAGTAAATAAAACATTTAATCCTGAAGAAAATTTTATCCCCCAGAAATTTATTACTGAAAAAAGCATTACAATCAATAAAGCAGCAGCCATAACAGAAAACCCAGTCAAAGCATTGAAATAAGACCCAAATCCTAAAGCTACAGTAGCTCCAGAGATAATCCCTGTCATTATAACCATCATCCCAACAATCCATGCTACTTTGTTATTGAACGCTTTTTCATTGTATTCATACTCACCAGCATCATCCTTGAATATTGAAGAAAGCTCAGCATAGCTGAATCCTGTGAAAATTGAAATCAAAGCGCCAATCAAAAAAGAAAGCCAGACCGCATTTCCTGCGTATCCTGAAGCGATTCCAATTAAAACATAAACCCCAGCGCCTAAAATTACCCCAATGCCTGCAACAGTAACCTGAAAAAGTCCTAAGCTTCTCTCAAGTTTTATGTGCTTATGGTGAAATGCCATTTTACCTCTTTTTACTAATCAAAAATTTTCTTGTTTATATAGTTGTCTAAAAAAATTTATAAACTAAGCTATTATAAGTAAGGCAATGTTTGTCAACAATATTGATCCTGTTTTTTTAAGAATATTAGGATTGGAAATAAGGTATTATGGCATCATTTATGCGTTAAGCTTCCTAATAGGTTACTTTTTCATCAAAAAAATAGCAGAAAAAAGAAACTTAAAGCTAGATGTTGATAGTTTACTAACCTATTTGATTATAGGAACTGTAGTTGGAGCAAGGATATTTGAAGTTTTATTTTATAATCTGGATTTTTTTGCTAGCAATCCTCTAGAAATATTTATGCTGTGGCATGGCGGTTTATCTTTTCATGGCGGTTTAATCGGAGCTATGATAGCGGCTTACATCTTCTGCAGAAAAAACAAGGTAGATTACTTAGAGTTGGCAGACATAGTCTCAATCCCGCTTGCTTTGGGATTATTCTTGGGCAGAATTGCAAACTTCATCAACGGAGAATTATATGGTTATGAAACTTCATTGCCATGGGCAGTCAAATTTCAGGGAGTAGAAGGTTTCAGGCATCCAACTCAAATATATGAGTCTCTTAAAAATTTAATAATCTTTTTCATACTATTCAATTTAAAGGATAAAAAGCTAAGAAAGGGAACATTATTTTTCCTATTCATAATTTTATACGGATTGTTTAGATTCTTCATTGAATTTTTTAAAGTTCCAGAATCAACATTGATAGGATTGCCAACAGGCCAATTGTTTTCAATAGCCATGTTTTTAGTTGGCAGTTACTTGCTATACAAAAATCATAAAGTATAAAAAGCCAAATCTATATAAAAACTATTAGGGGTTTTCATGGACAATAAAAAAATAGGTGGTACATTAATTGGGTTAAGTCTTGCAATAGGCAGTATTCTAATATATTTCATTTCAAACACCAATGCAAAATACACCCAAATGTGTAATCCATCGCCAGCATGCTCTTCATTAACTACTACATTAAACTTAAGCCATTTATCTGTAGGTATCTTTGCAGCAATATTAAGCCTGGGGATTTATCTAATTTTCTTCAATAAAACTGAAGAAGTTATTTTAAGAAGGCTTGAAGAGGAAAAAAATTCAGACTTAAAAGACGAAAAATTCAATATTCTAACAAAAGCTCTAAATCAGCATGAGACAAAGGTTCTTTCAATAGTAAAAGAGCAGCCAGGAATAACTCAAAACACTTTAAGATTAAAAGCTGATCTGTCAAAATCTCTAATAAGCCAAATACTCTCAAATTTAGAAAAGGTGAATATAATAAAGAGAGAAGCAAAGGGAAAAACTTATTCTATATTCTTAACAGAGGAATTTTAAGCCTCTATGAACGGTAATAAACATAAATCAGCCTTATTTTAAAAAAAGAAGCAATTATAAACTAAAGTTTTCATCCAAATTTATATATAAGTGTCAAATTTAATATCTTTATGGAAAAGACAATTAAAGTGGAAGGTATGCACTGCAAGTCCTGCGAGTTTTTAATAAAAGATTCTTTGGAAGAAATAGGGGTAAAAGCCTCTGCAGACCATAAAACAAATACCATAAAGGTGAGCTTTGATGAGAAAAAAGTCAGCTTGGATTCTATAAAAAAAGCAATTGAAAGTAACGGCTACAAAGTCAAATGAAAACAATTAAAATCAGAATAGCAGGTATGCACTGTGAATCCTGCGAGAAGCTTCTAAAAAATAGGCTGTCTAAAGTAAGGAACATTAAATCTGTTGACTTAACATACAACAACGAGATAGCAGATATAAATTATGAAGATAATCTTGATTTAAATGAAGTAATTAATGTTGTAAGAGAAGCAGGCTATGATGCTATTTCATTAAATAATCAAAAAGAAAAAACAACTTTAAACCATTATTTGGAAGATTTAAGAAAAAAAGAGAGAATAGAAGGCAAATTAATAACGTTTGCAGTTATATTGCTGTTAGTTTTAGGTTTAATAGAACTAATTGCATATTATGGCTTTTTTCAGGATATGCCAAATTTTTTCAGTAGATTTGGCTATTACTTAATATTTCTTATTGTTGCAGTAGCAATAAACGCTTTGTCAATTTGGCACATCAAGGCTTATGGCAATTCATTCACATGCATGACAGGCATGATGATTGGCATGACAATAGGGATGACTTCAGGCTTTTTAATAGGATTAATTATAGGTGCAACTAATGGAATGTTTATAGGAACGTTGGCAGGAGTCCTCATAGGCATGGCAATTGGAATCTGGTGCGGCAAATGCTGCGGCGTAATGGGGGCTATGGAGGGTATGATGGCAGGCTTGATGGGAGGCTTGATGGGTGCTATGACATCATTAATGTTGTTTAATGATCACTTAAACCTAATAATTTCCATTTTAGTAGCGATTGTATTTGTGATATTAATAGGATTGGATTATATGGTCTACAAGGAAGTAAGGAACAATGAATTTGAAGCCATATATGCAAACAGCTTGTCAACAGTGATAACTTTTTGCATTGTTGCAACAATAGCTTTAACTTTGCTTATGGTCTACGGTCCAAAGTCAATCTTATTCCAGTAAGGAAGCAAAATGACAGAAACAAAAACAATTTCATTTGGTTCAATAGCTAAGGTAATTGGAGCAATTTTAATTTTAATTTTTCTATTAGTAGCTTTCAAAAATATGATTTTATCAAAAGATGAAGGCAATATTGACTCTAAGGCAATTGTAGACAATGGGGATGCCCAAATAGTGAACCTAGGTTTTAAAAACAGGAATTATTATCCAAACACTATCGAAGTTGAGGCTGGAAGACCTGTAAAGATTGTTGCAAATCTAAAGGAGATAACAGGATGCTATAGGGGATTTGTAATACCAAATCTGAAAATAAACAAATATTTAAGAGAAAATGACAACATAATTGAATTCACACCAATTCAAAAAGGAGTCATTCCATTCAGCTGTGTCATGGGGATGGGCACAGGCCAAATCATAGTAAAATGAAGAAAGAACTAGCAATTTCAGGAATGCACTGCGCATCATGCAGTTTGACAATAGAGAAAGCTGTAAAAAAGCTGCCAGGGATAAACAACATTGTTGTGAACCTAGCAACAGAGAAAGCTTCTCTAGATTATGATGAGTCAAAAGTTTCTTTAGACCAAATTTTTAAGGCAATAAACAGCCATGGCTATGGTGCGGCAGAATTGCTTTCAGACGACCAAAGAAAGTTCAAGAAAAGTGCAGAATTAAAGCATCAGGAATTTCTTCTTTGGATAAGCATCACTCTTTCAGTTCCGGCATTGATAATAGGCATGTTCTTCATGGAAGAGGGATTGTTTCCTATTTACATGCTAAAAAATGCAGCCTATCATTTGTTTATTTTAGCATCTCCAGTCCAGTTCTATGTTGGCTGGCAGTTTTACAGGGGTGCATGGAAGGCTTTGCAGAATTTCTCTGCAAACATGGACACTTTGATAGCTCTGGGAACCTCAGCAGCATATTTTTACAGTTTAGCTTCAATACTATTTAATCTAGGAGACCAGTATTTTGAAGTATCCTCAGTTTTAATCACTTTAGTCATTCTCGGAAAATATCTTGAAGCAAAAGCCAAGGGAAAAACAAGCTATGCAATACAAAGATTGATAGACTTGTCTCCGAAATTCGCAACAGTAATAAGAAGCAAGAAAGAATTCAGGGTTCCAGTTTCTGAACTGCAGATAAACGACTTGATAATTGTAAAGCCAGGAGAAAAAATTCCAACAGACGGAATGATAGTGCAAGGAAGCTCAACAATAGATGAGTCAATGGTCACAGGAGAATCAATTCCAGTAGAAAAAAGCAAAGGAAATTTAGTTATCGGAGCAACAATAAACAAGCACGGCACTTTCATCTTCAAAGCAACTAAAGTAGGCAAAGACACTATGCTCTCGCATATCATAAAGCTAATAGAAGAAGCGCAAGGCTCTAAGGCTCCTATCCAAAGGTTTGCAGACAGAATTTCAGGCATTTTTGTTCCAATTGTAATCTTAATTGCAATTCTGACTTTCTTAGGCTGGTTTTATCTAGCCCAGGAATCATTTTCATTCTCGTTGATAGCTGCAGTCGCAGTGGTTGTCATAGCATGCCCATGCGCATTAGGATTGGCAACGCCAACAGCAATCATGGTAGGCACTGGAAAAGGGGCAGAAAATGGTATCTTAATAAAAGGTGGAGAAGCTCTGGAAAACGCAAATAAAATTAATTATATTATTTTTGACAAGACAGGCACAATCACAAAAGGAAAGCCTGCAGTGACAGATATAATTCCATTGTCTAAGGTTTCAGAAAAAGAATTGCTTACTTTGGCAGCATCAATAGAAAAAAACTCAGAGCATTCATTGGCAGATGCGATTGTAAACGAAGCAAAGCAGAAAAATTTAATTTTAAAAAAAGTATCTAACTTCAAGGCAATACCAGGAAAGGGAGTCAAAGCCAGAATAAATACAAAGGAAACATTGTTAGGAAATTTATCATTGATGAAAGAAGCGAAGATTAAAATTAATTCAATAGATGAAGTTGAAAGACTTGAAAGGCATGGAAAAACAGTTATGTTTCTAGCTTCAAATAAATACTTAGCAGGTTTGATAGCAGTTGCTGATGAAGTAAAGCCAACTTCGAAAAGAGCAGTTGAAATATTGACAGGCATGGGCATAGACACTTACTTGATTACAGGCGACAATGAAAGGACAGCAAAAGCCATAGCATCGCAAGTAGGAATTAAAAATGTTTTCTCAGAAGTATTGCCGCAGGACAAGGCAAATTATGTAAAGCAACTTCAGCAAAAAGGAAAGGTTGCAATGGTCGGAGACGGAATCAATGATGCTCCTGCAATAGCGCAGGCAGATGTAGGGATTGTCATGGCATCTGGAACTGACGTTGCAATTGAATCTGGCGACATAGTCCTTATGAAGAATGATATTTTGGATGTTGTAAAAGCAATCAAGCTTAGCAAAAGAACTTTGGGTAAAATAAAGGAGAATTTCTTCTGGGCCTTAATCTATAACATTCTAGGCATACCAATAGCTGCAGGAATCTTGTATCCATTCACAGGCTGGCTTCTTTCTCCAATAATAGCCGGAGGCGCAATGGCATTCTCATCAGTTTCTGTTGTCACAAACTCATTATTATTAAAGGGAGTCAAGCTAAATGAAAAATAACTACATAAAAGAGTCATTCATAGAAGTATTTGCTAAGAAAAAATATGTTTTCTTATCTGTAATCATATCTTTCCTAGTTTTTTCCTTGTTTATAGTTGTAAATAATATAAACATGTTCACATCTGCAGTAAAGTTAAGTCCTAAATTAGTTTTTGATGTCTTCTTTGCAGCAGTAACCTTGATTTATTTTGCAAAGGGATTTATTTTGTTCAGTTTAATAGTGCTGATTTCATTGTTAGCAGGCATAAATTTAACATTATTGACTTACAAGTTTAATTTGTCAATGCCTTCATCAGATAAAGGCTCAATAATTGGCTTTGCAGGGATTGCTGGTGGCGCATTGTCATCAGGATGCTCAGCATGCACTTTGCCCTTGATATCTATCTTAGGTATTTCGGGTAGCTTTGCAGTGCTTCCATTGAAGGGAGAAGAGTTTACTATTTTAGCAATAGTCTTACTTTCAGCTTCGCTTTACATTACTTCAAAAAGCATTGTCTCAAAGACATGCAAAGTAAAATTAATAAATAGAAAAAATAAGAAAAAATAAACCAAAGGAGGGTTTCATTATGGAAATTAAGAAAGAATCTAGAAAAATTGTCATAGAAGAGCTAACTTTGTGGAAAACTGCCACATTAATTTTAGGGATATTGTTTATAGTTTCAATATTCACGAATGGTTTTTCTGGCTCAACTGCAAAACAAGTTGTTGTGCAACAGGACCAACAGGTTCCAACACAGCAGCAATTGCCGTCACAACCAGTTGACATTGACATAACTGGAGAGCCTGCATTGGGAGATAAAAACGCCCCAGTTACAATAGTCGAATTTATAGACTACCAATGTCCATTCTGTGGAAGAGCATTCCAACAGACTTATCCAATAATAAAAAAGGACTACATTGACACTGGCAAGGTATATTATGTTATAAGAGATTACCCTTTGCCTTTCCACACAGAAGCAGATGAAGCTTCAGCATCAGCAAACTGCGCAAATCAGCAGGGCAAGTATTGGGAAATGCATGACATGCTTTTTTCAAACCAGGCACAATGGTCAGGCAGTCAAAACGTGCTGACAATATTCAACGGCTATGCAAAAACTTTAGGCTTGAATGAAAACACGTTCGCAAGCTGCACAACAGACAAATCTGTTTTAGATGAAATATCTCAAGACACTGCAGATGGAAGCAAATATGGAGTCTCAGGAACACCTACATTCTTCATCAATGGAAAAGCATTGGTTGGAGCGCAGCCATTGTCAGCATTCCAGGCAGCAATTGAGGCTGAACTGCAATGAAGAAGATATTTTTTCTTCTTTTATTTTTAGTATTTTTAGCTACAGCATGTTATAAAGCACCATCAGATTCTGGAAAAATTGTTATTAATGTTGACATAAAGCCAGGAGAAATCAGGACATTTTCAACTTCGGACAACGAAGTTTGCAGGGAAAACAACAAGCCAATTATAAGGATGTTCGGCACTACATGGTGCCCTCACTGCAAGTGGATATCTCCAGTCTTCGACAGAGTTGTAAATGAATATAAAGATAAGATAACAGCATATCATTGGAACATGGACACTCAAAACAATGAGCTAACAACATTCACAGAATCTACAGTTCCATTGACAGAAATTGCAGTCTACAACAAGTTCAACCCTAAAGGCTCAGTTCCAACATTTGTTTTCGGCTGCAAGTACTTCAGAATAGGCAATGGCTATGAATCGCAGAACAATTTGGAAGCTGAAGAGACAGAGTTTAGAACTGTGATAGAAAAGCTATTGGAGGAATAAAATGAAAGCTTACCTTAGTTTGATTATTATTTCTTTATTTATATTTTCTGCTTGTGCAAGCCAAGATTCAGGAGATGTAACTTCTGACACCAGCAACACAAGGACAAACGAGCAAGGAAAAACAACAATAGATTCAATATTAAAGGAAATTGACGTTGTTGCAAAGATGTGGGAATTTTCTCCTTCAGAGATAGTTGTAAACAAGGGTGACAGAATCAGATTGAACATAAATAGCATTGATGTCAAGCACGGCATGTCAATCCCAGCATTTAGTGTTTCAGAAGATTTAGAGCCAGGCAAAACAGTAAAGGTTGAATTCACAGCAGACAAGGCAGGCACATTTGAATTTTCATGCAATGTTTTCTGTGGTGACGGCCATAGTGACATGAAAGGAACATTGATTGTAAAAGAATGAACAAGCTTACAGTAATATTGATTCCATTTGTAATTCTTTTGTTTAGTTTTACTATTGTATTGAAAGACGTTAATTTCTACAAGAAAGAGCTGGCAAGCAACAAGGTGGCAGAAAATCTTAACTTAACTGAAGCAGACAAAGGAACTTTAGAAAATGAAATAGCAGATATAATCTCTTATTTGACAGGGAAAAAAGATGCATTGGATTCTAGCTTCTTCGGTGAACAGGAAAAAATCCATATGCAGGACGTCAAAAGACTAGTCAATATTTTCATAAAAATCACATATGTATTAATAGCAATAGTAATTTTGTTGCTTATTTTTGACAAAGAAAGGGCAAGGACCTTAAGAATAGCAGGAATAACAAGCCTGATTGTCTACATAACCGCGGGCCTAATATTCTTGAACTTTGACTATTTCTTCGTGAAATTCCACCAGTTAGTTTTCACCAACGATTTGTGGCTTTTTCCTGCAGATTCGCCCATCGTAAAGATATTTCCTCAGCAGTTCTTCGTAGATTTCTTCGAGCAGGTTCTTATATACAGCTTCGTAGCTGCAGCCCTAATAACAATTCTAGGATTCATCTTAAAAAAGTTTAAAAAGACAGAAGAAGTTCCTTCATAGCATGGAGTTTTATAAGTTAACAAAAAAAGAGGTCTTGTCAAACTTATCCACTTCTGAAGCAGGCTTGTCTTCGAAAGAGGCTGAAAAAAGGCTGCTAACTTATGGCTCAAATATAATAAAGGAAAAACGCAGGATTTCTGCTTTAAAGATATTCGTCAGACAGTTCAAAAGCATTGTAGTTTATATTTTATTGTCTGCGTTTTTTATTTCAGTATTTCTTGATGAGTTCATAGACGCATCAGTCATAGGAGCAATTCTAGTTTTGAATTCTATTCTAGGTTTTATACAAGAATACAAAGCAGAAAAATCAATTGATGCTTTGAAAAAATTAGCAACTCCCATATGCACTGTGATAAGGGACGGAAAAGAAATTCAGATTCCTTCTATAAACTTGGTTCCAGGAGACATAATAATTGTTGAAGCAGGTTCTAAAGTTCCAGCAGACTGCTATCTTCTTGAATCCTTCAGCCTAAAATTAGATGAATCTATCTTAACAGGTGAATCAATCCCTGTAAAAAAAGAGCCGTGCATTGTTAAAAAGACTGTGCAGATAAGCTCGCAGTGCAACATGATTTTCTCTTCAACAACAGTCACTTACGGAAGGGCAATCGCTATTGTAGTCTCAACAGGAATGTCTACAGAAGTTGGAAAGATAGCAGATTTGATACAAAAAGTGGAAGAAAAAGAAACCCCATTGCAGAAAAAGCTGGATTCTGTTGGTTTCTCTTTGGGAATTTTAACTGTTGTTATTGCAGTCATAATATTCGCAGAAGGAATTTTTGAAGGAGAACCTTTCTACACAATGCTTATAATTGCAATTTCATTGGCAGTTGCTGCAATTCCAGAAGGATTGCCGGCAGTTGTCACGATTTCTCTAGGATTGGGCGTCCAAAGGATGGTTAAAAGAAATGTTTTGATAAGAAAATTGTCTTCTGTAGAAACTTTGGGCTCTACAACAATAATCTGCTCAGACAAGACTGGAACTCTAACATGCAACGAGATGACTATAAAGAAGATATTTGCAAACAACGACATTATAGATGTCACAGGCTCTGGCTATTCAAAAGATGGTGAATTTCTAATAAAAAACAAGAATTATGATGCCAAAAGATTGTCAAAGCTTTTTGAAGCAGGATTGCTGTGCAACGATTCAAGAATAGACCAAAACAAAGTAATAGGTGATCCAACTGAAGCTTCATTGATAGTTTTAGCCAGCAAGGCTAATTTCGTAGCTCCGTTTGCAAGGATAGATGAAATTCCATTCTCTTCTGAAGAAAAGTTTATGGCAACCTTGAATGTTATAGGAAAAGAAAAGCTGTGGCACTACAAGGGAGCTCCAGAAGTAATACTGAAAAAATGCAGGTTCATCTCAGTCAACGGAAAAAAAGCTATTTTGGCAGAAAAAGAAAAGAAAAATATTTTGTCAGTCAACAATAATTTTGCCCATGAAGCGCTGAGAGTTCTTGCCTTGGCTTACGGCAAGGATGAAAAGAGTTTAGTTTTCTTAGGTTTGGTAGGCATGATAGATCCACCAAGAAAGGAAGTCATTCCTGCAATAAAAAAATGTAAGGTTGCAGGAATAAGAGTAATCATGATCACGGGCGACCATAAATTGACAGCACAGGCAATAGCAAGGAACATCGGATTGAACGACAGAGCATTAACAGGGGATGAAATTGATTCATTGTCAGAAGCAGAGTTGAGAAACATCGCAAAAGACATTGATATTTACGCAAGAGTTTCTCCATTGCATAAGGTAAAAATATTAAAAGCTTTGAAAGACAGCCATATAATAGCAATGACTGGGGATGGTGTAAACGATGCTCCAGCTTTGAAGCAGGCAGATATTGGAATTGCAGTAGGCTCTGGAACTGATGTAGCTAAAGAATCCTCAAACATGATTTTATTGGATGACAATTTCGCCTCAATTGTAAATGCTGTCGAAGAAGGGCGTGGGATTTATGATGGAATAAAGAAGTTTGTTAATTATCTGTTGTCTTCAAACTTTGGCGAAGTATTGATTTTATTTACAGCAATGCTAATCGGCTTCAGAGATTCAGCAGGCTCAATAATACTTCCAATACAAGCCTTGCAAATTCTCTGGATTAACCTTATCACAGATGGATTGCCAGCACTAGGGCTTGGAGTTGATCCTATTGATCCAAATATAATGTATAAAAAGCCAAGAAATCCCAAAGACATGATAATTTCAAAGAGCATGTGGTACAAAATATTTTCAGTTGGCATTTTAATGACAATAGCAACATTAACATTGTTCAAGATTAATCTGCCAGATATAGCAAGAGCTCAGACAGTTGTCTTCACTTCTATTGTAATGATAGAGATGGCACGTGTATTCATGGTAAGGAAAGAATATAATGTTAAGTTTTTCTCAAACAAGTGGCTTCTTTTAGCTGTTTTCTCTTCAATAGCGCTGCAGTTTATGGTAGTTTATCTTCCATTCTTCAATAAAATCTTCGACACAGTGCCTTTGTCCTTATGGAACTGGATAGACATTATTTTAGTGACTGCCTTAGTCTACATTGTAGGAACCTTAGCGAATAAATTAATAATAAAAATAACAAAGCAGAGAGATTAATTCTTAATAATGAATTTATCAAGCATCTTCTTTGCTTTTTCTCTGTTGGCTCGATGTATTTTCAAGAACTTGTTTATCTTCTCTATTAAAATTTCTTTCAATTCAGAAGTCAATAATTTTCCAGACTTGTAGTCATTGTATATTTTATCAAGTTTCTTATCGTCAGGCTCAAAAAGCAATTTAAGATACTGGAAACTTACATCTACATCAGGATTTCCGCCTTTCTTCCTATGCTCTTCTAAACTTGCTTGCCCTCCAGAGAATGCATACTTCTTTATTTTATTTTCAACAGTCCTTTCATCATCTGTCAAAAAAATAGCACTATCAGGGTCAGATGAAGACATTTTAGTATGAATACCTTTTAAACCAGGGATTAATTTAGTAAAAATAGCTGAAGGTGAAACAAACTTATATTCTCTCATTCTGCCAGCAATGTCTCTGCACAGATTCAAATGTGGTAGTTGATCCACGCCAACAGGCACAACAACCGGTTTAGGTCCTCCATTTTCTTTCAACTGAGGATGTAATATATCAGCAACCTGTGTAAAAGCAGAGACTATTTTTTGAGGTGTCAAGTCACCATAGATAGCTTTCAACTCATTAAAAGTTGTCCTTCCAGCAATAAATTTGCTTAAGTTCATGTAGTTCTTAGAGCCTTCGCTTTGGAAATAAAATCTTGTTTTACTTGGTTTCAATCCAGAAGCAATATAATTCAATAAATATTCTTCAATAGCAACATTTCTTCCTTCTTCTAAAGAGATATTTCTTGTTAAATAGGACTCAATATCAGCAACACAGATATAACATTCAGCACCTAATTCTTGAAAGTAAACCATTAAATCAGCAATTATCTTATGACCAATATGGAATCTTCCAGAAGGCATTAGTCCAGTCATCATCACAAAAGGCTTTTTATTTTTTACAGCATCTAAAATTACCTTAAAGTCTTTATGACCAAAAATAACACCTCTAAAGAAATAAGGATTCTTTACAGGCAATTGGTCAACTAATTTAGACATATCTTCAATACCAAATTCAGCCATTATTCTTTTATAATCCTTAATTTCAGTTCCTTTCCAAGGATCTATTACTTTGTTGTCCATTCTTAACCTCTTTTAGTAATTTCTAATCTTCCATATTTAAATAATTTGGGGTATAATGCAGGAGTAAGGATTTGAACCTTAGTAGGCACTAAGCCAGTAGCTCCTTAGGTTGGGCTTCTTTAAAAGAATCTACCCCATTTGACCGCTCTGGCACTCCTGCATGTAATAACATCAAAAACAAGTATTTATTAATTTAACTAACTGCAAATTTTTATGCTTCCAATACTAAGCTCAGAACAATTAAGAAAAATTCAAGCAGCAGTGAAAAAAGGTCTTTTAGAATTAGAAGTTTCTCTAGATTTAAACTTAACAAAAACTAAAGTAAAATTAGATGAAGAAGGTTTTTATTATGAAGATGAGCTTATTGTAATACCAAAAATAAGGGACACTGACAAAAGCTGTTACATAATAGAAGATTATCAATTAAAAAAGCTACAATTTATGGGAAAAAATAATTTACTCTATCAGTTAATTCCAACTTCTTACCGCCCTATCTTAAAAATATCAGGAACTTCCATGCACAAGCAGGAGTTTATTGAAAGAATTGAGAAAGACAGGCTGAAAGGAAAAATTTTGGATGCTGGAACTGGCTTAGGCTACACAGCAATAGCAACTTCAAAGACAGCTTCTTCAATTATCACTATAGAAGTAGATGCAAATGTTATAGAAATGCAAAAACTAAACCCATATTCACAGGAGTTATTCAATAATAAAAAAATAAAAGCTTCTCAGGGTGATGTTTCAGAAGAAATAAAAAAATTCAAGGAACAAGAGTTTGATTCCATAATTTTCGATTCTGGAACGCCGCATTCATCTGGAAATTTCTTTTCCTTGGATAATTACAAGCAAGCTTTCAGAGTTTTAAAGAATAGAGGAAAATTGTATCATTATATCCCAGACATTCACAAAGAACGTGGCAGAGATTTTAAAGTGGAAATAATGACAAGATTAAATCAGGCTGGTTTCAATAAAATAGAAAAATTTGATTCATATGTTATAGCTTCAAAAATTTAATTTCTTTAATTGTTTCTCAAACTCATTTAGATAGCTGTCAAACATGTCCATCGCTTTAAGCAAGATTTCCTTGCAGTCTAATTGTCCCCAGCTTTCTAAAGTAAATATAAAATCTTTATCGCTTCCTCTGACCTGTATTGCTTCAGAGTCATGGTCTTGGCATGCCATGCACAATGTGCATTTAGTTTCATCAGTAACCTTGACTTTCTTGCCATCAAATTCTAAAATATTTACAGGGCAAGTTCTAGCAAGTTCTTCATTTCCGCCTTTGATTGTAAATTGTGGATATCCCTTGAAAAAAATCAATCCAGGCTGGAATTTCGCATGCATATTTCCATTGCCTAAAACAGCTGTAGCTTCTAATTCAACTTCCTGATCTTTCAATAATTTTACAAGTGGCATCTTGTCAAAAACAGGCTTTACTTTTGGATCTGAAGATTTTATATCTCCAGAATAGACAATGCAAGGTCCTTTTGCCTGCAATTTTAATTTTAAGGTACATGAAGCGCATCCTTTGCCTTCGCACTTGCAGTTCTGCTTCATGTCGTAACTTTTCAAGTCAGTTGTCAAAGGAACTAATCCTAATCTGTGTGCAAGCATCTCATCATACATGGCAGAGCTGTTTTCTTTCATATCAACTTCTTCAATAGCCAATGTAGGAACTTCATTTATAACTAATCTTCTTAAGGTGTTTGCAATTACATGATTTATTCCTTCAAGTGAAAACTCAACTTTATTTTCAGACTGATTTAGTATTTTTATGTTCATTTTATTTCCTCACACACGACGACCCCTTTTTCCATGCGCGGGCCTACATTTGTCGGTTGGCAATGGTGTAACATCTTCTATAACTCCAATCCTCAATCCAGATCTTGACAATGCTCTTACTGCAGCCTGAGCTCCAGGTCCTGGTGATGTTGGACCATTATGCCCTCCAGGCGCTCTTATCTTTACATGAATAGCATTCACTCCTTTTTCCTTTGCTCCTTCAGCTGCAACTTTAGCAGCAGACATTGCAGCTGTTGGCGAGCTTTCTAATCTATCTGCTTTAACCATCATTCCACCAGATGCTTTAGAGATTGTCTCGCTTCCAGTCATATCAGTTAACCACTCTTTTAGCCTTAAACTAAGAAGATATGTGGATGATTGTATTATTATAACTGGAATAGATGTGTGCTATCCCCCATCTAGTTCTATTGTCCTTATTCATTCACCTTTATTCCTCCAATTGTATTAATGAGCTGTGTTAAATCATCGTTTATAAATGTTTTGCTTATAGAAACTGTTTGACCTTTTATAAGCTTTTCAACTCTGTACTTCAACAGATCATCTTTTGGAATACCTAACTTATCTGCAAACTCCTTTTGACTTAAATAATATTACCTTTTTATCCTTACTTAACATAATTACCTTATTATATCTAAATATAGAATACTTTCTATGGACTACAAAATAATAAAAAATTATTTGGTTTCAACCTTAACAATTTCAGCAGGAGCTTCTTTTGCTGGAAGCTGTTTTAAAACTTTCTTTTCCTCTGGTTCAAGTTTTCCTTTCAATTCTAAAGTTTGGATAACTTTTCTTTCAGGATGTTCTGTGCTGTTTAAAGTAGAAGTATGGTCAAATTTAATTTTTGTTTCCTCTCCTCTTCTTAATATATATGAAGGGACGTTTACCTTGCTTCCGTCTACTAAAATATGCCCATGAACTATGAACTGCCTTGCCTGTCTTACGCTTCTTGCTAACCCTAATCTAAAAACTTGAGTCTGCAGTCTTCTTTCAAGAACTTTCTCAATGTTCAATCCCAAAATGTCTTCTAATTTTGCTTCCTTGTCTATCAATCCTAAATTAAAAGCTCTTTCTTTGAGCAATTTTTCTTCTTTGACACATTGAGCATCTTCTCTTGCAATTAATTTCTTAGCTTGGCTTTTCATCTCTTTTAGCAAAGAATCCATCTTCCAGATTTCTTTTCTGTTTTTAAAGCCGTAAACTTTGTCTAAAGCCTTTTCCTTTTCAATTCTTACAGCTCTCCAAGGATGTAAAGGTGTTGTGTATTTCTTTCTGTTCTTCTTTGGGCTTCCCATTTTATGATGTCTTTCCTGCTTTTGCTTTTTTTGTTACTCCAACAGTCTTTCCATGTCTGAAGTGTGCCTTTGTAGCCTGCCCTCTTACTGGAAGTCCCATTGAGTGTCTCATGCCTTTGTATGATTTTATTTTTTTCATGTGCTTTATATCAAAATCTTTTACTAATCTTAATGTTGAACTTGTTAAGTGCAAATCATTTCCAGAATCATAGTCTTTTCTTCTGTTGTAAAGCCATTTTGGAAGCTTCTCAGGATTTTTTACAACAGCTTCAATCTTCTTTACTTCGTCTTCAGATAGCATTCCAACTTGTTTTTCTCTGTCTAGATTAAGAACATGGCATACTGCATTTGCAAAGCTGTAGCTTACCCCAGTAATCTTCCTTAAACCATGGTAAATTGGCGTTTCTCCAGCTATGTCTGCATCTACAATTCTGACAATTGCTCTTAGTTCTGGCATATCAAGAAAACACTAAAATTTCTATTTAAAAAGCTTGCTATTTTAAGTATTAGGCTACTTTTCTTTTATTAAATACAATAAACTGTTTAGTTTCTACCTTTCTTTTATTCAAGAATTTACGCTTTATAGTCCTTCTATCCCTCATAGTAGGAATAGGTAAAATATCGCCAACTAATCGACTAACTTCCCTATAAAGTTGCCAGGCTCCATTTCTAAAGTTTGAATCTTCATAAACTGCATCAGGTTTAACTTCTGAAGGAGTACATCTTCTTTCGACTTCAACAAGAGCGTTATCAATAGAATCCTTAAGCTTTCTTAAAATTCTTCCTGAAGGATTTAATAAAGAAGCTTGTTCTAAAGTCTCAATAGGCATAGTATATTCCCTAGCATCAGAAAACCTTCTAAAGGCAAATTCGTTATCTCCAAAAATAGAAGCTCCTACTTCTTGATATAATCTCTGAGCCCCGTTTAATTCAGCAACAACTTTTGAACCAACAAGGACTTCATTTTTAATAAGTTGGCTACCAAATCTAGTTCTAGCAAGAGCCTTCAAGAATAATCTATCTAAAAATTTAACTTCTCTAGGCCTTAAATATGAAATCATTCTATTTCCATAAACTGAACCGTATCCCATAGTAATTTAAACTGAATTTAATCTTTATAAACTTTATGAATCTTATCACTAATAAGGAACAACTAACTTCCAACAAACAGCATATGCTTCTCTTCGCCCTTCAATTCCAATAAAATTCTTTTAATTATAGCTTTCTCAGGGTCTGGCATAAGTTTTACTCTAGACTTAATGTCGGCAAAACTCTCAAAAGGCTTGTTTTCCTTCTCTTCAATTATCTGCCACATGTGCTTTTTTCCAATTCCGGGCAATAATTCTATCTGATGAATTCTTGTGTTGATAGGCATTGCCTTATTGTAAAAATCAACATACTTTTTTTCATTCTTTTCAACCAGTTCTTTTATCAAAGGTTCTAAAGCTAATTTAGCTGTTTCAGTCAACCTATCTAAAGGAATCTTTCCCAATATATGATGTATCTTATCTCTTTTTCCTTCTCCAATATAGACTTCTTCATAAGGCTGCAGAAATATTCCTTTCTTAGGTACTAATTCTAACAGAACAAAATGCTCTTTACCAAGTGCTTGTGCTATTGCAGTTTTCTGATGCATCGGCCTTCTGTCGAACGGATATCCATTTGGAAGAAAATCTAGAACTATGACTTTGTCTTCCTTTTGTTGCATCATCATTTTTACCACT
>DATDVR010000010.1:0-84633 GCA_035289925.1 Candidatus Nanoarchaeia archaeon | reverse complement strand
CCTTCTTCAATTTCACTATCGTGGCTTTCTTGCGCCAAAACAGCAACAATACTCAACAAAAATATTGCCAAAATCAATATTGTCTTTTTCATGGTTTCACCTTAGAGCATCCTACTCCTCAATCTTTCGCTTAAAATCTCTTTTATTATATCAAAAGCTTTGATGATTTTTGGATTTGTAAGCCTGTAATAGATGTTTTTTCCTTTTCTATCCGAAATAACAATCCCTTTGGATTTCATAATAGATAAATGCTGGGAAATATTAGCCTGACTCAATTTTGTTTTCTTGATAAGCTCTGTTACTGACAGTTCCTTATCTCTCAAAAGATTCAATATTTCTAATCTTGTAGGGTTTGAAAATACCTTACACATTTCAGCATGGATTTCATACAATTCTTTCATAGTATTATATTAGAATATTCTAATATTTAAATATCTTTGGGTTCGTTTGGCTCTGTTGAAAATCTCAATTTAGTCCTGGTGTTTGAACTACGATGTCCTTCACTTTACTCATAAATAACTATTTATACGAATCTTCTATTGTAGATAGATATAACTTTTCCAGACATTTTCAACAACGCCGGTTCGTTTATTCCATTTTTCCTAAATCTCTCATCAACCTTAATTTAGGTGACGTTTACTTTACAGCTCACTATTACAAAACCTTAAAAAGGGCTATTTTTTAATTAGCTTATGGAATTCAAAGAACTGGGATTAAGCGAAGAAATAATGAGGCAACTTGTAATTAATAAGATTACTAGCCCTACAAAGATACAAGAACAAGTGATCAAAGAACTTTTAGACGGGCATGACATAATTGCAGAGTCTGAAACAGGATCTGGAAAGACCTTGGGATTTGCATTGCCATTGATTGACAGGATGCAGCATAAAGGGATTATCCAGTGCATTGTTTTGGCACCTACAAGAGAACTAGCCAAGCAGATTGCTGTAGAATTTGGGAAATTTGGGAAGTTTAAAGGATTGAAAACAATAACAGTATATGGCGGAACTTCAATTGATAATCAAATAAAAAATTTAAGAGACACTGACATAGTAATTGGAACACCTGGAAGAGTTTTAGACTTGATATGGAGAGGGAATTTGAATTTAAACAACATCAAATTTGCAGTTTTAGACGAGGCTGACAGAATGCTTGATATGGGATTCATTGATGACATGAAGAAAATACTAAGCAAGATACCAAGGGAAAGGCAGACAATGCTTTTTTCTGCTACAATAACTAACAATGTAGAATTTTTGGCAAGAAATTATTTAAAAAATCCTAAAAAATTCAGGGTTGAGATGATTCATAGAAAATTAAACATCACACATTCTGCTTATTTTGTTGAATTTGGAAAAAAATTTTCTTTATTAGTTCATTTACTGAAAGAAAAAGAAAGAAAATTGTCAATTGTATTCTGCAAGACAAAGCATTCAACTAAAACAATAGCACAGGGACTTGAAAAAGAAGGAATTGAAGCTAGAAGCTTGTCTGGAAACATGACACAAAACCAGAGAGAAAAAACTTTGGAGATGTTCAAGGCTGGAAAAATTGATGTATTAGTTGCTACAGATGTTGCAGCTAGAGGACTGCATGTAGAAGATATTTCTCATGTTTATAATTTTGATTTGCCTGATGATGTAGACACTTATCAGCATAGGGTTGGAAGAACTGGAAGAGTTGGAAAACCTGGAGATGCAATTTCCTTTGTTACAGACAAGGACAGACATTTCTACTATGGATTAAAGAATTTTTTTAAAAATAAAATAACTGAGATTGAACCAAGAAACTTCCCAATTTTGAAAACTCCTTTTAGAGGACACAAGACAAGATTCAGGAGCAATCCAAACTGGCACTCAAGAAGACAACAGCACTTTAACAGAAGAGATGACAGAGGCCAGCAGAGAACTGGATTCAAGCCTAGAAAAAACTACAATTTGGACATTGATTAAATTTTTCCTCTTCTGATTTCTAAGTGAGGATATGCTATCTCAATGTTTTTTTCATTCTTTATTGCATCCAGAAAAGCCAAATAAATTTCAGTCTTTGTTTTTCTTATCCTGTAGAATGGAGTCACGAAGAAAGCTACAAGGTCAATGCTTGACTGGCTTAGATCTATCCTTACGCGAGGTACAAATTCGTCTGGAAGATCTTCTGCAGATGTTGTAAGCTCTTTCTTTTCCTGCTTCAACTGCTCTATCTTCTTTTCCAATTCTTTTTCATTGCCTTTCTTCATTGATATAAATCTCTTTGTCAATTCTTTTATTGCTTCATCCAATTCTATTTCCTTTTTTGTGATTCTTTTCTTCAGCAAATCAATAATTTTTTTAGTATTTTCCTTTATTATCCCCTTTAGAAGCTCCATTGCTTTTTTGTAGTCGCTTTCGTATGTGATGCCTATTTTTAGGTCCTCTATAAGGTAATTTGAAGACTTTGTGTAGTTGTAAACTGGGGAAGTCAATATTAGTTCATTAGGGAATGTTGCTATTTTACCGGATTTTGTGTCTGAAATTTCCAATAAAGCTTCAACTACAGTATTCATTATGTTTATGTCTATTACATCTCCCCTAACCTCACCTATCTTTATCCTGTCGCCCACTGAATAGGGCTTGTTCACTATTAAGTTTAGCCAGCCTACGAAATTCAATATTGGCTTCTGCAAGGCAAATGTGATTCCGAAACCTATCAAACCTAAAGAAGTTATTATTGCTCCAATGTTTTTGAACAATATTGTTATGGAAATTATCGTGAATATTGAATATGATATTAACTTTGTGACCTTTGATGCTATTATATAGCCTGAATTAGTTTCATAATTGAAAACCCTTTTTTTTAGATAGATTTTCACGAAGAAATGGATGAAGATCTTTGTTGCTATGAACCAGACTAAGATCAAAAATATTTTAGGAAGATAAGCAGATATCTGTGAGAATATGGAAGCTGATTCATCTTCAAAGGTTATGCATGAATAACTGTCGCAGATGAATAGAGCCAAGATTACGAAGGCTGCTGGTATCACTAAAGTTAGAATGCCGTAAAGATAAGTTATTATTTTATTATTCAATTTTGAGCCTCATTTCAATAAAATAAGAAAGTTTTATTTAAATACTTTTTGAAAAAAAATTAAAATAGGTAAGTGAACCCGGCTGGATTTGAACCAGCGACCACCAGTGCTCTTAGACCGGTTTATTGTAACCTGGTTAGTCATATAAGACTTACGCATCAGCTTACCTCTGATTTGGCGCTCCACCAGGCTGAGCTACGGGTTCGTCAAGAATTAAAGGCAAAGCCTGTTTTTTAAACCTTTTTATTTGGAAATGACTGGTTTTTCAGGCAATTCAACTTCTATTATCTTGGCATTGCAGCAGTGGCTTAAATCTTGATATGTAGAAGAAGGCCAGAATTTGCCGCATTTTTCGCATTTAGTTGCTTTTGCCATTATTTAGAAAGCTAGTTCAGTATATTTAAAGTTAATGGATTATCTGGAAAAGCTTATAAGTTTCAATATTTTAAAAATCTGTAATGGATGGGCGCAAAGTTTCATGGATAATAAGCGTTATATTAATAATTGTTTCAGCTTACATGTATTCTAAAAGAAGCTTTTATTGGTATTATGTTGGGGTTATTGGGGTCTGGCTTTTATTTGACAATTTATCTAAGTATATGAAAAGAAAAACAACTTTAGATTTACTATTGCAAGGAAAATATTCTAAATTTATCGAACTTTATATTTTTTTAGCCATCCTTGGAATTTTAATTGAAGCAATAGGAAACTGGTTATTTGGATTTTGGAGCTATACTTATTTAACTAAAACAGTAGAATATATTTCTATACCTCTTTTTTATCCTTTTATCTTAATGAGTTTTGCTGAAAGCTATAATTGGATTTATTCTTTTAATAGAAATAAAATCTATTCAACAATTCTTGCCATGATAATTGGTATAATAATCTGGGAAATACCAAATGTTTATTCAAAAGATTGGATTTATGTTATACCATACTTTAAAACTGAGATATTTGGGATACCAATATTAATAATCTTTGCATGGTGGTTTTTGATTTCTGTACCATTATACGTCTACAGAAAATTTGCGTCTTACGACTTATCCAAATAATAAGGTTTATAATCAGTTCTTTTTAATTTATTCATATGAAAACAGACTTTATTGGCAGAAAAAATAACGTAGTTTATAGCTATAGGAGGCGATGACGATGAAAATCGGTTTACTTCGGCAAGCCTAGTTGCGGAAAATCAACGTTTTTTAAAGCCAGCACTCTAATGGACATAGCTATAGCTTCATATCCCTTCACTACGATACAGCCTAATCGTGGGATCGCTTTTGTAAGAGTTGAGTGCGTTGAAAACTATTTCAAGACAAAGTGCATGCCTAGATTTGGCTACTGCAAGAATGGAATAAGGTTTGTTCCTGTAGATTTGGTTGATGTAGCTGGATTAATTGAAGGAAGCCATGAAGGACTTGGGCTAGGAAACCAATTTTTAAGCGATATAGCGCAAGCTGATGTGATAATTCATATTGTAGACATTTCTGGAAGCACAAATGCCAAAGGAGAAAGCTGTGAGCCACTAAGCCATGATCCTGGATACGACATTAAATTCATAGAAAACGAATTAGACTTATGGTTTTATGGAATATTATCTAAAAACTGGGCAAGATTTTCAAGACAGGTAATGCAGGAAAAGACAAACATTGCTGTTGAGATTACAAAACAGTTTTCTGGACTAAAAATAACTGAAAATTATGTTGAAGATACAATAAAAAAATTAAAATTAGTAAGGGAAAAGCCAGAAACATGGACTGAAAATGATTTGAAGAAGTTCTGCACTGAATTAAGGAAGAAAAGCAAGCCAATGATAATTGCTGCAAATAAAATTGATGTGAATGGAGCTGAAAAAAACTTAGAAAGACTGAAAAAAGAGTTTCCTGACTACATGATAATCCCTTGTAGCGCAGAATCTGAGCTTGCTTTGAAAGAAGCTAACAAAAAAGGGCTTATAGATTACATGCCTGGAGAAAAAGACTTCAAGGTGATTGATAAAGTAAGTGAACAGCAGAAAAAAGGCTTGGAATTTATCAAGAAAAATATTCTGGAAAAATTTGGAAGCACCGGAGTTCAAGAGATAATGGATAAAGCAGTGTTTGATTTGTTGAAATACATTGCAATATTCCCTGGAGGACTTGGGAAATTGATAGACTCTGAAGGAAGAGTATTGCCAGACTGCTTTTTATTGAAACCTGGTTCAACTGCTTTTGACTTTGCAGCCACAATACATACTGATTTGGCTAAAAATTTTGTAAAAGCTATTGATGTAAAGAAAAAACTACCTTTAGGAAAAGATCATAAATTAAACAATCTAGATGTAGTTGAAATTAAGACTTCAAAGTGAAACCTGTTTCAAACAATGTGTTGATAGTCATAGTCAGTACATCTCTTGCAGAAGTTTTATTGCTACCTTCTGTTGTATATGCCTTCAAACTTTCAATCAATAGCTTTCTGATATGGTTATCAATATTAACTTTCCTAAATTCTTTAACATTTTCATCCTCTATTTTTACTAGTTTTATACTGGTTTTTCTTCCTATTTTGTTTATGGCAAAGTAATTTTTTGTCGTTGCATCATTGTTGTCTATTGAAAGATACATAGTCATTTCTTTTCTTGACTTATAACTTCCATTTTCCCAAATATATTGTGTTTTTATTTCAAGAAGATCATTCATATTACATTCCCTGAGGCATTGGGTAAGATTTATTTACTGTAGACTTTCTAGGCGCACATAAAATGCAGGCTTTTAAAAGAACATTATATTCAAACTCGCATACTGCCTTTGAGCATTTATCACAAACGTGGCTGCTGAAGTTTCTCCTGCAAATGTCGCATATCCTGCCCATCTCTGCCATAACAAAGAAGAAGACTCTTTAAGTTTATAAACTTTTTTGATAGCAAAACTTTTAAACTAAAAATAGTCATAAAATAGCATGAACAGGAAAGTTGTTTATGAAGTCAAAGGGGTTTCTGTTGCAAATTTTGAACCTAAAAACAGCTCAATAGTTTTTAAAATAAAGTACACTAAAAATAATACAAATGGTGAGTTGATTAAGACTTTCAACTTTTCAGACGCAGCAAGCTTGGTTTCTGAAGTAATGAGAGAAATAAAAAGGAAGGATAATGTAGTGGATTTAGACGAGGAAGATTTTCTAGCTGATTATCAGGTTGTTGACTTTGTAGATCAGGAAGAAGTTGAAGAAAAATTGCTTAATTTTTTTAACAGAATAAAGGAAAAAGTCAGGATTTTAAAGAAATCTACAAATGCTTCTAATTATATGAAGCTTTTTGACGAGATTAAGATAGCAAGAATGGAATTGTAATATGAAAAAACATATTACTTGCTTGGGAATTGAGACTACTTCTCATACTTTTGGCGTTGGAATCATAGATGGCAAGGGGAATATATTTGCAGATATAAGAGACATGTACAAAGGCAAACCTGGTTGGGGGATAATTCCTAGCGAGGCTGCACAGCATCATAAGAAATATGGAAGAGAAATGATTAAGAAAGCTTTGGAAGAAGCTAGAACTAAAGGAATAACTAAAATAGATCTTGTAGCATATTCTGCTGCACCTGGACTAGCTCCTTGTTTACATGCAGGAATAAATGCTGCGAAAGAAATTGCTGAAGAATTGAATGCTGACTTGATTGGTGTAAATCATTGCCTTGGACATTTTTCTATTGGAAATTTATTTGTAAAGATGAAAGATCCTGTCTACATATTTGTTTCTGGCGCAAATACTCAGATTGTTGCATTGGAAGCTGGGAGATATAGAATTTTTGGAGAAACTTTGGACACTGGAATGGGAAATGTTTTGGATAAATTTGGAAGGGAATTAGGAATTGGTTTTCCTGCTGGACCTAAGATTGAAGAGATGGCTAAAAAAGGAAGCTATATTGAGATGCCTTATGTTGTTAAAGGAATGGACCTAAGTTTTTCTGGGATATTGACAAAGTCTATTGATTTGCTTAAAAAAGGAGTAAAAAAAGAAGACATCTGCTATTCAATGCAGGAAACTTTGTTTGCAATGTTAACTGAAGTTACTGAAAGAGCCATGGCACACTGCAACAAAAAAGAAGCCTTATTGATTGGAGGAGTTGCTGCAAACAAAAGACTTTGTGAAATGTTAGATAAGATGTGCAAAGCTAGAAATGCTAAGTTTGGAGCTTGTCCTTTGAAATATTCTGGAGATAATGGATTACAAATTGCATGGCAGGCAATAATTGAATATAATTCTGGTAAAAGAGAGAAAAAATCTGAGATAAGGCCTTATGAAAGGGTAGATGAAGTTGAAGTTACTTGGGCTTAGTTTAGATCATGAAATCAGACTGTACTATCATTTGTTTGCGTTTCTTGTTTTCTGCGTCTTGATATATCCATTAACTTCGCTCTTAATCTTAGGAATCTTGCAACTCTTTCATTTTCTTTAGTATCTGCCATTATACTCCATTCGTCGAGGTCTATAAGGTATATTTTTTTATTTTCAGGATTCCAAACTGCATTTACTGGTCTATTATCTGAAACATAAAATCCTAATTCTTGTGCTTTCTTCACCTCTAATTTTTCTAATTCATAGGCCTTTGATAGTATTAATTCGTTAACTTCTCCTCTCTTATGAGCTTCTTCTAATTGATATAAGTCTTGCCCTGGAATGAAATTTACAACTAATGCAGGAATCTCCAACTCCTCTGTTTGTGTTAAGAATAGTCCTTTAGGTCTAGGAACTGATAATCCTTTAGTATAAGCCCTTTGCCAAACCTCATATCTTCTTTCTAGTTCTCTAAGAGCCTCCCGCATTACTATTTTCCTTTCAGATATCTGTTTATATTCTTGTGGATGGAAGATAGCCTTTGCAACATAGTTCTTAGAAACTCTTATAGCTCTTGGATGCCCATCAAAAGAATGCTCTGATTCTTGTTCATTAAATTTAGTTAATTCTTCAAGGGTTATCATTTTTAATCATCCTCAGAAAATGTGCTTACTTTGAAAACATCACTTTGTTTATATAATGGTGATTGGTAAAGATCTGTAAAAGCTTGTCCTAAATGATCTTCGGCTTGAGAGTTTGTTGCTCCTTTGTATAAGGCAGTCAAAACATAATTTTTTCCATCTGCTTTTTGCTCTTGCTTTATAGTTTCTAATCCACTAAGAGCTGTAAATTCATCAATAGTATCTAGCATGATTTCCAATCCTGAAGGAGCTTTAGTTGCTATCAAACTGGCTTGAACTTCTTCATTAAGCTCTTTCTTTGGGACATCCCATTGAAGGAAGCCGTATGCTTTTCCTGTTTTTTCCATTTTGTTTTGTTCTCCTCTGAAAATAAAAAGGCTTGCTTTTTGGGGTAGAATTTCTACAAGCCTATCATAATAGTAGTAATAGTAGTATATAAAGCTTGTGAATCGTTGTTACTATATAGTTATTACAGATAGAAAGATTTATAAACTAAAAGAGGGTATAATATGAGGTGATAAAATGACATTCCACAATCTTGAAAAAAGAGTAACTGAATTAGGTTTAGAGGAAGAATATCTTGAGTTATTTGATAAATTAAAACTTCCTACTAAGCATGCCTTGGCATATCTATTGGATATAGGGGCATTGTTAGAGGAAAATGGTTTAAAGAATAGTTATGCTGTTTTTGGTGGCTACGCTGTTCTTACACAACTTATGAGGGTTTTAGGACCTAAAATTGCATTGACTTGGAGAGGGTCTGAAGATATTGATCTTTATGGAACTGAAAGAATTGTCGGTGCTTTGAATGGAGAATATAAGGTTGTTAGCGACAATGCCAGCCCAAATATTGCCAAAAAGAGGACTATAAGATTATTAACAAGAGAAGCAAATCCAGAACCTGAGTTGAAGGTAGATTTCTCAACAAGAGTTCATGATTACGCTATAAATGAAATAGATATTATGGGGGTTCCTTTAAGCGTTGTTTCGCCTTTGTCTTTAGTAAAAGGCAAGACACATTTGGCAGTAAAAGATGAGAAGCATTTAACTGATGTATTAAATTTGCTGTGGATATTAGAGCATGACAATGTTTCTCCTGAGACGACTTACTTTGGATTTAATCAAAAGCAGAGGAAGGAATTGAAAGAAGTTGTAATAAAAGGAAGAGAGATGTGCCAGCCGCAGAGGATTGGGTTTACTCCATCAATGCAATATCTATCAGATATTAAAAAAAATTTAGATCATTATGGGGGACAAGAATAAAATGCCTTCTTTAGCAAAAATAGTTTTGGATTCAAAAAGAATAAAAAGTCCAGGATTTGCAACTACCTTAAAAAGAAATATTGAAAGTATTGTTGTTCATAGAAATGGACAACCAACCATAGTTAAGGTTATATCAAGAAGCGGATCTTTAGAATTAGGTTATGATCCTCTTGTTGTTTCTAAGAAAGATGTTCAATTAGCCATTACAAGAGTTGGATATAGTGGGAGTTTTTCTTTTGAGTAAAATGAAATCAATTGGAAGTCTTGGATTGTCAGTTATTAAAGCTGTAGCTGGATTGTCAAGAGGATTAAAATCATTTAGCTGCTCTAGATTTGCAAGGCTTGAAGCTGAAAAAAGATTTGGAATCAAATACCAGCCTGCTCATGCTTGGGATAGAAAATATACAGATAATGTCATAAATTTAGAAGGAAAAACTTTAGATGAGAGATTTGATGAAGGTGTTTTAAAACCTGGAATGATAGTAGGACTTTTCAATCCTAATAGTTTATTTTTGAATGGCACTGATAAAAAAGGAAATCTTAGGGCATACACACATGTTGCTTTATGCTTGGCAAGAAGCCAATATACACATCAGTATGGAAGCGAAATCAGAATTGACAATGAAGATGAATTAAAAAATTTAGGATTAAGTCCTGTTGAAATATTAGCTAGTAATTAGTTTTCTTTTATTATGGTAAAGTTAGGTCTTGCTGAAGAAGTTCCTAAAGTGCCCATAACTCTTAGATTATCTAATTTGAAATCAACCAAAGGCTCCTTTTCGCTTAATTTAAATTTAGCTTTCTCAGCCAACTTGATAATGAAGTCGTGAACTTCCTTGTCGTCTGAAAGTTTTATGTTTGTTAAGAGCTTTTTTCCCTTATAGTCTACTGAAATGAACTTGTCTGAAGAATCGCAAATGATTTTTTCAACACCCTTATCGTGCAAAAATGGATCTATCTTTCCATAATTAATCAAATCCCTTGTCATGTAGTATTTTATCCTGCTGAAGACTTCCTTATTGTAGGAAACGTTTTCTTTCTTGCAGTATTTTTCAATATAATCTGCCAATATCTTATCATCCTGGATCAAGTTCAATCTGTTTCCAAGCTTTTCCTTGACTCTTTCAACGACTTTCTTGTCTGACTCATACAAAGATGGTTCGTTAACTTGATATTCTTCGTTAACTAATGCTGTCACTATTGGTTTGCCTTCCTCAATTATCAAAGGATAGCTTGCATTATCTTTTTTCTCTTCAATTTCAAGGTGAGCTGAAGGCTTTGCAACATTAGGAAGAACATCTTTTTTTGGAGCCTGAATCAATGGCTTATAGTCAACCACCACGTTTGGAAAAGGCTGAATAATTTTCATAGGATTTACAGGAGTTAATTGCTGAGCTTGATTTGTTTTTTTGTATTTTGAGAAATCAATTGGAGCTTCATAGACAACTGTGTTTTTCTTTTGCCTTGTGTAGCTTTTCAAGATTGCACGAGAGAACATCTGCAACGCATATGCATTTTTTTCCATCATAGGATGCCTAATTAAATTAAAAATTTGAGTTAATTCTCTTTTATTCTGCTCTAGAAGTTCGTCGTAAATAAATTCTATCTCTTCCATTTTAGATTTCAGTCTTTGGCAATGCTTTTGGAGGGAATGAAGGAGTGAATCCTAGAGATTTGTCCTTGACATATCTTTCAAGAAGCATAAGACCGCGAGCAATGTTCTTGTTTTGATCCAGGAGCACTTCTAATTTTTTAGCCAACGGCTCTTCAACCTCGCCTTTTTCTATGGCTTTTGCTGCTGACTCAAAAACATCAAGCAATTTGTCTATTCTTTTGTTAAGCTTTAATATAGTTTCTAATAATTCTGCAGTTTTTTTCTGCAATGCTATGCTGCTTTGGATCAAAGAATCTGTAAGTTCCTCTTTCATGATATCAACCTCTTTTATCTAATTTTATTATAAAATGAAGTATAAAAAGCTTTTCATAATGGCAGTTTTTTTAATTGCTCAGATACTTTCCCTTTGATTTCCAGCTCTTCAAGCTTGGCTTTCAAGTCTACCTGCGTTTCTTTCTTTACAAAGCTCTTTGTAAAAGCTGTTAGGTTTTCCTTCTTCAAATTACCTTCCAGACTTCTTAGATTTTTTAGTATTGTAAGCTTTGAGATAGAATTTGCCTTGCAGTAGTTCAAGATAAAATTTACAATGAAGTCTTCATGCTCTATTTTACCTTCCTTAAGCAAGATATTATGTACAAAGGCTTCTGAATTCTTTGTTATAATTGAGAAATAAGCCAATACTTTTTTATTATCTTTCAATAAGAAATCTTCTTTCCTTTCTTTAAAGTTGGAAGATAACCTAGTGCTATCTAATTTAGTGATTTTCATCTAGTAAAGATGATTTAAAGCTATAAATATTTTATTGTATTAGAATAGTTCTTTTATCTATCCTAATTACTTCTTCATTTAAGACTGTAACCCTGCCTTTGTCTGAATACTGAACTAAAAAATTACCTTCTTTCATTGGCCTTATTCTTTCTGTGTTTAAAGGAATTCTAAGAAATGGATGACCGTTTGATTCTGCCTGAGTTTTTAAAATGCTTTCAAGAGAGGCTTTACCAAGCTGAACGTTTTCGTCCAAAGCTACTGAAGCTATTATTTGGCTTTTATCTATACTGCCCAAAATTTTGGATACCTCTAAAGGAAGTTTTGTCTTTGTTATTTTACTGGGGAATACCTTAAAATATCTTGAAGCTGAACCTTCATCTACAGTACCTAAAGTATAGGTGTTCCTTTTATTAGTGAAGTATAATGTTATTTCTTTCTCTCTTGGTTTTGGTTCCATATAAGAATACCTAAAAAAGCAGTTTATAAGCCTTACTTATTGCTAGTCCATGCCACCCATGCCTTGCATTCCTGGAGGCATGCCTTGAGGACCTGATTGAGAAGCTGTGTTTCCTGCTATAACATCATCAATTCTTAATATCAATTCTGCAACTTCAGAAGCTGACTGCACTGCCTGAGTCTTTATTTTTAGTGGCTCAATAACCCCTGCTTTCCATGCATCAACAACTTTTCCTTCGAAAACATCTAAACCTGCCCACTTCATTCCTTTGTCATGCTTGTTTTTTAAGTCTACAAGCAAATCAATTGGATCAATGCCTGCATTTTCTGCCAAAGTTCTTGGAATTATCTCCATAGAATCTGCAAATGCTGTTACTGCCAATTGCTCTCTTCCAGACAACTTAGTTGCATATTTTCTCAATAAGTTGGCTAGCTCAATTTCTGTTGCTCCTGCTCCAGCGACTACTTTCTTATTTTTTAAGGCTGCTGCGATGTCGCCTATTGCATCATTTAAAGCACGCTCAACTTCATCTATTACATGCTCTGTTGAACCTCTAATCAAGATTGTGACTGCCTTTGGATTCTTGCATTCTCTTACATAAGTCATGTCTTCATCTTTGACTTTTATCTCTTCTACTAACCCCGCAAATCCTAGATCCTTATCTGATAAATCGTCTAGGCTTGAAACTATTACAGCTCCTGTTGCCCTTGCCAATTTTTCCATGTCTGATTTCTTGATTCTTCTAGCTGCATAGATTCCAGCCTTTGCCAAGAAATGTTGTGCTAGGTCATCAATGCCCTTTTGACAAAATACTACATTTGTCTTTGAATTGATTATCTTGTCAACCATCTTCCTGATTATCTTTTCTTCCTGCTGGACAAAAGCATCAAGCTGTGTTGGATCTGTTATTTGAATCTTAGCGTCAACTTCGCCAGATTTTATTTCAATTGCTGAGTCTATCAATGCTATTTTTGCGTTTTTAATTGAGCGAGGCATGCCAGAATGAACTTTTTCCTTGTCTAGAACAATTCCAGCTATCAATTCTGTTGACTCTACACTATCGCCTGTTTTTTTCTCTAGTTTTATATTGTCAGTGTCTATGTAATCTTTTTCTGCTATCTGCTTTACAGCTTTTACTGCAAGTTGTGCCAATAATTCTTTGTGAGATTCTGCGCCTTTGCCAGTCATTGCTGTCATTGCAATTTTCTTCAAAATTTCTTCATCTTTTTCTGTTATATTCTCTGCCATCTCATTAAGAATTTCATGAGCTTTTTCAGCTGCCAACCTGTAACCTTTTGAAATTACAGTTGGATGCACATTCAATTCGATTAATTTTTCTGCGTTTTTCAATAATTCGCCTGCCAAGACAACTGCAGTTGTTGTGCCATCTCCAACTTCGCTTTCCTGGGTTTTTGCAACTTCTACCAACATTTTAGCTGCTGGATGCTCTATCTGCATCTGCTCTAGAATTGTTACCCCATCATTTGTAATTGTAACATCGCCCATGCTATCAACTATCATCTTGTCCATGCCTTTAGGACCTAATGTAGTTCTTACAGTTTCAGCCACTAATTTAGCTGCCATGATGTTGTTTCTTTGCGCGTCTCTGCCCAAAGTTCTTGTATATCCTTCTGGTAAAATGAAAATTGGTTGTGTCTGGTTGTTTGCCATTTTAGATTCCCCCTTGAAATGTAAAAATTGTTTGTAATTGGTTATATATAAAGGTTATGTTTTTTGAAAAAATTAAGCGTTTTTTTCATTTTTTTAGTAAAAAAAGGTATCAAAAGCTTTATATATGAAAAATCTCTTTCAGTATATAGTCGAAAAATAAAAGAGGTGTAATAGTTGACAAAGTCTAGTGTTGCAAAGCAGTTTCTTTTGTGTTTACTAATAACAACAACATTTGCAGCTACTGTTTCAGCGCTTAACCTTGGCACAATCACTATTGACATAACAAAAGTTGCATCGGGCTTTAACATCTCAGACTCTAACGGCACTTCTGATTCATTGGTAATAAGAGTTAACGTAACCTCAACTGCAAATTTAGCCCAGATAAACGTTACTAATGTCAGCATAAGATTATTGCATCAAAATGCAACAGGCGGCAATACCACTACCCAAGCATTCTTGATTGGAGAAAACATCAACACTTCAGGTTACAACTTAAGCACTAGAAGCGAGTTCAACTTCACTTTTACTTCCACCAATGCTCCTGACGGATTTAGGAACTATACAATATATGTGAATGTCACATTGCAGAACTCTACATCAGCAGGAGATGGAGCTAACTCATCCAATGGAGGAACTGTCTTCAATTTAACCATAGACAACACAGTTCCAACAGTCACATTGTCTACTCCAGCAAACCTTACAAACCAGACAGGTGCATCAGCAACATTCTCATTTAGTGTGACAGACGCGATAGGAAATCTATTCCAGCAAACAGCTACAAACTTCAGCTGCCAGCTTCAATTATATGGAAATGCAACAAACAACTTTACATCAACAAATGTAACAAACCAGTCAACAAACAACTTTCCAATTGCAAGAAATCTTGCGCAAGGAATCTACAGCTGGTTTGCAAACTGCACAGACACAGCTGGAAACGTAAACTCAGCAAACATAAGGAACATGATTGTCATAGATTCTACAAGGCCAAGAAATACAAACATTTCATTCAGCTTGGCAAGCGTACCTTATGGAGACTCGGTCTCAATAACATGTTCTGGTTCAGATAACCTGAATGGAGCATCTGCATTGATACCGGGATTGAATGTATCTTTATATATAAGATCACCAGGATTTGATTCTTCTCCACTTGAATTTGAAGTATTTACCAATAATAAAACCTTGGCATATTCAAAGACAAGTTCATTGGGTATATATAATGTAAACTGTACAGTTATGGATGGTGCAGGAAACCAGAACAGCACTTCTGGCACATTTGAAGTAATTCCTAAGTTAGGGAAAGATGGTATTGTAGGAAAAGAGACTACAGTTGCAAAAGTTGTAATTGGATCTGGAAAGATTGCAGAATATGGGGCTTTAGGAGATGAAGCTGTTAGCAGATTGATGGCAACTGACGCTACCTTAAGATTTACAATTGGAATTGAATCACATGAAATTAAATTGAAAAGCTTGACCGAGACAACTGCAATATTTACAATAAGCTCTGATCCCTTTGACTTGAGCATGAATGTCAAGGACAAGAAAGAAGTTGACTTGAACAATGACGGAACAAATGATGTTTCAATTGAATTGCACAGCATAATAAGAGGAAAAGCTGATTTGACAATAACAAAGTTAAAATCTGGAGCAGCTGGAGCCGGTGGAGAAGCAAACATCCCTGCAGGAGAGGGCAGTCAGCAATCTTCAAGACCTGAAGTACAAGGCGAGGGAACATCAATTCTTACAATATTGATAATATTGGCTGTATTGCTTGTATTAATCTACATATACTTAAAATTCAGAGGCGGAAAGGGAAATGTCAGCTTCAGCCCTAAGGATTTAGGAAATAAAAGAGATGACACTTATAGCTATCCTGCTAAGCAACAGCAAACTTACCCTGTTTTAGGGCAGCAGCAAACTCAATCAAGACCGCAGACACCAATAAGAAATGGGATGAACCTAAGGCAAAATTCACTCAATGACGAGGAGCAAATTAGAAGAGCTGCATTCTACAAAGACAGATTTGGAAATCAATAAGCTTTTAAGCAATTTTAGTTCTTTATATTTATGCCAATAAATGCAGGTTATGAATATGGAGTTGCTGAGCAAGAATTCTTGAAAGCGCAAACCAAAGAGCAGAAGCTGAAAGCTCTTCAGAAAATGCTTTCTACTGCACCAAAGCACAAATCGTCGCAAAACCTTATAGCCCATCTAAAACAGAAGATAGCTAAATTAAAAATCGTTATAGAAAAAACTACTTCTAAGAAATCTGGAGCTCAAGTTTCTGTAAAAAGAGAAGGTGCTGCACAAATTGCAATTGTTGGAACTACAAATACTGGAAAATCTACTTTATTAAAAAAATTAACAAATGCACAGGTTGAAATTGCAGATTATCCTTTTACAACTAAAAGACCGGAGATGGGAATTTTGGATTATAAAGGTGTAAAATTGCAGATTGTTGAAATTCCTGCAATTACCAAGGATTTTGAGAAGACTCCTTTAGGACCAACTTGTTTAAGCATAATAAAACAAGCTGATTTGATAATATTGATGTTTAATACTGCTGAAGAAAAGAAACTTTTAGACAATGAATTGAAAGATGTTGAAGTTCCAATAATGATTTATAATGAACAAGCTAACTTGCCTGATTTAATTTGGGAAAGACTTGGCATAATTAAGGTTTATACTAAACAACCTGGCAAGAAAAAAGATTTTCCACCTGTTGCTTTAAAAAAAGGCTCTACTGTAGAGGTTTTAGCTAATAAAGTTCATAAAGATTTTATTAAAAAGTTTAAGTTTGCAAGGATTTATGGGAAGAGTGCCAAATTTGATGGTCAAGTAGTTGGATTGAATCACAAATTAGCTGATGATGATGTTCTTGAAGTTCATGTTAAGTAGTTCTGAATCATAAGCTTTTTAAGATGAAGATATAAGAGAATATTGGCTAGGTTGGGTGGTTAGTCGTCACCTGTTACTGTACACCGACTTTAGACAGAACCGAAGCTAGAGGGGCGGTAGATAAGTAGGATTTAAGTCTTGTCTCGTACAGAGATGCTTTGTCCTGTCTGGCTATTGTCCTATGAAACGTGTCAGGCCAGGAATGGAGCAGCACTAAGTAAGACATTTAGCGCTTTCAGGGTAACGAAGCGGAGGAAAAGATAAGGTCAAACTTAGGTCTTATTTGTTTATCCACCTTCTGGCGTGCCATTTTCTATATTCATAAAACTTATAAAGTGGATATTTGAGCAGATAGGTTGATTAAAATGTCAAGAGTTTGTCATGAATGTGGGAGTTGTGTTGAAAATCCTTTTTATTCAATGAGTGCTGTCTTGATAGATAGAAAAAATAATAGAATTGCTTTTTCTAATCTAGAAGTTAGTTTGTGCCATTTAGAGTTTGATAAGATAAGGAAGGGTTTGCATAAAACTTTTGACTATATAAAAAATGATTTAGGATGTGCGGTTGATGGGGTTACTGGAGCTTGTGGCGGATTAAGTGGAAGTGTTCAGATCTCTTCTGCCGTATATGACCGCCATGAAAATTATAGATTTTTTAATAGAGAAGAGGGGATACAAAAGTTGCCAAAATCATTAAAAGATTTATTTAAAAATCCTAAATGGTGCGAACTTATAAAAAATGGAGATTGGAAAGAAGTTGAGTGGGCTGATAAATTGTATAAAGAATTGCTAATTAAATAATTGTTTTTTAATTTTTATACTTCATTCAATACACCTTGAGCTTTCTGCAATACTCCAGATAATTCTTTTACAACTAGTGTGTACATTCTTTGGATAATCAATTCATACAAGCCTTCTTTTAATGGACCATTGCAGTAATTTATGAAACTGTTGAAGTCATCAACCTTGAAAGTGTATAGTTTATCGCGAGGAACTTTGCACTGCATCTCTTTTCCTTCTAGTAATCTTTCAAATTCTGGATCTGCTCCTAGAGCAATACGCTCCATTTTTACATAGATATTACAGATTGTAGTGTAAGAAGCTCCAATTGTGTAAGAATAAACATTGTCGTTTTTCAACAAATAAACTTTAGCTGTCTTGCAGTCTTTTAATTTGTCTACAAAGCAATCTCTGTCCTTGCCGCAGTCTTTTTTTATTATTCCAGAAGAATAAATTATTAATCCTGCTACTATTATTAATCCTACAACCATCAACGAGTCTGCACTGTAGCCAAAGCGTCTAAACATGAATAAAAAATAGAAAAAGAGTTTTTATATAGGTTTTTGCCTACTTAAAAGTCGTTGTTAGTTACTATTTCAACTCTTGTCTCGTTAGGCTTCACCTTTGAAGACATAGCAACTAAATATTTCACTCTTGCAGATTCTGCAACCTGTGCTATTTCTGATGTTACTTCACCGTCAAAGATGACTGCATTTATGCCAGAGCCTAAGCTCTTGATTGTTATTGGCAATTCTGTTGTTGGAACTTTGCCTAATATATTTGAACTTTCATCTAAGATATAAGCTCCTTTTGTTCCAATTAAATCTTCAAGCATTCTTTTGAAGTTATCAGAGTCTGTCTTTGTTATTGTAGACTTCTTAACAAACGGCTTTCTGAAGTCTTCTCTTTGCTGGAAGCTTCTATTGTCACGCTGGAAAGGCCTTTGATCTGGCTTTGATTCTGTCCTGAATGGAGGTCTTGAATCCTGCCTTGCTTGCTGTGCTTCCCTGTTTTGCGTCATCATTGGACCTCTAATTCTTTCAGAAGTATCTTTCATTTCCATCTTAGCTTGCTCCAAAGTAATCTTACTTCTAATAGCTTTATGGATTTCTTTTTTTGTAATTTCTTCGACTTCTTTTCCATCTGGAGCTTTTGCAACATAATCAATTTCAGCAATTCCTGATAATTCCTTTATGATTAAGTCTCCGCCTCTGTCTCCATCAACAAACAAAGTTACTGTCTTTTCCTTACATAAATCTGCGATTGAAGGCGGAATATCTGTTCCATTCATTCCAACAACGTTTTTAAAACCGTGCTTTAGCAAGTTTAGAACGTCTGCCCTTCCTTCTGTCAATATAATTTCTTCAGCTTCTTCTATGCCTGGACCAGCTGGCAATCTATCGCGACCCCATTCTGTTATTTCCATTACCCTTACTGATTGAGCAACTTCTTCTGTCAATTCAGCAGAGTCTGGCAATATGTCTTCTGTTAAAGTTCTTAACAATTCTTTTGCCCTTTCAATCACGAAAGTTCTCTTTGAAATCCTTACATCTTCTATGTTTTCTACTTTAACTTTAGCGTTGCAAGGACCTATTCTCTGAATAGTTTCCAAAGCTGCTGCAATAATTGCTGTTTCAGCCTTGTCTAAAGAAGATGGTATAAGGATAGAACCCTGAGTTTTTCCGCTTTTGGCTTCTAATTTTACTTCAATTCTTCCAATTCTTCCTGATCTTTGAAGCTCTCTTAACTCCAATTCTGTGCCTAATAACCCTTCAGTCTGGCCAAAAATAGCTCCTATGACATCAGGCCTGTCTACGATTCCTTCTATTTGAATTTGAGTATTGACTATATATTTGGCTGCTACAGGACTTATCTTTCCCATTTTTAATTCCCCCATTGCTGTTCATTTTAATCACTTTAATGTTTTAGAGAACAAGACAAACTTAGGGCTATTGCCCTTTTTATTTAATATAACTATTCCTTTACTTATTTTATCTTTCGATTTTTATTTTTTTGATGAATATGATATCAAATTTGTTTTGTCTTATTCAGTAAACATGAAGTTAATATCGCCCGCGACTAACCCCCAATCTCATAGACTGGCAATTTGCCGTACTCCATTGAGTATTCTCATGGCGGGCTTATAAAAAACACATATATTGCAATATATAAATGTTGTGTATCTCGCTGTTGTTACTGAATTTAAGAAAAATCAGGCTTTTCTCAAGTTTAAGTAAGCCTTAATCTCGTTTGTAAGCCTTTTTACACTGTCTTTTAGATCTGTCCTGCACCTATCCATAATGTCTTTTTTTACGTATTTTGTGTAAGTTTCCTTAATAATCTTAGTTATAGGGCCCTTGTTCCATCTTTCATCATAATCCTTGGCCAACAAAGCGTTAAAGGAAAGTTCTATAGAGCAGGAAACCATATTTTTCTTTGAATCTTCAATTTCTTCAATATTTTTTGCAGTAAAATCTATTTCAATTACGTATTTAATATAGTCATTGTACTCCTTTTCTGCATTCCATACTATCTGTATTTTTCTGCCGTCTTTCAATTCATTGAATTCTTTCTCTTCCAAGTCAAATTTATACTGGGAGAACCATTTTTTCATGTACTTGTAGAACTCTTCCAGAGAAAGCGTGCCTTCAAAGTTAATCTTTATGTCGCTGACAACGTAATCTTTGTCCATGGCAATTTAGCTGGATTGAAACTTAATAAAGTTTTCTGTATGGATAAATTTATATTCTGCTTTTTTCTATGAATTAAGCATGAACAAGAAGCTTGACAAGCTAGACAAGGAAATTACCTGCTGGATGAAAGAGCACGGCACTAATTTTCTTAGATATTCTTTAGCAGCAGTTTTTATATGGTTTGGAATATTGAAGCCATTGAACTTGAGCCCTGCTTCTCAATTGGTAACTAAAACTGTCTACTGGTTTGATCCAAGCTGGTTTGTTCCATTATTGGGATGGTGGGAAGTTGCAATTGGTTTATGCTTATTGTACAAGCCTTTAATTAGAACTGGATTATTTCTGATGGCTGTGCAGATGATAGGAACTTTCTTGCCATTGATAATATTGCCCGATGTAGTTTACGGAGCAAATTTCTTTGACTTGACATTGGAAGGCCAATATGTTGTAAAGAATTTAGTATTGATTGGTGCTGGGATGGTAATTGCAAGCCATGTAAGAGACAGATGCTAGACAAACTGCTCAAGAATTTTTTTTATTTCATTTGTTATCTGTACTGATTCTGCACTTAGTGAATCCTCAAAGTACTTTAATTCCTTGTCTTTGATAAATCTTTCATAGGCTCTTCTTAAAAAGTTCTGGAAAGATGTCTTGTTGAAGTCCTGCTTATAATTTTTAACTAAAAAAGATGAAATCTGAATTAAAGTCTCGCACTTATACCTTTTTTGCTTCTTGATTTTTCTTTCAACTAAAACTTCCACGCATTTAGTTGTTTTTAATTCAATATTGATGTTGGCTTTCGTATACAAGTCATATTTTTTCTCTAGATTCCAAACCAAGATTATTTCACCTGCATCTACTTTTCTAGTCTGCTCTTTTTCTGTAAGGTTGTAGCCATAGTTAGATGCAAGCTTTTTCATTGAAGAATATAAAGAATCAAGATCTATTATTCCAACTTTTTTTATTATAGTTTCAAAAACCTGATTTTTGACATCTTTTGTATTGTCTCCCATTGAATAAAAATGTAGAAGACAAACTTATAAACATTTCTATAATCCACAAGGTTTTTTAAGGTTTGATATAGCTTAATATCATGAAAAACAAGATTATAGATGAAGCTTCAGTATTCTTGCTTAGAAAGGGCTTTCTAGTAAAAGCCTTGAACTACTGCTTTGACATACTTGCAAGGAAAGGGAGCGAGATACTTCTGATTAAGGTTTTGGAAGATGCAAATGCACTTAACAAAGAATATATCAACGAGATGGAGAATATTTCCGGATTCATAAATGCCAAGCCAATTATAATTGCGGAGAAATCTGGAGAAAAACTGGAGGACAATGTCGTCTATTCAAGATTCAATGTTAATACTTTGAATTTTTTCACTTTCAAGAATGCCATGAACGATAAGGCGTTGTTTGTAAGGAGCAAGAGAGCAGGATTGACTGTTGAAATTGATACTAGCCAGCTTAAAAATATTTTAAATGAAGAAGAAATTTCTATGAACTCGCTTGCAAAGAGGATTGGAGTGAGCGTTCAAATGATAAAAAGGTATGAAACTGGGAAAGCTGAAGTTTCAATTGATAAAGCTGCAAAATTTTATGATGTATTTGGGTCAAAAGTCTTCAAAAGAGTTGAAATTTTTGCAAATGCTAAAATAGAAAACAATACAAAGTCTGAATTTTCCATGAAATATAAAAATTTAGGATTCAATGCAGCAGAAACAATGAAAGTTCCTTTTGACATAATCGCAAGAAAAGAGAATGAAGTAATATTGACAAAGATAGGTGATAAAGTTGACAAGAATCTTGATGCTGTTTCAAAACTGATTGAGGCTGACGACTTAGTGATATTTAACAAGAAGAAACCTAAAGATATACCAAGCTTGAAAAAAGATGAATTTTTAGAATTGAAAAAAGCCAAAGAACTTTTAAAAATAATTAAAGGAAAATAAAATAATAACATATTTTAATCGACATATTTAAATATAGGCTCTACTAAAAAAATATTATGAATAAAAACCAGTCATTAAAGTTGGCAAGTGTTATTTTTGCAGTAATCGCTTTATTGCATTTAATTAGAGCTATTTTAGGTTTTGAAGTTGTATTTGGTAGTTTCAAGGTCCCTTTACCTGCCAGCTACATTGCTTTTGTTGTGATTGGTTATTTAGCATTTATTATGCATAACGCTAGTAAGTCTTAATTAATTATAAGAGCAGCCGGTAGTTCTTTCCAGATTTTTTACTTGATCTTCAGAAGTGTAGCATACTTTGTTTTCTGGAAGAATTCTTAAAGCGTATTTGCAGGTTTGTGGATAGTATTTGTTTGAGTTTTTGCTGCCAACGTACAAGCAAGATTCAGGTTCATCGCAACTCCATCGTCCTAGATTATTTTGTTGCGCTGTTAGCTCATCTTTCTTTAAATCCTGATAGAATTTAGTTGTATCCTTGAATGCATCATAGACTTTTGCATAACCGTTTTGAACCAAATAAGAGTTTGCCATTAAATCATCAATGTAAACGTATCTTAATAATCTATTATATTTGTCCTTGTTTGTCATATCTCTTTCAATAAAGACTTCTTTGTCTAGAACTAATTCTGTCAAGGCTTGCTTTGCTTCATTATAGTAACATTCACCTTTTTCTGGAGTGTTGATCCCAGAGAACCTTACTGTTTCTCCATTTGATAAGTCTATTGTGTCACCGTCAGTAACTTTTACAACTAGAAATGGGCCTTCTTTTAAATCTTTTACCACATTTGCTGTGCAGGCTGATAGAAATAAAAGCAAGATTAAAAATTGCAGTTTCATAGAGTTTTTAAATGATGAACTATTTATTAATCTTATGGGAATAAATACTGAATATATAAAGGCTAAAGAGAAAGTTGCTAAATTGTTTAAAAATAAACATGGTAAACCTAATGAGAATGCTAGACTGCCTCTTGGACAAACTTTAACTTCTAGATTTCCTGTGTTGGACTTAGGGATACAGCCTGATTTTAATCCTAGAACTTATAAACTTAGAGTTTATGGACTGGCTGAAGAAAAAACTTTTACTTACAACGATATTTTGAAGATGAAAGCCACTGAATTTACTGAAGACCTACATTGTGTCACACACTGGAGCAAATTTGACGTCAAATGGAAAGGAATTTTATGGAAAGATTTTGTTAAAATTGTCAAACCTAAAGAAAACTGGAAATTTATTATACAATATGGATTGGACGGATATACTACAAATGTTTCTAGAGAAGATTTGGAAAAAGGAAATGTGTTAATTGCATATGAACTAGAAGGAAAACAAATACCTAAGGAACATGGCTGGCCTTTAAGATTGATAATACCCCATTTATATGCTTGGAAAGGAAGCAAATTTTTAACAGCTATAAAATTTATTGAAAAAGACGAGCCTGGATTCTGGGAAGTTAGAGGTTATCATAACAGAGGAAATGCTTTTTTGGAAGAGAGATATGGATAAGGAGACCCAAACCAGATTAGAATGGCTTATTGCAGATTGCCATTATGTTGCTGTGCATTATTCTGGAGGCAAAATTGAGATGTGCGAGGCTTTTACTCAGAAATATGAATGTATAATTGGGCAATTGCACATTATTGGTAAGGTAAGTTCTAGACTAACTTCTCAAAGTTCTGCTAAGGTTATGTTCCAAGGCAAATTAGTTTTTGATTGTGAAGCAACCACCGATGCTGATTACCCAGATTTTCATACTGAAACTTCTTTAGAAGCTAGAACATACCTTCCTGGAGAATGGGAAACCCAAATAAGAAGATTAAGAGCTCAAATACCTGCTAGAGAAGGAAAACAATTTATTTTTGAATTTGATGATTAATCTATTTTTGTAGAACCTTTCTTATTTCTTGGGATATAAGGACAATTTTTGCAGCAATTACCGCAGCAAGAACCTTGCCTAATTAATTCTTCCCTAGAAATTGGCTCGTAATCCATGTTATTTTTTAATCCAGTTGTAAACTGCGATTATCAAGAAAATAACTGCTAAAATCCACAGCAAATGCATTATTGGTCCTATCAAAAATGTCAATAAAATGAAGATTATGGCTAGTCCAATCCAGACTTTTGGCTTTCTGAAGTTCAATGACATGTCAAAAATTACTATTTTTGCCTTTATATTATTTACTTTTTAGTCTTAAAACTATAAAAATAGATAGATTTATATACTTTTATACACTTATAAACATAATGGCTGAGATTAGGGTAAATATTGCGTTTAGGAATATTAAATACCATAAAGATGCAATAAAAAGATCAGATCATATATTTGATAGAATGATGGTAAGAGGCATTACAAAGGATAATATCAAGGAAGCTGTACAGAAGGGAGCTAAAAGAATAAGAGAGGATAAGTCGATTGTAGCAGAATTTAGATGGTTTAAAGTGATATATAGAGAATTTAGAGTAAATGACACAAGAAAAGTGTACCCTATAACTGTAATTGATTGAGGAGGAATGTAGCAATGAAAAAGATTAATTATCCCTGCCCCTGTGGCGGAAAAGTGGAGTGGAAGAAAGATAGCATAATTGTTGAAGGTGTAGAGTGTGGTGTGTTAGATGTAGAGTATTGTTCAAAGTGCGGTGAAGAGTATTTTCCAGAAGAGACTATGGAGATTGTTGAACAAAAGTTAAAAGAAAATGGGCTTTGGGGGGTACAAAGAAAAGAAGCAACTTTATGGAGATCTGGCAGTTCAGTTCTTTTAAGAATACCGAAAGATATAACCCAACAGCTAAATTTGAAACCTGATGAAAAAGTAAGTATTTATAGAGAAGGTAAGAGAAGACTTGTTATTGACTTGTAAGCTGAATATTTATTTACTTTTTAGTATTAAAACTTGAAAATCATAAGCTTTATAAATAAAAGTTCACCATAGTGAATTATGTCAAATCAGATGTTACAGCCTCAGGAAGTTGAGGTTTTCTATATCATACCTGCTATAAGGTCTTATATAGCTAGATTTATGAAAAAACAGGGAAGAAGCCAAAAGGAAATAGCAAGACTATTGGGCGTAAGAGAATCTACAGTAAGCCAGTACATGACTGAAAAAAGAGCAACTTTACATTTCAATGAAGAAATAAAGGAAAGAATAAAAGAAGTTTCTGGAAGAATAACTAATAATCTAGAAGCTATAACTGCTATACAAATTCTATTGAAGGAGATTGAAAGATCTAAAGCAATTTGTGAAATTCATATGAAACTTTCTAAGGATGTTCCAGAAGGATGCTCAGCATGCTTTGGAAGCAAGATAAAGGTGTAAAATGCAAGAGATGAAATATGTTGAAGGATTAAGCAAGGAAATGTTTGAAGAGAAAACTGAAACTAAATACAAATATATTGCTGAACCTGGATTGGCTGAAGAAACTGTAAGAAAGATTTCTAAGGAAAAAAATGAGCCTGAGTGGATGCTGCAAAAAAGATTGAAAGCTTTTGAGATATTCAAACAATTACAGATGCCTGAATGGGGCCCTAGCTTGAAAGAACTTGATTTGAATAAAATTGTTTACTATACCTTGCCAGATGCCAAGAAAAATGCAAAAAATTGGGATGAAGTCCCTGCTGAGATAAAGAAAACTTTTGAGAAGCTTGGAATTCCAGAAGCTGAACAGAAGTATTTAGCTGGAGCTGGGGCTCAGTTTGAATGTTTGTCTGAAGACTCTTTAGTTTACATAAATCCTAGAGGACCTGTAGAAATAAAAAATATTAAAGATGGAGACTATGTATTTGCTTTTGATGAAAAATCTAATGAAATAAAAAGAGCAAGAGTTATTGAAATTAAAGAGAAAGGTTTAAATGAAGTTTATGAGGTAGTTGTTGATAATAAAAAGATTAAAACTACTTTAAATCACCCATTTTTGACTTTATCATATTATAAAAAGGAGGGAAAAATAAGAGGGCGTTATAAAAGAGAGTGGAAATGTCTTAAGGACTTAAAGGAAGGGGATTTAGTTGCTGTTGCTAAAAAACTGCCATATGAAGGAAAATCCTATAAACTTAATCAACCGGTAATCAAAGATAAAATTCTTAGTAGAAATCAATTTGATATTTACTATGAAATCGACATAACTAATAGTTACAATAAAGTTGAATTGCCTTGGGAAACTAATAATGATTTAATGTGGTTCTTTGGAGCATATGTTGGTGATGGTTATATAAAAAGAGAAAAAGGTAAAGATAAAAAAAGAGTTTATTTTGCTATCCCAGATTCACAGCCACAATTTAGAAGGGAACTAAAAAAAGTAGTCAAAAAATTATTCGATTATAAAATAAAAAGTAATGATAAATATTGGGTTTCGATAAATTCTACTATAATTGCTGATTTTATAGAAGCCAATGGATTTAAAGGTAATGCTCTCCAAAAAAGAGTTCCTTCATGGATATTTGGATTGCCCATTGAACAAAGATTAGCTTTTTTAGGCGGTTATGTGGATTCCGATGGATATCCAACTGATGAGAGAAAAAGTAATGAGCTTATTTTTAAAACCCCAAACAGAGAATTGATTAATGATTTAAGGAATTTGCTTATTTATTGTGAATTTCATCCGTCAAATATCCATCTTATTAAAGACAAAAATCCTTTGAATAAGGAAGAGATTATTTTTTCAAATCAGATTACAATTACTGGGGATTTAAAAACTATTGATAGTAGATATCCTCCAAAGACGAAAAGATTGAGAGCTAAAAAAATATGGAGAAGTTTTAGTACCGCCCATGGAACTGATTTCAGAAAGCATACTAATAAATATTTAGGTTTTGCAAAAGTAGATTCAATTAAATCTATTGGAATTGAAAAAGTTTATGACATTGAAGTTGAAGGTTATCATAATTTTATATCTGAAGGTTTAATTGTTCATAATTCTAATGTCATTTATCATAAGTTAAGAGAAGATTTGGAAAAACAAGGAGTTATATTTTTAGATTTTGATGAAGCTGTGAAGAAACATCCTGAAATGGTTAAGGAATATTTCATGACTAAATGCGTTCCAGCTACATTGCATAAGTTTGCTGCACTACATGGTGCAGTTTTTAGCGGTGGAACTTTTATTTATGTGCCTGAGAATGTTAAAGTTGATCTGCCATTGCAGGCTTATTTCAGAATGAATGCTGAAAAAGGTGGGCAGTTTGAGCATACATTGATAATTGTTGACAAGAATGCTGAAGTTTCTTACATTGAAGGCTGCAGCTCTCCTAGATATACGACTGAAGCTTTGCATGCTGGATGCGTTGAGATATTTGTAAAGGAAAATGCTGTTGCAAAATACCATAGCGTAGAAAATTGGAGCAAGAATACTTATAATTTGAACACTAAAAGAGCAATTGTAGAAAAAAATGGGACTATTGAATGGATAAACGGCAATATGGGTTGCCTTATAGGTGAGTCAAAAGTGTTTACAAATCCTAAAGGACATATAAGTATAAAAGATATTGAACAAGGAGATAAAGTTTATGTTTGGGATGAAAATATAAATAGTATTAAAAAAAGTTTAGTTAAATCTAAAATCTTTAGTGGTGTTAAAAAAGTTTACAAACTTGAAGCTGGTGGAAGAGAGATTGAAGCTTCAGCAAATCATCCTTTCTTAACTTTGGCAAGAAAAAAGAACAAACCTTATCATAAAAAGAGTTTTTTTAATTTTGAGTGGAAGCCTTTAGAACAGCTAAAAAAAGGAGATGTTGTTGGTATAATAAAAAAATTACCTATAGAAGGAAAGCCTTATAGCCTGCCTAAATTTTCTTACCCTACTGTTAAAAGTAATAATCAATATTCTTCTTTTAAAATGAATGCTAAGCATCTTTATAATCAAAATATTATAATCCCTAATGAAACAAATGAAGATTTTATGTGGTTAATGGGTATTTTGCTTGGCGATGGACATATTGATTCAGAAAGTAATAAAATTAATATTGCTACCCATATAAGGGAAGATATAAGACCTGTTTTAATTGATATTGTAAAAAAGTTATTTAATTTTGAAATAAAAGATAAACAAGAGAGATATGTAGAAATTTATTCAAATATTTTATGTAAATTATTTATTGATATTGGATTTGGAGGAAATGCTGATACTAAGAATGTTCCTGATTGGGTATTTACTCTACCAAAAAACCAAATAATGGCTTTTTTAGCAGGTTATTTTGACTCTGATGGGCATCCTGATGATCATGCTATTGCTTTTACAAGTATAAATAAAGAAATTTTGAAAAAAATTCAATTGTTAGGTATTGTTTGTGGTTTTGGAGTTTCAAGAATATTTAAACATGGTGATAAAGGACAATATATTATTCTAGGAAATATGTGTAATTGTCAAGACTCTTGGAGAATACTCTTTAATGGTAAAGAAATTTATGAGATGCCTACAAAAAGCAAGAAAGATAAAGAACTTATTGATAAAATTAAAACTAGAAGAAACTTTAGCACTTCAAAAGGATTAAACTTTAAAAGCAAAACTAATGAAGAAATTGGATTTGCTAGAATAGACAAAATAGAATTCTCTGGTGAAAAACCAACTTATGATATAGAAGTTGAAGGTTATCATAATTTTATTTCTAATGGGTTAATAGTGCACAATTCTAAAGTAACAATGTTGTATCCAACTTCTGTCCTGATTGGAGAGAATGCCAAGTCAGATTTTTTAGGCATAGCATTTGCCGGAGAAAAACAAAATCAGGATACTGGCTCTAAAGTGTATCATTTGGCTCCAAATACAAGCTCTACGATAAAAAGCAAGAGCATCAGTAAGGATGGAGGAATAACAACCTACAGAGGATTGGTAAACGTCAAGAAAGGCGCTGTAAATTCTAAGTCTTTTGTGCAGTGCGATGCTTTAATTCTAGATGAGAGAAGCGTAAGCAATACTGTTCCTTACATGGAGATAAAGGAATCTAAAGTTGATGTAGGGCATGAAGCTACTGTAGGAAAAATAAGCAAGGAGAAATTGTTTTATTTGATGTCTAGAGGTTTATCAGAAGAACAGGTTATGAAGATGATTGTTGCAGGATTCATTGAACCTATCGTGAAAGCATTGCCAATGGAATATGCTGTTGAATTGAACAGGCTAATTGAGATGGAGATGGAGAATGCAATTGGATAATATAAAGCAGGAATCTAGAAAAATATTTGATAAACTTGAGATGCCTAGCATGAGATATGGACTTACAATTAGACTAAATTTAGATAATTTTGATTTCAATAAATTAAAACCTAAGGATTTTGAAGTTGATTTTGTAAAAAGTGATGAAATTATCATTGAAGACTTGAAAACTGCTTTAGTAAAACATGAAAAACTAGTAAAAGAGCATCTTGGAAAAGCAGTAAAAATAAATGAAAGCAAGTTTATAGCTTTTCACTATGCTAATTTAAGCAATGGTTTGTTTATTTACGTGCCTAAGAACAAAAATATTGAATTGCCAATTGAGTTTTATAATAAAATAAAGGAAGACTGCAGGATTGAGCATACACTGATTATTGTTGATGAGAATTCTAGTTTTAAATTTACAGAATATAACACTTCTAATGACATAAAAGGATATAGAAGCAGCGTTGTTGAGATATTCTTGAAGCAAAATGCAAACTTGTTTTATGGAAATGTGCAGAATATTGGAAAAAAAGTATTGAATTTCAATGTTGTAAGAGCTATTCAGGAAAAAAATTCAAGTTTAGACTGTTTTTCAGCATCTTTTGGAAGCTTGTTAAATAAAAATGATGTTTATTCTGTCTTAAAAGAGAATGCCCATGTAAATAACCTTGGAGTATTTTTTTCTGATGAAAATCAGCAAGTTGATATGAGGACTGCTTCAATACATGAAAATAAGGGAAGTGTTAGCAACATGTTTTTCAGAGGGATTGTAAAAGACAAGGCTAAAGCTATCTACAGAGGACTTGTAAAAATAAATAAAGATGCAAAAGACTCTGGAGGATATCAAAGAGGAGATATTTTAATTTTAAGTGATGAAGCTGAAGCTGATTCTATACCTGAACTGGAAATAGACAACAATGATGTCAAATGCAGCCATGCCAGCTCAGTCGGCCAGATAGATAGAAACAAGTTATTCTATTTGCAATCAAGAGGATTGAGCAGGGAAGAAGCTACTAAGCATATTGTAATTGGATTTTTAGATCCTTTGATGAGAAGAATCAACAATGAAAAAATTAAAAAAGAACTAATGGAGAATCTTGTGAAGAGACTATGAATGTTGAAAATATAAGGAAAGATTTTCCAATATTAAAGAGAAAGGTCAATGGAAAGCAACTAGTTTATCTAGATTCAGCTGCAACTTCACAGAAACCTAAGCAGGTTTTAAATGCAATTCAAGAATATTATGAGAAATACAATTCAAACATACATAGGTCAATAAGCACTTTGGCTGAGGAAGCTACAGAAGCTTATGAAAAAGCACATGAGAAAGTTGCTAAATTTATAAATGCTGAACCAGAAGAAATTATTTTCACAAGAAATGCGACTGAGGCTATTAATTTAGCAGCTTATGGACTGTTTAGAAGCGCTTTAATCAAACCTGGAGATGAAATTATATTGACTGAGATGGAACATCATGCTAATTTAGTTCCTTGGCAGCAAATTGCTAAAGAAGTTGGAGTAAAAGTAAGTTTTATTAAAATAAATAAAGATGGTTTGCTAGATTTAAATGATTTTAAAAGCAAATTGAATAAAAAAGTGAAGTTAGTAGCTTTTGTTCATGTTTCTAATGTACTTGGAACTATAAATCCTGTTGAAGAAATAATAAAATTGGCCAAGAAGAATGGAAGCTATGTTTTAGTCGATTCTGCTCAAGGTATTCCTCATATTAAAATAGATGTAAAAAAATTGAATGCTGATTTTGTTGCTTTTTCAGGACATAAAATGCTAGCTCCAACAGGAATTGGAGTTTTATATGGGAAAAAAGAACTTCTTGAGAAAATGGTTCCTTTCCAATATGGTGGGGGAATGATTAGTGAAGTTTCTTACAAGGATTCTAAGTGGAATGAATTGCCACATAAGTTTGAGGCTGGAACTCCTAACATTGAAGGAGGAATAGCTTTAGGATATGCAATAGATTATTTGGAAAACATTGGAATGAATAAATTGAAAGAGCATTGCGATGAATTAGTTGATTATGCTTTATGCCAACTAAGAAAAATGAAAAATGTAACAATTTATGGTCCTAATTCAGATAAAAGAGCTGGACTAATTGCATTTAATGTTAAAGGAGTGCATGCACATGACTTGTCTACTTTACTAGATAAAGATGGAATCGCTATAAGAGCAGGACATCATTGCGTAATGCCTCTGCATAATCTACTCGGAATAACTAGCACTGCAAGAATAAGCTTTTACATTTACAATACTAAAAAAGAAGTGGATAAATTTATTGAAAGCCTGAAGAAAACAATGAAGTTTTTTGGAGTTGAATACTAATGGAAGACATTTACAGAGAAAATATTATGGATCACTACAAAAATCCAAGAAATTTTGGTAAATTGGAAAATGCTAACATTGAATTTCATGACTACAATCCACTATGTGGGGATGAGATTACAGTACAGCTTAAGACAAATGGAGACGAAATAAAAGGAATTAAATTTAGCGGAAGAGGTTGCGCATTAAGCATGGCAACGGCTTCTATTTTAACTGAAGAGATTAAAGGGAAGGCAATAAAAGATGTTGAAAAATTAACAAATGAAGATATTTTTAAGATGATTGGAATTAATGTTTCTCCATCAAGAATAAAATGCGTATTATTATCGTTGTCTGCAATCAAGAAAGGAGTGAAGTTGAATGACATTAAAAATTGAAAACTTGAAAGTTGAAATTGATGGTAAAGAAATACTTAAAGGAATAAATTTGGAAGTCAAGAAAGGCGAGATTGTTGCCTTGATGGGTCCAAATGGAAGTGGAAAGACAAGCTTAGCATTTGCTTCAATGGGACATCCCGATTATAATATCAAATCTGGAAAAATTACTGTTAATGGAGAAGATATTACAAAATTAAGCCCGGATAAAAGAGCTAAAGCAGGATTATTTTTAAGTTTCCAGCATCCTGCAGAGATTCAAGGCGTTTCTGTTGCAAGTTTTTTGAGAGCTGCATTGAAGTCTAACAAAGGAAAGGATGTAAATGTACTTGAATTTTACAGATATTTAAAAGAAAAAATGAAAACTTTAAATATTGATGAAGAATTTGCTAAAAGAAGCTTGAATGAAGGTTTTTCCGGAGGAGAAAAGAAGAAAATGGAAATGCTTCAACTTTCTGTTTTAGAACCTGATTTTGCTATATGCGATGAACTCGATACAGGAGGCGATGTGGAAAATCTTAGAATAGTTTCTGAATCCTTAAAAAAAATAGTCAAAGAAAATAAGACAGGAATCTTATTGATTACTCATTCACTGAAGTTTTTTAAGTATCTATCGCCAGACAGAGTCGTGGTAATTAAAAATGGGAAGGTTGTAGATCAAGGCGGGCATGAATTGGCTGAAGAAATTGAGAAGCACGGATATAAGAAGTATAGTTAGAACTTTTGCCTCCAATAATCCATCATGAGCTCTACTTCACGAGATAAATCTTCCACTGGAAAGTACTCTGACGGTTCAACATTTGTAAGCCTTACAAAACCAATTTCAATCACTTTTTTCCTAAATTGCCGTTCAAAGAGTTCTTTGTAAAAGTTGAGCTGAAGAGCATATTTAACATAATTGCAATCATCGAGATGATCTATGGGTGCTTTGGCTTTTCTATATGAGTTTTCTGTTCTTAGGTTTTTGGTTGTTTTCCAATCAAGAAGTATAACTCCCTGTGGCGTTTCAATTACTAAATCAATTGTTCCAGCTACCATCCATTCCTTTGAATAGACCATCATCTCGGGTGTGAGTTTTTCATTAGAGAATTGTTTAAGAAATTCTATAGCCATTAAAACTTCATTGGGATATTTTTTCCTTTGTTTGCCTTTGATGTACTCTTCAATGAGCTGGTGTACTTTATCACCACTACTTCTTTTATCTTCCCATTCGCGTAAGACCTTCTCTGTTGATTTACCATCCCTATCAGCAACATAATTTGCCCAATAATCCCTATTAAATGGTTCAAAGAAAGTTTTAATGCAGTCAGTTACGCTTGTTAGTTGAATCTTTCCTAAGTTATATTTGTGCTTCGCAGGATCAAATTTTAATTTTTTTACTCCTAGTTTTATTTTTTTAATCTCTTTATCCAATTCAAAACTTAAATTGTCAGAAGGTGTTTCTTTTTTTTTGAACGGCCACATAGTTTTGAACTATGTTATGGAGTATATAATTATTACGATATACTTTATAAAATTGCGATATTGTAAATCTTCCGTATTTTCCGTAAATTTTTGATTCACGACAAACTGCCTGTGAAAGTATATAAATTGTTTTTACTCTTTTTAATTCTGATGCCAATTTGTAAAATATGTAGGAGAAGACTTGGAATGATAACTCATTCGCATATGTCAACTTTTCATAAAATTAGCTGTAAAGAATATGCAAAAAAATTTAATCTTAAAAAGGGACAGCTGAATCCGCATCATTCTAAAAGGATGACTGGCAAAGGAAATCCAATCTATGGAAAACCTAGACCTCTCAGTACTCGAATTAAGATAAGTCAGATACATAAAGATAATGGGACCTTTATAGGCAAAAAGAATTCTATGTATGGTAAAACTCATAGTCGAGCTGTTAAAAGACGATTAAGTAAATTTTGGAAAGGAAAGTGGAAAGGAAGTAAAAATCCATTCTATGGCAAGAAGCATTCTGTTTCTACAAAAAAGCGTATAAGTAATATTAGAATAGAAAAAGGAATAGCCCTTGGTGTCAATAACCCTATGTATGGTAGAACTCATACAAAAAAAGTTAGATTGAAAATGTCTAGATATCTTAAGAATCTTTATTATAAACATCCTGAAAAACATATTAACGCTATTATGGCTAGAAATTATAAGAAACAAAAGAATAAGAAAGGCGGGTATATTTCTAAAGGTCAAGTTCAAGTTTATAAAATCATCAAGAAATATTTTTATAAAAGTGCTAAGTTGAATTATCCTGTAAGAGCTAATGGCACGGTTTACTTTGTTGATGTTGGCGTTCCTTCAATAAGATTGGCCATCGAGTACGATGGTGAATATTGGCATAGAGATAAGCCGAATGAAACCATAAGAGAATATCGCATTAAAAAGAAGGGATGGAAAGTGATTAGGATAACGGAAAGAGATTTTCTTAAGTTGAAAGATAATAAAGAATGCATAAGTTATATAAAAGCCAGATTATGCCCCTTATAGAGGCAAAGGCTTTGATGCTGTGAGGTAAATAAGATGATAAAATTCATTTCAGTAGATCTTCAGAAAGACTTTAGTGCAGAGGGAGGAAAGCATTACAAGAAAAGAGATAGTGTCAAATTCCTCAAAGAGATATTGATACCTTATCTCAGGCAAAGAAACATTAAAGTTGCTGAGATAATTTCAGACTATAGGTTACCAAGGCCTGCAGATAGAGACGATAGTTGTAGGGCTGGTGAATGGGGCTATGAATCTGAAATTCCGGAGGATATTAAATTAAAACCAATTTGGATTAAATGTATGAATTCTCCTATTTGGACTAGAAACAATATTGGAAATCCCGATAAAGAAGCAGGATTACCATACCAGGATCCAGAAGCTTTCACAAAATGGTTGAATAAAATTGTTGGAAAACCAAGTGACTCTGATGAGATTATATTATTTGGCTTAACTGCCGATTGTTGTGTATTCTGTACGACTCAAGAACTTAGTTGGAGGGGATATAATGTTAGAGTATTAGCGGAGGGAGTATCTACTTATTCCGCCAACGAGAAAGAAAAAGAAATGATACTCTATAATCCTCCATTTACTAACTGGGCTAAAGCTATTAAGTGGAAAGAATTAAGGAGTAAACTTGACGCTGTAAAATGAAAGTCTATTTAGATAATGCGGCAACAACCCCTGTATTGAAAGAAGTAGTGGAAACTGTGAAAGATGCAATGCTTAATTTCTATGGAAATCCTGAAAGTCTTAATGAAGAAGGAACAAAAGCAAATGAAGCCTTGGAAAATGCAAGAAAATTAATTGCTAATTCAATAAATGCAAGTTCAAATGAACTAATCTTCACATCTGGAGCAACAGAATCAAATAATTTAGCAATTTTAGGATTAGCTTACCAGAATAAAGACAAAAATCACGTTATAACAACTAAAATAGAGCATCCTTCTGTGCTAAATTGTTTTGAAAAATTAAAAAAACAGGGGTATGAAGTCACTTACTTAGATGTTGACAAAGAAGGATATGCTGACTTAGAACAATTGAATGATTCTATAACAGATAAAACTGCTTTGGTTTCAGTAATACATGGCAATCATGAGATTGGAACAATACAGAGTTTAAATTTAATAGGAAAAATATGCAAGGAAAAAGATGTTTTATTCCATGTTGATGCTTCTCAATCATTTTTAAAAGTACCAATTGATGTAAAGAAAGACAATATTTCTTTATTGACTTTGAATTCTCATAAAATACATGGACCTAAAGGTGTTGGAGCACTTTACATAAAGCAAGGAGTCAAATTATTCAAGATGGAGTTTGGAGGTCCACAGGAATTTGATATAAGGCCTGGCACTCAGAATGTTCCTGCGATATTAGGATTTGCTAAAGCTGTTGAATTAAATAATATTGAGAAGGACTCTGCTTATATTAGAAAACTAAGAGACAAGCTAATAAGAGAGTTTTCAGCTATGCCAAAAGTAAGCTTAAACGGACCAATAGCAAACAGATTATGTAATAATGTAAATGTAACTATTCATGGCATAGAAAATGAGAGAATGTTGATGCATTTGAATGAAAAAGAAATTTATATTGGAACTGGAAGTGCTTGTACTGCTAAAACTATGAAAGCTAGCCATGTATTGAAAGCAATTGGATTGAAAGACGAGGATGCAAGATGCTCCATAAGGATAAGCTTGTCAAAATTAAACACAGAAAAAGAAATTGATTATGCTTTAACTGAAATAAAAAAAGCCATAAAGGAAATAAGAGGATAATATGTTCCCGCATACCCATACTTATGCAGCAAGAGAAATCGCAGGAAGAAGCAGTAATTTGCTAGTTTTAGGGAGTATTTTGCCCGATCTTGCCGTTACTGGCATAGTTGATGATTGGAATATAGGAGAAAGTGCTTTAGAGTTCAGAAATTGGCTTTCGGATAGAGACAAAAATTTCACTGACTTGGGTTTAGGTATGATGCTGCATGAGTTCCCTTGCGGAATAGATAGATTCACCCATACAAATTACAATGGAGGGGATGGATATGCCTATGCAAATGGCAGACAAATATTATCCAATGTTTCGGATTGCTTTAGAGTTATGGGTTTTTTAAAACTATCTGAAGATAAAGTTAGACGTCTTTCACATAATTTCATTGAAACTGGAGTAGAATTTTTGATTTTAAAGGACAACCCCGAACTAGTTAATATTCTTAGGAGGGCAGTAGACAATGTTAACATAGAAAAATGTGTTAAATATTTCTCAGAATTTTATGGAATAAAAGATACAAAAGTTGCTCAGGCTTTTTCAGCTTTTGATACTTTTATTAAAGAACCTGATTATACTAGTGTTGACGGTCTTGTTGAGATGTGGAAGTTGATAGCTAAACAAAAAACTGGGTTGGGAATTAATGTTGAAAATGTTAGAAGAACTATCCAAAAGAGCATAGAAATTGTAAAACCAACTTACAGCAGATTTATTTCGGATGCTATTAGTTCTTGCAAAAAAGATGCTAAAAAATTTGAGGTTACAAATGGATAAACTAAGATTTGGAACTGCAGGAATACCAATAACAACTGAAGACAGAAATACGTTGAATGGTGTAAAGCAGGTTAGGAATCTAGGATTGGATGCAATGGAACTTGAATTTGTCCATTCTGTAAATGTTTCTGATGCCATGGCGCCTAATGTCAAGAAAATAGCTGAAGATAATGATGTTGTTTTAACTTGTCATGGTCAATATTTTGTTAATTTAAACGCTTTAGAGAAAGAAAAGAAAGAAGCTAGCATACAAAGAATATTGAAAGCTGCTCGAGTTTTACAGAAATGTGGCGCTTATAGCTTAACTTACCACATGGCTTATTATATGAAGCAAGATCCTAAAATTGTTTATGAAACTGTGAAGAAAAATATGAAGAGAATTCTTGAAGTTTTCAAGCAAGAAGGAATAAAGCTATGGTTGAGACCAGAATATACTGGAAAGCAATCGCAGTTTGGAGATCTAAAAGAGGTAATAAAGATAAGCCAGGAATTAGATCAAGTATTGCCGTGCATTGATTATGGACATTACCATGCAAGATATGGCGGAGGAAACAATGATATCAAAGCTTTCAGAACTTTACTTGAAGAAATGGAGAAAGGATTAGGAAAAGAAGCTTTGAAAAACATGCATATCCAGATTGCAGGCATTAATTATACTGAAAAAGGTGAAAGAAACCACTTAAATTTGAAAGAATCTGATTTAAATTATAAAGACATATTAAAAACTTGGAAGGAATTTAATATCAAGGGCGTTGTAATAGCTGAAACGCCAAACATTGAAGGTGATGCTTTATTGCTTCAGAAGATGTACAAGTCATTGTAAAAGGTGATAGTGTAGAGTATAAGTGCAAGAGATGCGGGGCTATGATGAATAAGGAGCACTGCAAGATAAAATGCACTAAATGCGGCTATATGCTAGATTGTTCAGACTACTGATGCAAAAAGCTTTTAAATCAAGATTGCGGAGGAAATAAAATGAAAAAACAAAATAAAAAAGTTGAAACCAAGACAAAAGAAGATAAATGTGACTGCGGAGACAAATGCACAGGAGCATGCGCAAGCAATCAAGGCGGATGCGGCTGCGGTAATGGCGGATGCTGCTAAATGAAAACAAGCTATACTGGGAAACTTAAGGAAGCATATGAAGTTTGTGAAGATGAGATAGAAATTTCTTTAGAAATTGACAATGATAAGATAGCAAAATTAGACTTTAAATCTACTTCCTGCAGCAAGGTAAAACAGGCAGCAGAGTTACTAGCTAAATTAATAAAAGGCAAGACAGTCAAGGAAGTTGTAAAAATAACCTCTAATGAAGTTGCTAGCCAATTAAAATTTGATAAAAAAGACAAACATGCTGCAGTTTTTGCTGTAAGCGCATTGCATTTAGCTTTAGATGACTATAAAAATAAAGTTCATGGAGATCCTTTTGATGAAATATTAAATGTTTTGGATAAATATGACAAGGGATATCCTAAAAGAGACTTAACAGACTATGAAGTCTGCGAATGTGGAAAACAACATAGCGACAAACCTGAGATAATAAAACTATAAGGGACGACATGGCAAAATACAAAGTTGTTTATGACAGGGAAAATTGCATTGGAGCTTTTGCTTGCGTAGCTGTATTTCCTGAGAAATGGCTTGCAAGCGATGACGGCAAAGCAGACTTCAAAGATGCTATCAAAAACGGAAAGGGCGAGTTTGAATTGGAGATTGATGAAAAAGACTTAGCTAAAATGAAGGAAAGTGCTGAAGTATGTCCTGTTATGGTTATTCACATCTATGATATGAAGGGTAATAAAATAATATGATTGGAAAAAAAGAGAAATACGTTGTAATAAAAAAGCCAGAAGTCAAAATTATTGAAGTTATAAAAAAAGAAGATCCTAAATTGTTCAAAGCCTTTGAGAAACATGCACAAGATTGCGAGACTGCTTCTGGACTGATAAGGCAGGCTGAAGACAATAAAGAAGATATTTCTGACAAGATTGGAAATCCAAAATCTTTTAGCGGAAGCGAATACAAGCCTTCTAGCCCTGATGTCAAAACTGGCGCTTATTTTTCTGGCCAAAAAACTTCATTTCAACCTGCTGAGAAGTCTAGCTTTGAATATCATAAGCCTGGGATAATGACCTGTGGCTGTGGACAAGAAGTTGGAAAAAATACTCCTGCTGTAAGTTCCAAAAAAGAAGAAAAAAATGTTTATGGCGTTTCTACAAGCTCTTCAAATGAAAGCTATGGAAACACTACAAACAAAAAAACTAATTCTTATAAATAAAAAAAGAAAAATAGGTTTTACCCTATAAGAATACTTCTTTCTTCATCTACTCTTGCTTTAGAAATCTTTCTGCTAGCATCCATCAATGTTGTGTATAATGATTCTGCCATTCCTTCAGAGAAACCTAGATCAGTCATTACGCTTTTGTAGTCGTCTGAAGTCAATCTTCTGCCTTCGTTTAAGCCGAAGTATAAGTGAGTTTCTTTCTCAATCCTTTTTTCAGCTATCAATCCACGTAGGACTGCCCCATATCTTGGAAATTGCCTTTCAAATTCATCGATGCCTTCTGCAATACCACGAGCTTTCATTTTGTCCTCTGTTTCAACATTGGCATAGGCTCTTTCTCCACTGAAGTTTCCTTTGTATGCAGACAAGTCTATTCCTTTTGCTACAGATGGTTTTCTTCTTTTTAGTTTTCCAGACATGCTAGATATTGGGATATCCAATCTATCGACTGCAACCAATTCTATAATCTGCCTTTCAACTGTTTGTTCTAATTCATTTGCCATTTTATTCCTCCTAAAATGTTTTTCATACAATTCAAGAAGGCAAAGAAGTTAATAATAAAATGTGGTGATGATAGTTACCGCAAAATATATAAATAAGAAACAATTAAAAATTGAAGTGGAAATAGAGTTTGTACTGCAAAGATATGGACTTAACAAGAATGAGATTAAGGTTTATCTATGCTTAATAGATTTAGGTGAAGCGCAGGCAGGAAGAATATCAAGACAAACAGGCATACATAGAAGAAATGTATACGATGCAACTGAAAGGCTTATTGCAAAAGGATTAGTAAATTACTTACTAAAAAACAACAAGAGGTTATTTTCTCCAGTAAACCCCCAAAAATTATTGGAAGAAATTGAAGAAAGGCAGCAGCAATTGAAGACAGTATTGCCGGAGCTTGAAAAAAGATACAACAGGCAGAAGAAAAAAGAGGAAACTAGCTTTTACAAAGGAAGAGATGCAGTCAAGGCAATATTGGAAGACCAGATAAAGGAAGGAAAAGAAATTCTAGTTTTAGGAGCAACTGGAACTGCTTCAAAAAAGCTGCCTTTTTACTTCAAGTGGTATCATGAAAAAAGACAGGCTAAAAAAATACCAATAAAATACATTGTTGCAAAGGAAACAAGGTTCAATCCAATACCTTTGTCCAAAATAAAGAAAATTGACGAGAAATTTGTTGGTGATATCGCTTTCAATGTCTATGGGGATAAAGTTGCATTAGTTTTCTGGAATGAGGAAGTTCCTTCTTCTTTAATAATAAAAGGGGAGAAAAGAGCTGAAGCTTTCAGGAAAATATTTAACTTCTACTGGAAACATAGCAATTAGAGTTGAGAAAAACTTATAAATTTGAAGCTAGATAAAATCCTTATGAGGGTGGTTTCTTTAGCTCCAAGTTGCACTGAAATACTGTTTGCTTTGGGATTAGGCGACAAAATTGTAGGCGTTACAAGATTCTGCGACTATCCTAACGAAGCTAAGAAAATACATAAAGTTGGAGGATGGCTTGACAATGATTTTGAAGATATAATAAAATTGAGACCTGACTTGGTTTTTACAAGCACTTTCTTGCAGGATAAAACTGTTAGCAAACTTAAAAAACTTGGAATAAAAGTTGTTCATTCTGATCCTAAGACACTTGAAGATGTGTTTGACAGCATAAGAAAAATAGGAGAAGCTGTAAATAAGATGAAAGAAGCAGAGCATATTGTAAGTGTTATGAAAATTAAAATAAAAAAAGTTGCTGAGCCTTATTATCTTGACAAAAAACCTAAAATTTACATTGAAGAATGGCACAAGCCACCTACAGCATCTGGAAACTGGGTTCCTGATATGGTTAAATTAGCTGGAGGAAAAAGCTTCGCAAGGGCTGGGAAGATTAGTGCTAAAGTAGACCTAAAGAAATTGAAAAAATTTAATCCTGATGTGGTAATAATATCATGGTGCGCATTTGGATTGAGAGCAAGGAAAGAAGACTTGACAAAAAGGGAAGGATGGAACAGCTTGAAAGCTGTTAAAGAAGGAAAAATTTACGTTGTTGACGATAATCTATTGAACAGGCCTGGACCAAGGCTTGCTGAAGGCGTTAAAGTACTGGCTGAGATAATGCACAAGTAGTTCAGAAAGCTTATAAACTAAATTATTTTTATATTGTTTATGGCTAAACTTAGTTTAAATGAACTAATTAATAATTATGATGGAAAAGATTTGAAAAGACTTTCTAGAGACGAAGAAATAATATTAGCTGAGAGAGCTAAAGATGGGGATATTGCAGCCAGAAACAGATTAGTAATGGAAGGCAGAAAAGAAGTATCAAAGGCATCATGGAAATATAAAGGTCGTGACATAAATAGAGATCCTGAAGACATAGCTCAGGATTCATTTTTGAAGCTTTTAACAGGTGTTTATAGTTATGATGGAATATCTTCTGTCAGAACATTTGCCTATTCTACTGCAAGAAACATGGCTTTTGATTTGTACAGAAAAGAAAAAATTAGAAGACATGCTTATTTAGACGATAGTATCGCGCAAAACGATGAAAGAATTTATGATTTGCCTGATTTTGAAGACTTAATTAGCAAAATAAAAGATCCTATGCAAAGAATGATATTGACATTGCGCTTTAAGGAAAATAAAACTTATAAAGAAATAAGCGATTTTTTAAACATACACTTTGCTAATAGAGTTTTTTATCCTATGAAAGTTAGCAGAACATTAAATAGATCTTTAAATAAATTAAGATTTGATTTGAAGACATTGGTCAGCGTTTAAGAATCTGGCAGGCTCTGCAAACTTGTTTTACTGATGGCTCACCACATATTTTGCACGAGTTTATTTTTTCCCTTTGAAAACGTTTTTGCAATGTTTCTTGGATGTCTAAAAATCCATTTACTATTGAATGCTTTGTTCCAGGATACTTTGCTTCCAACTCATTTAATTGGCTTCTAACATCGTCTCTAAAAGCATCATGCGAATTTGGACACTCTATGAAGGTTACTGGAAGCTTCTTTATCTTAGAGTAGATTAACACTTCCTTTTCTGTCAAAAAATACAATGGCTTTATTCTGGGTATAAACTTGTCATGCATCAAAATCTCTGTCTTTGGCCCTAATTTTGCAGAAAACTCGAAATTTCCTTTAAGCATGTTCATTAATAAAGTTTGTGCTTCATCATCTAAATTGTGGCCTGTTGCCAATTTTGTAGCTCCTAAATCTCTTGCTATCTTATTCAGAGAGTATCTTCTTAAAATACCGCAGGCTGTGCATGGCTTGTATTTTTTCTTCAGTTCATCTAAAGTAGTTCCGAATTCTTCCTTGTAGGAAACTATCTTTAATGGAACTTTTAACTGCTTGCATAATTTTTTAGCGTCTTTTATTGTAATGTTGCGATAGCCGTGGATTCCTTCATTTATCAATAAAGCAAAGAACTTCTGCCTGCGCTTTTTTAGTAATTTGTTTAGAATATAAAGCAAGGTTGAAGAGTCTTTTCCGCCTGATAAGGCTACTGCTATAACGTCTTTGCCTTCAATTAATTTGTACTGGCCAATTGTCTTCAAAACTTTCTTCTCAAAGTACTTTACAAAGTTTGAACTGCAAAGACCTTCTCCGCTTAAAGTCTTAAATACAGGACTTGACTTGCATTTTTTGCATGGCATTTAAATAAGCTAGAAAATAGTGTTTTTAAAGGTTATTAAAAGGAGAGAAATGTGCCTATGAAAATATGGCTATTATTTTACATTAGATCTAAGTCTTCTGCTTCTTTTTTGTAACCATTGCCTTTCAAGTCGAAGTTGAAGAACTTGATGAACTCAGACACCAACCCTGGATTTTCCTTCTTTAGCCAGTCATAGATGTACTCTGTGAAGCAGTATGCACAGCCCCTCATCCCGCGGTTGCAGGTAATGCAGTTGTCTTCTGTCTCCAAAGGCATCATGGTATTGAATTCCTTCACTTTCTTGCTTATAGGCTTAACTAGATCTGGTTTCTTCATATCTAGCCAATAACTCATCTCCCTGCCAAGGCAGTTTGGGCATATAGGGTTTGTTATTGGTTCATCGCACGCCAGACATATTGTCATAAAACACCTCCTTTAGTTTTAATTTTCGCCAGTTTACCGGCGAGACAGAAATTTATGAGTGCGTTCAGCACTTAATAATCAATTTAGAATTAATCTTATTAAAATAACTAACTGAAAGTTCAAAAAATTCGCTTAATACATCTAATATCATAGACTTAATTCATGTCTGTTTTATTTATATACTTTTTGTATATACAAAATATATGTTTATCCGCCTGAAACTACGGACAGAATTTCGACTTTATCCCTGTCTTTTAGAACATGCTCTTCAGTTACAACTTCGTCATTTACCGTTGAAATATAGGAAACTGGATTAATCTTCAATTTTTTCATCAGAGAAGAAATAGTGTCGCCTTTCTTGATTTCCATACGTTGCTTCTTATTTTCCCTTTCCAAAAAAACAGAGATTTTCATTTCATCATTTATTAAAAAAGCTTTTTTGATACCTTTGAAAAATTACATCGAAATATTTTTTTGAGTGCTCTTTGAACACTGGCATAAAATTAGCGAAGTAAATCTCCTGTGTCGATCTTTTTCCATTATCGCTAAAAAGAGACCTTATATCTTGGGTATTTTCAGTCTTTATTATAATATTGAATATATCATCATCACTGCCTTCAAGCAAAAGTTTAACCTCATCAGGGGTCATGTGCCTTTTGTATCCATTATCTAATATTTTAACATTGAATATATCGAATAAAATGCTCTCTAAAAGCTCACATTTTAGCTCTTCTATTTTTGTATCTTCGCTCTTATGCCCATGGAATACTGATTTTTTAGATTTTGAAGCACCATAATCCCTAGTCCTTAAACTTAATGGTTGTCCATTCATCCTTTGCAATGATATTCTTCCATAATTCATAAAAATAAGACTTAAGAAACCTATTTAAAGTTTACTTTATTTGATTTTTTGATGGACTATTCAAGACAGGAATTATCCCTAGGTAAGAAAGACAGCGAAAAACTAAGGAAAAAAGTAGCTGTGATTGTAGGCATTGGGGCTTTAGGCTCTGTTGCTGCAAACTTGCTTGCAAGAGCCGGAGTCAATTTATGGCTGATTGACAGGGATTTGGTCGAGGAAAGCAACCTGCAAAGGCAGACTTTGTTTGATTTAGCCGATGTTGGAAAATTAAAAGCCCAAGTTGCAAAGGAAAAATTAGAAAAAGTGAACAAAGACATAATAATTGAAGCATATGCAGTTGATTTGGACAAAGACAATGTCAATTTACTTAATTCTGACTTGGTATTGGACTGCACTGACAACTTTGAAACAAGATTCTTGATAAATGACTACTGCAAGAAAAATAGGATTAACTGGATTTACTCTGCTGCAATTGAAAACAAGGGGTATTTAATGAATATAACAGAAAAAACTGCTTGCTTTAACTGTATTTTTAACAATCTAAAGGGATATGGAACATGCGACACTGTTGGAGTTTTAAACTCTGCAACTAGCATGATAGCAAGTTTACAAGTGAGCGAAGCAATAAAGCTTCTTTTAGGCAAGAATTATGAAAAGAATCTACTGTATATTAATCTGGACAGCAATGAGCTGAAGAAAATAAAAGCTAACAAAAGCAAGAACTGCAGAACCTGCAAAGGAACGTATGAAAATTTGAGTAAAAAAACTAAAGTCATAAAGTTCTGTGGCTCTGGTATTTATCAATTCAAAATTAAGCATGACTTTAATGAGATTAAAACAAGATTAAATGGAAAATCAGAACCTTTTTTCTACAAAAACCTGATAATTTTTAACGACAGAGTTCTGGTAAAAGCTAGTTCTGAAGACAAAGCCAAGGCTGATTACTCAAAATACATAGGAAATTAAATGTCAAGAGAATAGCCTGGGAAAAGAGGTATTGATTAAAACCAAGCTACTGCCCTATGACTAGAATAATGGTATGATACCCCCAATACTGCATAAGCATCCAATGTTTATAACTTTTATGAATTGAAAATTTTATTCTTTTGAAATAGAAAAATATTTAAGCCTTGAAAATAAAGGTTAACTATGGGCATAATTAATTCAGTTCTAGATGGGACTTATAGAGTTGCCTTATTTCCTAAACCAAATGAGAAACTTCTTACAAAGAAAGGCAGAGATTTAAGGGACGCAATCCTAAACGGCACAAAATCTTATTCGGACTATGAAAGTATATGCCTTGGCAAACTAGAAGAATTTTTGAATCTTGGAGAAATTTATGGAAAAAGCAGTTTTTTTACCATGAATTCTTTAAAAGAAGACACAAAAGCTGTTGAGCATGAAGGCAAGGATGACTTCTACTTTATCTATACTGGCAAAAAAGCTTAAATAAGTAAATTCTTTTAAATTATCAATGAAAACCGTGTTTTTTGGAGACTTTAATCAGGCTTATATAAAAAAAGCACTTATAACCGTAAGAGGCTTAGTTAAATTCCAAAAGGACATTGAATTTTACTTCTCAGAACATATGCATTATTGCAATTTAATATTAAAAAAGCTTCCTAAAGAAGCTCATGAAAGCTTTACAAATGCAGTGAGACATAAAGTTTCTTTTTCTTACAAATATGGGAGAAGAAAGATTATTGTGATATATATGCCTAAAAGCAAGAAGTATTTATTGAAGAATGAGAAGGCTTTGATTGGCATATTGTTGCATGAAGTTATTCATATAACCCAAATGTACAGTCTTTATATCAAAATAAAGAGAAATTATAGAAAATATTATCTTGCAAAAGTAAATCATCTTAAGATAAGCGACAAAAAGAGAAAAGTTTTGTATAAAATTGGGATAAATACAATATTATTATTAAAGGATTTGTATGTAAATACAGTATTAGAGAAAGAAGAAATAAGCAAGTATCTGGTGGAATATTTTTATTATGATTTGTCTTTTAAAAAGACCTGTCCAAGGCCTGTTTTTTATGACAAGCTTAAAAAAGCTGTTAAAAAGAATCCCGAAATACTTTCTATTGTATTAGAATTTGAATTTGCACTTCTTTCAGTATTATTACCGTTCTATAAATTTAAGGGGGATAAAGCTAAAGTGATAGTTAATCATATAAAAAACTGCTATTCTGTTAATTTGCAGGATTTATTGAGAAAATTATCCGATGTCATAAGCATTTATGAAATGGAGTTTGATGAAAGCTCAGAATTTCAGAAAAAATTCTTTGAAACTGTGCTGAATAAAAGCTTAAAGATACTTAATTAATCTTGTCTTCAACATCTTTGAAGAAATTAACAACTTCCTGAGGCTGCTGCTTGAATCCTGTTTTGTAGACAGAATATTCCTCTGAAAAGCCTTCTATCTCGTTTGTATATGAATATTGAGTTGACAACAAGTTTGCTTCTTTCAACTGGTTGTAAAAATCTTTCCATATCTCGAGGTTGCTTTTGACTTCTATAAATAAATTCTTGTAGATAATATGGCCTATTTCATGGTAAATTGTTCTGCTATCATTGTTGTCCTTGTAGATGTAGATGTAATCATATAAACTTGAATAAGTTCCTAGAATAATTCCGTCTTCTGTCTTTTTGCTTTCATCTCTGAAGTAGATAAATGGTATCCCTAACTTGCTGTAGTCCATGCCGTCATTCTTGATATATTCCATGTATTTGTACTGTGCTGAATAAATTTTAGGATCATCATATAAAATTAAAGTGTTTTTGTACATGTCCACTATAATCTTGCCTTCTTCCTTCAAGGCTGCCTGCGCTTCCTTCAAATCTTGGATTTGCCTCTCTTTTGAGGCTTTTATCTGCTCTAATTCTGATATTTTTTCTGTTGATTTTATTATTTCAGATTCTTTTTGTGACACTGTACTGCTTAATTCTGATATTTTATTATCACGCTCTTTTAAGGTAGTATTTAGAAATTCTATGTTGCTGTTTGCAGTCGCCAATAAGTCTGCCTTTTCTGATATTTCTGCTGACTGCTTCAAAATTATCTCAGATTTTTGAAAATGGTCATAAGTCAAGTAGCTTATTATGATTAAAGAAATTACTATGATTGAAATGAACCATTTCTTGCTAATGCCTTCACTATCATCCTCTTCATAACCCATGAAAAAGTAAAAGATTGGACAGTTTTTAAACCTTTTTATAGCAAAGTATAAAAACAAACAAAATTTTATAACTCTTGAAAAAAGATGGTGCATATTTCTGAAAGAGAGAGGCAGTTGCCAGACCTAGTAATAGGTAAATTACTGCAGATTGCTAATGAAGACAAAAGCGTTATATCTTTGGGTCCTGGCGAGCCAGATTTTAAGCTTCCAGCGCCATTAGTAAAGGAAGTTAAGTATTATGCAAATAAAAGCAATCATTACTCGCCACCAGGCGGAAGACATGAGCTAAAAGAAGCTATTGTAAAAAAATTAAAAAAAGACAATCGGATAAAGGTTGATCCTGAAAACATTATTGTAACTAGCGGAAGCCAGGAAGCGTTGATGCTTGCTTCAGTATGTACTCTAGATGTTGGGGAAGAAGCAATAGTTCCTGACCCAAGCTACATGTGCTATTTGCCAACAATCGAATTGATGGACGGCATTCCAATAAGAATGGAATTAAAAGAAGAGGAAGGATTTGACATAAATCCTGATAGATTAAGGAGATTGATAGACAAAAAGAGGACAAAATTTGTCATAATAAATTCTCCATCTAATCCAACTGGAAATGTTCTAAGCAAAAAGATATTGGAAGAAATAGCTGACATAGCAAGAGAAAATAATATTTTTATTTTTAGCGACGAGGCTTATGAAAAAATTATTTACGACAAAAAACATGTATCAATTGGAAGCTTGAATGGAATGAAAGACTATGTTGCGACTTTCCAGACATTTTCTAAAAGCTATGCTATGTGCGGATTTAGAGTTGGATATTGCGCAGGACCTAAAAAATTGATAAAGGCTATGACAGATACCCATATCTACACGACTACTGCTGCAAGCACTTTGTCACAACTTGTTGCAATGAAAGCGTTGGAGATGAAGAAGAGCTATGTTGATGTCATGGTAAAAGAATATAAAAGAAGAAGGGATTTAATTGTGAAAAGGCTTAATGAGATTGGATTAAGAACTGTGAAGCCTGAAGGCGCTTTCTATGCATTTTCAAACATCTCTGATTTTTCTAAAAATAGCTTCATGTTTGCAAAGAATTTGCTGGAGAAAGGGAAAGTGGCAACCGTTCCTGGAAGCGAATTTGGAAGATATGGAGAAGGATTCATAAGGTTCAGCTATGCAACAGATTATAAGCTGATAGAAAAAGCAATGAAAAGAATAGAGAAATTTTTAAAAAAATAACAATATTAAACCTGTTAATATTACCATATTAGCCAAGTCTGCAAAAGACGTTGTGATTGGAATCAAAAAATTATTTGGATCTTCTTTCTTTTTAAAATAATGGATGCCTGAAAGCACTGAAATTAAGAACAATAAAGCTACCAAGAATATTGTGTCAATAAGAGCTATAAACATTATCTTCCAGACAACTTCAGACGTTACTAAGTAGTTTAATTGTGATATTAATATTGCCAACAATGAAGACATTATTGTAGTTATAAGCGCAATTATTATCATATGCCCAAATAATTCTTTTAATTCTGGTGTGTCCCACCATTTTTCCCTTACTTTTCCTTCATAAAGCATATTTGAAAATCTTGAAGAAACTATAATGCCGTAGTCTCCTATAAGATTATTCAGTGCTGGTAGCAAGATAACCAAGGGGATTATTGAAAAAAACTTATCCTTTATGCTTTCTATTGCCAATCCTCCAAAAGAGCTTATTATTGATGCTAAAAGAAGTATTTTTATGCTTTCTTTGATAATTGTATGCGGAACATTTGAATGGATGCCATATTCTTTGATGTAGAACAATGTTCTTTTTGAAATTTTATGAGCCTTATGTATCTTATGTATTAATGGATGCAGACTTTTCCTGCTAACTTTTCTTAAAAGCTCCAAATGATGTTTTATTGCCTTCATATTATCACCAAAGCAATCAGCAAAGCCAGTATGCTAATTATGTCCCCTGTTGTTGTTAATAATGGACCCATAATATTTGTAGGGTCGTGACCTTTTTTGAATAAATAAAACGTAAAAAATAAAGCTAAAGGTATCTGAATAAGGCTTCCTAGAATTCCTGCTACCAATGCAATCATTATTATTTCTGGAGTGCTGACTTTGAATATTAAATAGTTGAACAAGTAGGCTATCAATCCTAAAATAAGCGAGACTATTGCTGCCAAGATGAATGATGCTATTATGTTTCCTGAAACTACATTCTTTTTTTCCTTGCTTGATTTGAATACACCTAAAAACAAACCAGAGCTTAATCTTGCAGATAAGGTTCCTGAAATGTTCCCCCTCATTTCAAGAAAACCTGGGATTAAAATAACCATGCCTGGAATCAATAATATCTTGTCAGTGTAAAGTGCTAATAAAGTTCCTGCTATTATCCCGCCTATTACTGCCATTGACTGAGAAAATAATATTTCCTTGAAATCTTTGTCAAACAAACCCATTTTTTTACCTCAAGTAATAGTCGCATAGAGTTTTTATAGATTTCACTGCCTGGTGCGGGAAAGTAAAGCAAGGAACCCCTGCTAGTTCCATGTCTCTTTTATGGATTTCTGTGAATTCTCCGCCTGTTGAGATGACTACAATTGGTTTTTCCTTCCTGTTATTAAATTCTGTAATCATGTCTACAATGTCTGAAGTGATTAGAGGTGTTTGATATAAAAGGACAACTAGAATAATGTCAATGTTTGCATCTTGCAAGCAGTATTCAATTGCTGTTTCGTATCTTTTCGTATCTGTGTCTCCTATCAAATCCATTGGGTTGCTTACTAAAACTAGAGGAGGGAATATTTTTTTCAATGCATTTACTGTAGACTCTGATAATCTTGCTGGAATCAAGTTGTTTTGCTCAATGTTGTCAGCGCATAAAATTCCGTAACCGCCACCATTTGTAATTACTTGAACTCTATTTCCTTTAGGTTTGATGCATTTTTCCAAAACTTTTGCATAATTGAATAAATCTTCCAAGGATTCGGCTAAAATAATGCCTGATTGCTTGAATGCTCCCTTGTATATTTCAAAGCTTCCAGCTAAAGCTGAAGTGTGTGACAAGGCTGCCTTGCTTCCTGCTTCTGTTGTTCCGCCTTTAATAACTATAACTGGCTTTTTTTTAGTGACATTGCTTGCAACTTTAATAAACTTTTTTCCGTCTTTTATGCCTTCAATATACATGCAAATTACTTTAGTTTCCTTGTCATTGCCAAGATATTCTAGCAAATCTGATTCGTCTATGCTCAATGCATTTCCATAACTTATAAATTTAGCAAAACCATAACCTTCTCTTGAAATCAAATCCAAAGAAGCTGAGCCTACTGCTCCAGACTGGCATATAAAAGATATTGTTCCTGGTTGCGGACGATTAAGTCTTAATCTTGGTAAAAATAAAGTGTCAACGCCTGAATGAGCGTCGTAAATTCCTAATACATTTGGCCCGATTAGATTTATCTTGTATTTTTTAACTAAGGATAATAATTTGTTATCTAATTCATGGTTGCCAACTTCAGAGAAACCTGCTGAAATTATTACTATATTTTTTATTCCTTTTTTACCGCAGTCTTCAACTGCCTTTAAAGTTAAGGAAGCAGGCACTGAAACTACTGCCAAATCTACTTGGTTTTTAATTTGCAAAACAGAAGGATAACATTTTAGATTTATTAATTGTGACGTGTTTGGATTTACAGGATATAGTTTGCCGTGATAATGGCTTTCCAAGAGATTTTTTAAAATAACATGTCCGACTTTATTTGGGTTTCTAGAAGCTCCTATAATGGCTATAGATTTAGCTTTGAAAAACTTGTCCAAATTGTCACCTCTTTTAATAATAGTGAATAATTAAGCTATTTAAAACTTATTGTTAGGCTATTTTAGAGCAATATTTAAATACTCAGTTTTTTTATAAATAACATGCTTAAAACTAGGTTATATTCTTTTGAAGGTCCCAAAGTTAAGAAATTCTTATCTGATGATAAAGTCCAGATTTTGGCAATAAAAGCTAAAGTTGACGATGAATGTAGAAATTTTTTAATTGAAAATTATACCCCCCTTATATCAAATATAGCTTTTGGTTATGTTAAATTTTTTCAGAGAAACGAAATTGAGCATATTTCTTTGGACGAAGCAGTACAAGCAGGTCGTTTAGGCGTCGATTCTGCAATAGATTCTTATGACCCAAAGACCAATGTACCTTTTGTCAAGTATGTCCCTTCAAAAATAAAATTTAAAATAAAAGATGAAAATAGAGCTTTTTTAAGAGTAAGAAGCGCTTTTAGTAGAGACAAATCCTCAATAACCTATAAAATTGGAGAATTATTCAAAGAGTTTTATAACAATGAAGGAAGACCGCCAACAGTATATGATATTGAAACACGTCTTGGCAAAGTTGCTATCCCTGCATTCAAAGCCTTATCTTTGATTCATATGTTAAAAAGACCTAAATCGCTAAGCGAGATTATTTTAGAGGAACAGTCAAATTATGATGGATCAGAGCACCCGAAATCTTTTGATTATATAAATAAAGAAGAAGAACTAATAATAAAAAGAGAGTTGATTGAAAATCTACTAAAACGTTTAACTCCTCTAAAAAGAGGAATGATAATTGATAAATTTTTGAATGGAATGACTCTTAAAGAAATTTCCCAATATACTTTGATTGAAGGGCATAAAGTCGGCGAAACCAGGGTATGCAAGATTTTGAAGGAAGCATTGCATGAATTAAGAGAATTTGCAGCTTAAAATAAAAAAGATTTTACAATCCGAATGATTCTGTGAACTGCTTGATCTTATCGAATTCTGCTATGAACTGGTTGCCCTTCTGGGTTATAATATAAAATTTATTTCCGTCTTTTTCATCTATCTCTTCAATCATTTTTTTATCCAATAATTCAGAAAGATATTTCTTCATCCTTTGATGAGATAAGTTTGCTTTGTAAAGTAGATGTGTAGGCTTTATCTTTCCGCCTTTCTTCTGAATAGCTGTCAAGATGTCAAAAATGATTTGAATCTTGTCTCTTTTTTCATTCATTTTCTAAGCACCAACACCAATCCTGTAAGCAAAACTATGTAGCCTACAAGCTCTGCTATGTCTCCAATAAAGTAAAACTGCTTGAAGAATAGTGCCAATATGAAAAGGACTTGAGCCAAAGTAATTATCTTGAAAGATGCAAAGACCAATAATGTCTTGGCTGATTTTTTCTTTAGATAATTTTCGTAGTAATAGTAAACAATGTAAGATAGCAACACAAATGAAGTTATGTAGTAGGCTATGGACCATTTATAGCCTAGGATTGTCGAGATGACTGTAAAGAACAAAAATAAAGGCAATGGTCTCTTGTCTTCAAGCTTGAATGTAAGTATTGTCAAGAACATGTAGCCAGAAAGCATCAAAAATAATTGAGTAATGTAAGCTGCTTTGTATAATGTCAGCACTGAAGTTGTTAATGGAATGTCTAAAATTGAAACACTGCCAACCCTGCTGAAAAATACTTCTGCGTTTATGAATGAATTAATAAGAAATGCTGCGGATATTGATGCAAAAGCCATTGCAAAATATAAATATCTTTTTTCTGAGCTATACTTGTAAATTTTGTAAGCATAAAGCGCTATTCCAGCTGTAACAAGAAGTGAGATAAACTCTATTATTGCTTCATAGCCGAATAGAACTGTTGCGTCTGCGACAAACATCTTAAAGAAATTTTCATTTTTCCATGTTTATATAACTTATGGTTTTTTGATACGGATTAAGCCTTCACAGGCTATTTATAAGCATTTTACTTGAGAGTTTTTTGAAAAGAGAAGATTGTAAAACAGGAGGTGGTTGAAATAACGTCTTTAAGAAAAGTATTGAGAAATAAAAAGACTGCTGCTTTTTTAGGCTTGGGGAATTGGGGCATTGACTTTAGGAATTCTGTTGAATTTGCTGACAGAATTTATTCTGAAATGTTTGTCAAGGAGGTGAAAAATGGAAGTTGAGGAATATGATATCAATGAGGAGGAGTTTTTCAGCGAAGACAACATAAATGACATGCTTGATAATGATGAGATTTCAGCAGAAGAAGCAGGATTCTTGACAGGATATGCAGACGATGACTAGGCTGGCTTCTTGAATCTTTCATGCCCGCCTTTTTTGTAGACCCTATATTTTCTTTTAAGCTTTTTTTCTTTCTTTGTCTTCCTGAATGAAGGAGTTGAATAATCGTCCATTTTATTTTCTGCACTGCTCTACAGTATTTCTCAATTGAGTATTTCTTTTCTCAAGCTGCAATTTTAAATCGTTAATTTTGTATTCAATTTCTTCCAATTGCTTTTTTGCAGCATCAAGGTCTGGCTCTAATTCGTTTACCTGTGAATTAATATCATTAATATCATCTCTGTATCTTCCGTAATCCTGCTTGCAGACTGACGAGAAAGATGAAGTGTCCCAGTTTAGAACTTCGTATTCGCTCAAGCCTTCTCTTTCTTGTTGAATTACTTCTGTTTTATTTTGTTCAAGTTGGATTTGAACTGGTTGCGAAGTAATCTGCTTGGTCTCGTTTATCCTTTGCTGTATGATGCCTTCAATGTCGTCTTTGCTGTCCTTGAAAAAGTAGTAAAGTATCAATGAAAGGACTATCAGGAATATTATGAAAAGAATGACATGCTCTAATTTAAGCTCAATGTCTCTCCAACCGAAGATTTCCAGGTTGCGCTTATTCATAGCTATTACTATTATCAGCTGTTTTATATACTTTTTTAAAACTTCAAATTAACAAGCTTTAAAAAGACCCATTTTGGGTTAAAGTAAGGTTTAAAAGGTTAGAAAGCATAATGCAATTGGGGGTTAATAAATGGATAATAGTTTAATTGATTCATTAGTTCAAGAAAATAAAAGTACCAACCATGTTTTTGGGAGCTTTGTACCTAGTAGTATTAATTTGGACAGCCTTGAAAAACTTTCTGAAGCTTCAAAGAAGATGGATAATCTTTTGATGTTCTATATTAATCATCACCCTCATTTTAAAAGAAAATTCCCTGGACCTAAAATGTGGAGAGAATTGAAAAAGAGATATGGAACTCAAGAAAAATATTTTAAATCTCCAGAATATCAGAACTCTAAGCATGGAAAACTTGAATATGCTTTTGCTGGAGGAAAGAGAGTAAGGCCATTAATAATGGATCTTGTCTGCAACTGGCTTGGCAAACCATTCGACCCGTTGTTTCCTGCAGCAATTTCAATTGAAATGATACATAAAGCTTCTTTGATAATGGATGACATAAGAGATGAAGCAGACAAAAAAGAGCCAAAGTTAAGGGATGGAAGAGAGCCTTTTGTTAATAAGTATGGAACTGCGGCCGCTTCAGAGTTTTGTTTAAACATGCTAACTAAAGCTAAGAGATTTTTGGATAAATCTTACATAAAAAATCGTAATGGATTGTTTTTAAGGGATTTTGATAGAACTGTTGATAAGATGATTGATGGACAGATGGATGAAACTGATGAACCTGTAAATACTATTGAACAATGCATAGGATTGTTTGATCTTAAAACAGTTAGCTTGCCACTTTATGCAGTTATAATGCCAATCGTATTTTATGAAGATGAATTGCCTCCAGATTCAGTGCAACCAATAAAGATTGCAGCTAAGAAATGGGCAAGGGACTATGGAAGACTTTTCCAGATTGCTGATGACATTGGTGATTACCTTGATGACAATAAAAAAGAGAAAGCTAATCTTAATATTGTAGATGTAATAGCCTTAGAGAATAAGCTTGAAGATAAGATAGAAGCTTTAGAAATAGCAAAAACAAAAGCAAGAGAAGTAAAAAATGAACTTGTTTCAAATCCTTTTAAAATTATTAATGTAGATTTTCTTCCTTTGAATTATCAAATCTAAAAGAATTTTTCGTCCAAAGACCATTTTCTTGCGCCATCTGCTACAAGCATCAATGATGCAAACACTAGAACAATGTCTTTGATTAATCCAGCCTGCTGGAATAAACCTAATATTAATCCAGAGATTACAAATACAACAAGCAAACCTGTTGCACCCAATGCTGCGTATCTTGTGAATAATCCAATTACTAACAACAAGCCAATTATTATTTCAACAGCGCCTAAAATTATTGAGCCGTAATCTGGTCCTAAGAAAGGAAGTATTTTTTCAACTGGAACTCTTACATAGAAAAAAACCTTCATCATTCCAGAAAATAAAAAAATCAAGCCAAATGAAACTCTTAGCAATAAATTTGCCCATCTTCTATCTATCATCTTCAAATCACTAAAATTAAAATCACAAAATTATATATAAAACTTGCGGAAAAAATTTCGTACTCAATTGAGGACAATTACAAAGCTTTTTTGATTGCCTTGAAGATATTTTTGTGGAACCTTTCCCTTATTCTTGTTGAATTTTCATAGAACATTGTTCCTGGCTTTGAATTTAATTCAACTAATTTTGCTTCCTTGTCCTGATTCATCATGAAGTCTGCAGAATAAATCCTTGGAGAGTAATATGAAACCTTGCTTTCAACTAATTTCAGATTTTTAACTACTGAAGAAGGCAAGTCTTCTGGATCAATGTAGAATTTTGACGCTCCCTGCGACATGTTTGCTAGATATGATCCTGGTGCTGGGATCCTTGCATAGCAATGATCTATCTTTCCATCAACCATTACAACTCTGATGTCATGGCATCCCTTTATGCCTAGCTTTCTGAAGCCTAATGAGGAATCTATAAATTCTTGTATTATTGTGTCCTTTACAATACCGTTTCTTAATTTAGACTTGTCAATTATAATAACGTCTCTTCCATAGCTGCCGAACCTAGGCTTCAATACAACTTTTCTAGTTTTTATGAAATACAATACTTTCTGCATATCATAATGATTGTTTATCAAGAATGTTTTTGGCATTAAGTCTGGAAATAAAGTCTGCGTGAATAACTTGTCATCGCATATATTCTCAAGCTCAGGATGATTTATCATGGTTATCTCAGACTTTTTTAACCTTGAACCTACTGCTGCGCTCATGGCGTTTTTTCCTCGATAAAAAACCAAGTCTACTTTCTTGTTCTTTATTTTTTTCCAGCCGTTGTCTACTACCCAGGCTTGGCTAACTCTTTTATTTTTGAACCTGAACAAATTAAACCTTGAAAGAAAAACATTCAAGCCTGAATCTGCTCCTGCTTCCAACAAGCTCTTGAACGAAACATTTCTCCTTTTGTTCTTGAAAGGAATATCTCTATTGAACTTTGGTTCCATCACTACAAAAATTGAGTCCACTATTGTTCACCCTCTTTAGAACACATTGAGAAAAATGCAAAGAAGTTTGTTTATAAAGTTTTTCTTTTTTATAATTTCAAAGCCTTTTTCATTGCAGGCTCGTCAAACCCTACAATTATTTTACCGCCAATATCTAAGACTGGGACGCCCCTCTGGCCTGACTTTTCTATCATTTCTTCTGCTGCTTTATCATCATGATCTACTTTTTTCTCTGTGAACTTGATTTTATGCGCTTTTAACCATTCCATTGCCTTATGACACCATATACATGAATCTGTGCGGTAGAGTAAAACTTGAATTTGTTCTTTTACCATTTTAATTCCTCATTGACTTTGTTTAAGTAAGCTTCTTCATAAGAGTTTATTACTCTTTCTAATTTTTTTATTTTTCTCTTCGTATTAAAGCCTATAAACTTGTAATATTTAAATATATCTCTTAAGTTATAAATGTTAATTTGATACTGCATTTTCTTACTACCGAACCCAGATTTTATTCTACCTTTCATACTATAGTCTATTTTTAGTCTATTAAATATGGTTTTTGTTAAAGCTAATAATTGGTGGTTATTATTTGATAAGTGCACCCATCTTTTTGCTATTTTTCTATTATCTAGGTTTTCTCCTATTACCCCTCCATCAGAATCAAATAGGCCTCTTAAAAACATAAACCCGAATTCTTTTTTTAATTTTGGTATTCTTTTCAAATCTATTTTTTCAATAATTCTACAAGCGTCAACGGAATAAAGAATTATTTGGTACAGTCCCTCTTCATTTATTTTATATTTTGCTTTTAAACCTGACCATTTTTCTAAATATTTTTTGAATGTTAGAGCGAAATCTTGATCTGTTACTGCTAATGATATCCTACCTGATGAACCATGTTCATTTTCAGTTAAATTTTCGTAACCATCACCATAAATTACCCCCAAAATATACATGAACTCTTTTGAAATTTTATGTGCTGACTTTTTAATTGGGTTATATTTCATCTTTTCTATCTTTAAACCAGCTGCTTTCTTTGCTTTATTAAATGAACCAAAATAGTTATAGCAAGCGCCATATAAATAAGAAGGAATTTGATTTACTCCTGGTGAAATACCTTTATCTCTGGTAATTTTTCTTAACTCTTTTATTATTTTTTGCCTATTCCATTTTCTCATCTCTATATGTTGAGGATTGTTATTTATAAAGAATCTTAGCGAGGTTGTCACGTGTCTATATTCTGCAGTATATAGTCAAAATTTTTCGGTTTTAGATTTGAGAAGTGTCTCTTTTTGCAAACAAGTTTATTGTCCACTCAAATGCAATCCTGAATTTGTTTGCTGTTCCTAGCATCTTGAATAAGTAGATGGTTCTCCATAGCCACCATGCGAAGAATCCCTTGAACTTGAAAGGCCCTATCTCTGCAACTGCAAATTTCTGACCAACTGAAACTAAGAAACCAGATAAGTTAATCTTGACTAGCTTTTGCTGCTTTCCATTTATTAATCTATAGATATTTTTTGCAACAGCTTTTGCTTCTTTTGTAGTCACTTGGGCTAATGCAGGCAATGGCTTTTTTGAATTTGGATTGAAAAATAAAGTGCAATCGCCCAAGGCATAGACATTTTTTAGATTTTTAACCTGCAAAAATTGGTCAACTGAATAATGGCCAGATGGCAGAGTAATCTTTGGATTTGATTTTATTGGAACTGGTTTAATGCCTGAAGTGAATATTATTGTTGATGACATTATCTTTTGCTTATTATTAATTTCGAAATTATCTTCAGATACTTTAGTTACCTCTGAATTCAATAATATTTTTATGCCTTTTCTTTCCAACTCTTTTTTTGCTTCTTCTATACATTTTTCATGAGCCATTGGTATAATCTTAGGCCCTTTCTGGACCAAATAAATAAAAGCGCTCTTTCCTAGGTTTTTGTAATTGTCATGAAGCATCTGGCAGATGTATTCTGCCATTTCTGCTGATAGTTCAACTCCTGTCGGACCTGCACCTATCACTGCAAAAGTCATTAATTTTTTTCTTTCTTCTAAATTATTTGCCTTTGAGGCTAATTCCAATGCGTCTATTATCTTGTCACGGATTAAAGCTGCATCTTTTAGGCTTTTTAATGTCAAACAATATTTTTCTGCTCCTGGAATATTGTGAAAATTTGTTGTTGAACCAGTTGTTATAATTAAAATATCATAATTCATATCAAATTTTTTGGTGATTATTTTTCTCTTACTAAAGTCTATTAAATCAACTTCGCATTTTTGGAATTCAAAGTTGTTGCCTTTTAGAACTGACCTTATAGGGATTACAACATTGTGCCTGTTTAAACCACCAGTTGCAACTTCATGAAGCATTGGTGTGAATGTGAAGAAATTATCTTTACTTATCAAAGTTATTTTGACTCTTGAATCGTTTTTAAAATAATCTAACAAATATTTTGCCGTGTAAGTGCCGCCAAAACCGCCTCCGATTATTACAATGTTTTTCATTCTAAGAATGGTGATGTTCGCCTGCGCCAAATGCCAAGGCAAGACCTGCACCTAAAAGTCCTATGTCCTTTATTATGAAAGGCCCCCATGGGCCAAGCATAGTATCTGGCAAAACCCAATTAAGAACAAATAAACTGCCTAGCATCAAAAAGGTGACAATCCAGCCAGCTGTTTTTGTGTAGATGCCAATTAATAGCAAAGCTCCTGTAACTATCTCAGCAATCCAGACTAAAGTTATAAAAGCAACTCCAAAGCCTGCTGGAACCAAAAATGTTTGCTCTGACAATGAAGCTAATGAAGATCTCATGTCTGCATCTAATAATTTTGAAATACCCATCCATAAAAATAAGATGCCTATCCCCCATCTTAAAAATATTGAAGCTAACTTTTGATTCATTTTTTCACCCTTGCTTTTTATTTTTTATTGCTTATAAACTTTGCTTAGTAGATTGTGAAGTTGATAATCCTTGTTGCGAATAATATCAATAAAATTCCTAATATTACCATCACAACCCCTGTCCAGAAGCGCATCCATTTTCTTTCTTTGTTTTTCCATTTCTTTATGGTTTTTGTAGATAAACCGAAGTAGACTAAACCTAGTATTACTATCAAAGGCAGGACAAATATAAGGTTATAAAATAATAGATAGCTTAAGATTGTAAGATTTAATCCTATTTTAGCCATCAATGTAGTGATAGCAAGATAAGGACCGCCAGTGCATGGTAATTCTACTGCCGCTACAAAAATTCCTAAAAAAATTGCTGAATGCATGCTTAATTTACTAATATACTTTTTAATCTGTTCCAGTCTTTTTGGTGCTATCTGCAGTGAAATGCCCTGTCCATACCACCATAGTTCCTTTATCTCTATTAGACCAAGAATAATTACTAGAATTCCTACTGCAATGCCTAAAGGTTCTGCAATATTTAACTTTTGAATGAAAAACAACAATCCCATTCCAGCTAAAAAATAAGTAATGTAGACCGCTGTGATATATATTATCCCTATCTTTAGCATTCTTTTTTTATCATGATGCAATTTTAGCAATGTTGCCAGCATTAAAATTAAAACTCCAATAGCGCATGGATTAATTGAATCAACCAAAGCTGTTGATAATATTATTGGTATTGCTGGGAGTGCTATTTCTGAAACCAACTAAAAATCACATCCTGCCTTTGCTGCCAATTCTTGAAGCTGCATAATTCCTATTATAACTTCTCCATTTTTAAATTCCCATGTGGGATATTTTTCTATTTTCTTTCCTATGCATAATTCTGCCTGCTCGTTTTCTCCACGCGGATCGCATTCAACATAAACACCAGTGTTCATTATTATTGAATAACTTTCTCCAAACAATTTCTTTTGGTTAGCGCAGTTTGGACACCAGAAAGCACCGTACTCTTTTACACCTTTTTCTGAAAGGCAAGTAGCTAAAGCATCAGTCTTTTCCTTTGGGTATTGTGACGAAGAGCATGCTGATAACAAAAGCAAAACTGAAACTAATATTATTAAAGACTTCATTTTATTCCTCCTTTATTGCAAATATTATGTAAGTTATTATCAAAATAATCAAATCTAAAAGTAAACAGAAGATGCACCAGCTTTGCAACACTTCTGCTTCAATGTAGATAAGGAAAGCTGCGTAAATTATGCTTAAAATCATGAGATACTGAATTATTTTTATAACTGTTGAAGATTTCATAAACAAATATTTATTGCTGTAAAGAAGCTTTATTGAAGCACCAAATATAAATAAAAACATTAGTATGCTGATTATTGCATTTGGAATTGGAAGATACCAGTAAAAATCCCTGTCAAATATTATTTTTAAGAACAAATTGAAAACGCCATCTACAGTTGAAAATTCAGACTTGTTTACTATATCACATGAAAATGAAGCTCCTATGTTGCACCACTTGCTTGGCTCTGTTGAAAAATGCTGGTAAGCCAGATAAACAGAGACTAAAATAGCTAATGCAGAAAAAATAGCAATTAACTTTAGGCCTCTTCTTTTTTCCATGTTAAATCACTAACAAACTTCACAAACTTTCTTTTTCTTTCTCTTTGGAGCAGCCATTAAAACACCTCTTTTACTTAAAATTAGATAGTAATTGTATATAAAAGTTTCTGTGAGGCAAAATAATAGTAAGCTTTATAAACAGACTTTTTTGTATTCAAATTAACCAATGACATATTAGGAGGTTAAAATGGCTGAGGTTTCAAAAGATATCACAGATAAGGCTTATGAAGCTATTGAGATTGCTAAAAAATCAGGCAAAATCAAGAAAGGTACAAATGAAGTTACTAAGATAGTCGAAAGAGGACTTGCAAAATTAGTTCTTTATGCAAAGGATGTCAATCCTGCAGAAGTTGTCATGCATCTAAGTCCATTATGCAAGGAGAAAAATGTTCCTTGCGTTGAAGTGCCAAGCAAAGAAGAGCTTGGTGCTGCGGCTGGATTGAGCGTTGCAACAAGCGCAGTCGCAATAATAAAAGAAGGCGATGCAAAGGACTTGATTGTTGAAATTTCTAAGAAGCTAAAGTAAAATGGGCGATCCAAAAATCAAGAAACCACTGATTGAAAATAAGGTTGAAGAGGTTAAGATAAGTGGCGCAGTAAGATTTACTTATGCTACTCCAGCTGTTGTCGAGGAAGTTGTAGGAAGAACAGACACAAGAGGTGGAATTACTCAGGTAAGATGCAGGATTTTAGATGGACCTGACAAGGGAAAAATTCTAAGAAGAAATGTCAAAGGTCCAATAAGAGAGAAAGATGTTTTAATGCTTAGAGAAACTGAAATTGAAGCCAGGAAATTGACACAGACAAGAAGAGGTTCTGTCTAATGGCTAAATGTTCTTTTTGCAATTCTAATATTGAAAGAGGAACAGGCTTCATATATGTTTTAAATGAAGGCAAAGTACTTGATTTCTGCTCAAGAAAGTGTGAAAAATACATGCTTAAACTAAAAAGAAAAAATATACACACAAAATGGACAGAGGTTTATAGCAACAAATGATAGAAAAAACTTTAGTTCTAGTCAAGCATGATGGAGTAAACAGGGGCTTGGTTGGAGAGATTATTTCTAGGTTTGAAAAAATTGGCTTGAAGATATTGGCGATGAAGATGATTCATGCTGACGATAAATTGGCTGAAAATCATTATCAAGTCACGAAAGAATGGGCAGAAGGAGTCTTTAACAAGACTAAAAAAACTTATGAAGACAAAGGAAAGCCATTCAAATTTAAAAATCCAATGGAATATGGGACAATGATTAAAAACTGGAACAAGGGCTTCTTGATGGAAGGACCTGTTGTTGCAGTTGTGCTTGAAGGACCTCATGCTATTGAGATTGTAAGGAAATTAGTAGGAAATACTGAACCAAGGCAGGCATTGCCCGGAACTATAAGGGGGGATTATATATTTGATTCTTATTCTGTAGCTGATGTAAAGGCAAGACCAATAAGGAACTTGATACATGCATCTGGCTCTGTTGACGAAGCAAACAGGGAAATTTCTCTTTGGTTTACAAAAGATGAAATAGTAAGCTATAAAAGGGACTTTGACAAACACTTCTACTGAAAAGATGGTTGATTTCAATTCAATAAAAGAGGACTTTGACAAATTAGTTCTGAAACCTTTGGAAAGAAAATGGAATTTAATAAATAACGACTACAAAAGGCCAATGACAGAGATCACGCAAAGCTCAAAGGAAATTATAATTGATGCTAAACTTCCCGACATGCTAAAGAAAAATGTCAAATTAAATTACAACTACAATACATTGGAAATCCTTGCTGAAAAAAGGAAAGGAAAGGGTCTTTATGTTGCGATTGCTCTGCCTAAAGGCATAAATCTAGACAATTCTAAGATGTCATTCAAAAGAAACAAGCTTAGTATTGTTATCCCTAAAACTTTGAAAAGCGCTCGTCGTAATAGATAGGCTCTATATTTTGCGCTTCAAATTCATGCTGGCAGTTTCTGCATAGATAAGGATTTAGCTTAGCTGTTTTTATAATAATGTCTTTGCATGAGATGCACTTTCTTCTCATTTTCAGTAGTAAGCTACAGCTTTTCCCTTTTCATATGCTTCATCAATTGCTGTCTCTTCATCTAGAATCTTTTTTGCTAGCCTTTCAATCTCCAAGTCAGATTCTGATGCTATCTCAATCTGCCAAGATGTTTTCTTATTCATTCTCAGCACCTCTCTTGAAGTATGCTCTTTTTTCTCCAAGCATAAAGCCTTCTTCCAGCCCAGAAATTCCATCGCTTTCAAGCTGTTCTTCTATTTCTTCTACCTCCTCTTCAAATAATTCATCTTCGTAAAAATCTTTCATATATCCCCCTACCGGAAATCTTCCGATACTAATTATATAGTAAAACACTTATATATACTTACCCTATATAATTTTAATAGAGTATATACATAATATAAATTTAGAAATCTTTTTATACTTGTTGTATACTATATACTGTATAAGGAAATAGGGGGGTTTTATTATGGAATATAGAAAGCTAATAAAGTTTGGAGAATCTAGTCATATAGTTTCTCTGCCTAATGAATGGATTAAAAAAAACAATCTAAAAAAAGGCGACTTGATTTATTTCGAAAGCAATGGCAGTAATGAAATAACATTAACACCAAATAAGAAAGATAAGGTAAAGATTGATAAAGAATCTGTTATAAATGTTGACGGAAAAGAGCTTAAGTATTTGCAGAGAGAGATTACCGCTGCTTATTTAAACAATTACACTACTTTCAAATTTGAAGGTAATGAAGTTGCTAGAAAAAGTGAACAATTGAGAGATTTAGTACAATCTTTAGTTGCTTTGGAAATTGTAGAACAGACAAATAAAAATATAACAGTTAAAGATTTTTTAGACATAGAGACGGTTTCTATTGATAGCTTGCTGAGAAGAATAGATATTTTGGTTAGGGCAGTATTCTTGGATATGCTTGATATAATAAACGGCGAAGAAAGGATAAGTTTTGCTCAGAAAGAACAAGACATAAATAAACTTTCCTTCTTGGCAATCAAAACTATCAGATATCAATTTGAAAATTTTAAAAAATCTAATAATTATTTGGATCTGGTTTCTAGTATGCAAGTTGTTAATAGCATAGAGGTTCTAGCTGATGAAATAAAAAGATTTTGCAGAATTATTAATTCAAAAAAGTTAGAGCTTAAAACTCTTACTAAGGTTAGGCAGATAATGGAAAAGGTGAATGCAAATTATGCAGAGACAATGAAAGCCTACTACAATAAGGACAAACATTTAGCATATGGACTTGCGGCTTATAGAAAGGATGAGTTAATAAACGAATGCGAAGAATTGCTGAAAAGACAGAAAAATGATCATGGAATTTCAACTTTAATTGATAAAATGAAAGCAATAATTGTTGGAACTCATGAGATTGGGAGAGCTATATATGTCTAAAACTGCAAGTACTGAAGTTAAACTTACCAGCAGGTTAGAAGATATGAACGAAGTAGTAAGAAGAGTTAGCAGGGGGGTCCATAACCCTATAGTAAGTATAAATTTATTAAATAAATCATTTCCTAGCACTGGAGATACTAAGAAACACGCTCTTGCATTAATTGATTCTGCTGGTGGTAAAATCTTAGTATTCCTAAAGTCGTACAATCCTGATGCGCGAATGATGAGAGGACATGTAACCTCTAGGTTCCCTTCTTTGGAAGATAAAGCAAAGTATGAATATGAAATGCATAGAAATTTTTATTCTTTAGGAGCAGCTGTTCCAATACCTATGGATTTAAGAAAATTGAAGTTTAGAAGGGATGCTGGCAAGGTAAGGGAAGAGATTGGATTAATGATGCAGTATAGTGGCGCTCCTAGTTGTGAAGAGGTTTTTTTAGCTATAAGACAGGAATTAACAAAAAATCCAAAAAAAGAAATTGCTGCTATCTTAAATGAGTATAGAGACATGTTGGTCTTGGAAACTGTTAAATCTCATATGGAATTATATACCCTTGCGCATAGAGCTAGAAAATTTGGCAACAAGAAAGTTAAAGAAGAAGTGATAGCTTCCTTAAGAAATAATATTTTTGAGCCTGCTAGAGATATGAATGTTGGTGCTAGCTTTAATACAGAAGATGATTTTGACGAAAAAGCTGCTGATTATTATGTAGATACTGAATTTAAAGATCATTTTAGGCACATTTTGTTATTTAGGAAAGCTTTGGAAGGAGTTAGATATGCTGATTTGAGACTTATGGCTGCGGATTCTAGGGTTAATCAAGAACTTGAGAGCTCATTAGAAGAACTTTGTGATAGCTATAGACCTATTTTCATTAAGGATGTTTGCAAAAATTCTCCAATGGCTGTGCTGCATGGAGATGAAAACTTTATGAACGCTAGTTATACTTATTTCACAACTAGCCCTTCGATTTATGAGTCTAGGCAATTTGATCAGTCGGGGAAATTTGAACAGAAGGTAGTAATCTATGATTTTGCAAGTGTTTTCTTTGGGCCTATTTACTTAGGTCTTGCTAATTTATTTGCAGATCCTGTTGCTGGCCTAAACGATGCTAGAATAAAAAGTTTACTTAGAAGAGCATGGATTGAGGCTGATGATGTTGAGGATAAAAGCAGAGAAGAATTGCCAGAAGCTGGAGATAAATATAGACTATTTGGGACATCTGAAGAAAGTATTAACAAAGCGTTGAGGGGGGAATTTGCAGCTAGAATTAATGCTAAAATAAGATTTGCAGGAGTAAGCTTTGAATATCAATTGTATTCCACAAAAGACTATAATAATTTTATTAATGCACCAAGACCTTATAAGGAGCCTTATAAAGAGTATTCTTTAATTGAAGTGCCCGGGAGCAATCATGATTACATTTCAAATGATTTTTATAAAACACTGAGATATATTCCAAGAGTGTTAAGGAGCTTATGCTCTGATTTGGAGGGGATTATTAAGGACCATAAAATTAGCCAAGAAGAGAAAAGTCGTTATGAAAGATTGTATTCTGCAATAGTAAAGAGTGTTGGAGAGAGAATACTGGGAAAAAGAAATTAACAACCTTTAAAAACTAATTTCTTCTTTTTTGATGCATGATAAGGAGCCCAATTTGCACTGTAGTTGGCCATATAGACCATGGTAAAACAACACTTTTAGATAGAATCAGGAATACAAAAGTAGCAAAAGGAGAAGCTGGAGGAATTACCCAATCTATTTCTTCTACTAAAATTTCTTTGGAAGCAATAAAAAAAACCTGCGGTAATCTCCTTAATGCAATGAATATAAACTTCACGATACCAGGCATATTGTTAATTGACACCCCAGGACATGCCGCATTCAACAATCTAAGAAAAAGAGGCGGAAACTTAGCTGATATAGCCATATTAGTCATAGATATTACAAAAGGCATTGAAGAACAAACAATTGAGTGCATAAATATCTTGAAGAACTATAAAACTCCTTTCATAATAGCTGCAAATAAGATTGATTTGATTTCTGGCTGGAGAGTAAACAGCGCCCCACTATTGCAGAATATACAAAATCAGAGCTCTTATGTGGTTGAAGAACTGGACAAAAGGCTTTATACTTTAGTTGGAAAATTAAGTGAATATGGATTGAACTCTGAAAGATTTGACAGGGTTGATGATTTTACAAAGCAGATTGCCATAGTACCTTGTTCTGCTATTTCTGGCGAAGGAGTTCCTGAATTGCTGATGGTAATTGCTGGATTAGCTCAAAAATACTTGGAAAACAGCTTGAAAATAAATGTTGAGGGAGAAGGCAAAGGAGTAATTCTGGAAGTAAAAGATGAGAAAGGCTTTGGAACTACTACAGATGTTATTTTATATGACGGAACTTTAAAGACTGGTGATACAATTGTTCTTGGAACTTTGGAAGAACCTTTAGTAACTAAAGTTCGTGGCTTATTTGAGTTTGAAGGTGCTAAGTTAAAGACAACAAAAGAAGTTGTTGCTTCAACTGGCGTTAGGATATTGGCTCCTGATTTGAAAGAAGCAGTTGGCGGAATGCCATTGAGAGTTGCAAACAAAGAATTAGAAAAAATAAAAGAAGAAGTCAAGAAAGAAGTCAAGGAAGTTGCTTTTGAGACTGAAAAAGAAGGGTTTGTAATAAAAGCAGACACTTTGGGAAGCTTAGAAGCACTTATATTTTTGTTGAAACAAAAAGAACTTAAAATCAAGTCAGCTTCAATTGGAGAAATAACTAAAAAAGATGTTTCTGAAGCCATTGCCGAGAAAGAGCCTTTGAATAAAGCTATCTTAGGATTCAATGTCAAAAAAATTGACAATAAAGATGTAAAAATAATATGCTATGATGTAATTTACAAGATAATTGAGGATGTTGATGAGTGGAGGAAGCAGGAAGCGAAGAAGCTGGAAGCAAAAGAACTAGAAAAATTAATAAGACCTTTCAAGATTCAGGTTGTTAATGGATGCATCTTCAGGCAATCTAATCCTGCAGTTGTTGGTGTAAGAGTCTTAGGCGGCATAGTAAAGCCAAATGTAAACTTAATCAAACAAGATGGAAGCAAGGCAAGCTACATAAAAAGCATTCAGGTAAACAGCGAGAACGTAGAGCAGGTTGAAAAAGACAAGGAAGCTGCAGTTTCAATCCCTAACATTGTTTGCGGAAGGCAATTGTTTGAGGAAGATGTTTTGTATTCTGAAATACTTGAGAATCAGTTTATTGAACTTAAAAACTTGAAAAAATACTTGAAAGCTGATGAGATTGAAGTTTTAAAAGAGATTGCTGCAATAAAGAGAAAGGAAAATCCAGTCTGGGGGGTTTAAAGTAAGTCTGTCAAGACATAAAGCCTGTTAATTCTTCTTGCTATCTTTGCAGGGCATTCTTCTTCAGAAACTTTTTCATTTATGAAATTTGAATATGCCTGCTTTTCTTCTTCTCCTATAAAAAGAAGCATGCCTGCAGAAGCACTTTTAACAATATTTCTTGAGATGCTTATCCTTGTTGAAGGCAACTTGGGCGAGTTCTGGACAAGGATGTAATTTTCACCATTGTCTAAAACTGATGAATGGTTTGGGAATATAGATGCAATATGACCGTCTTCTCCAGCGCTTAAAACTAAAAAATCAAATAAATTGCCAATATCTGAAAGCTGGTTTCTGTAATCTTCAATGCTATTCCTATACAAGTGAAGGTTTTTATGTGATAATGAACCGAAGTGCTTCTCAATTAACTTTGAATTTGTCTTTTCAAATACTCTTTCATCTGTAAGAAAGGTATGGATTTTGTCCCACCTTAATCTTTTTGAAGAAAGCATAGAATAAATATCTTCTACATTTCTTCCGCCGCATAGTCCTAAGGCAGCAAATTCTTTTGACTTCAAAGATTCTCTAAGGCTTTTTGATATTATGCATGCTGCTTTTTCATACAATGCATTCTTATTTTTTGAACAATAGGTTTCAATCATTTTTTCTTTGCCAATAAATAACTGCCTAACAAGCATATATTGTCTCCTAATTGTGTTGGCTGTATTACTGGAACTGGATTTACAGTGAATCTTTCTATTTCTCCTTTTTCTGGGATTACTTTATCGAATTGCTTCAATCCTAGTGAGCCCATGACCGCTATTCTTTCAACATCAAATGTGTTTATCATCATGCCAAGCCCTTGCGCATTGTAGCTTCTTACTATTTTAACGATATACTTGCCTCTAGGATCTCCAGATTCTGCTAGCGCAAATACATCTTTTGCAGATTTTTCTTTACCTAAAAGAATTCTAGAAAGATTTTTTATGCCGTTTCCACTTGTCAATGAAGCCCAGCATCCCTGATTTCCGCATCCACAATTAAATCTAAAATACTCATCACGCTCAAGAATATTATGCCCAAATTCACATGAAGCTTCTTTTATTTGCTTTCCATTGATTACGATTCCTGCACCTATTCCAGTGCTTAATGTTAATAAATAAAAGTTTTTACAGTGTTTTCCTATACCATACTTTAATTCTGCTTCTGTTGCGGCTTTTAAGTCATTATGAACATAAATTTTCCCCAAATCTTTAAGAAGATTCCTTAGATTCATTTTATTTTCAATGTTTAATGGAGGAGCACTAAGCAAAATGTTGTTTTTTACTGGTCCTGGGACTGCGATAGAAATTCTCTCTGATTTTACAGCTAATTTTTTGTGAAGTTCCCTTACTACAGCTTCTATGTCTTTGTTTGAAGATTGTTTTTTTCTTGCTATTATAGTTCCTTCTTCATCAAAAACAGCTGCTCTTGTCCAAGTTCCGCCTATATCATAGCATTCAATCATATAAATTTTGCATTCATAAGATTTAAATAACTTATGAATTGCTTTGGTGCATGCAAATAGGATATGTCGGCTTGGGAAAAATGGGATTGAACATGACCAAGAGGCTATTTAAAAAAGGTTACGATGTTGTTTCTTATGATAAAAATAAAAGTGCATTAGTTGAAGCTATGCGTGAAGGCTCTCTAGTTGCTAAATCTCCTGAGAACTTGGTTTCAAGACTTAATGAACCTAGGTGCGTCTGGCTGATGGTTCCATCTCAGAATGTTGATGATGCTTTGGAGCATTTGTACAAAAGTCTTTCACCAGATGATACAATAATTGACGGCAGCAATTCTTTTTATTTGGATTCAATAAAGAGAGCAAAAGCATTTTCTGAAAAAGGCATAAATTTTTTAGATGTTGGCGTAAGCGGTGGACCTAATGGAGCTTTAAATGGTTCAGCTTTGTTTGTTGGCGGAGATTTAGAAGCTTTTTTAAAATACGAAAAACTGTTCAAAGATCTTGCAAAAGATGACTGCTATTTTCATGCTGGGAAATCCGGAGCAGGGCATTTTTACAAAATGGTGCACAATGGAATTGAATATGGAATGATGCAGGCAATTGCTGATGGATTTTCAGTCATACATGCTTCTGATTTTGGAAATAATATGGAACAGGTTACAAGAGCCTTCAACGGTGGGGTTATAGAATCAAAACTTATCAGAGATCTTGGAAAGGTTTACCAAAAGTTTGGACCTTATTTAAACGGAGTTTCAGACAAAGTTGATTCAAAAGGAACTGCGGAATGGGCAGTAAAAACAGCAAAGGAGCTTGGTGTTGATGTTCCTGTAATTGAGGCTGCTGTTAAATTTAGAAAAAAATCACCTACACAACCTTCTTATTCTGGAAAAGTCCTGACTGCATTAAGATACATTTTTGGCGGGCATCTTTACAAATAATTAACCAAAATCTTTATAAATAGACTTTTTAGCTTTCTAAAGTATGGAAGTCAAATGCGTTATAAGCGATGCAAAAACAGGAAAAAGCTATCAGAGAAGCTTGACTGATGATTCTTTGCAAGGCAGAAAAATAGGAGAAACAGTTCCTGGAAGCCTTTTTGGATTGGCAGGCTATGAATTACAGATTACTGGCGGTTCAGATACTGCTGGATTTCCAATGAGAAAAAGCATAGAAGGTGGAGGAAGAAAAAAGGCATTGATTCATTCTAAAGAGATAAGAGGAAACATGATAAGAAAGACTGTAAGAGGAAACACAATAAACGCTTTTACTGCACAAGTGAATTTGAAAGTTTCCAAGGCTGGAAGCAAGTCAATGGAAGAAATTTGGGGAATTGCTCCTAAGGAAGAAAAACCTGTTGAAGTTCCAGATGCAAAGTAAAGTTTTATAAAGCTACTTTCTAGTTAATTTTTCATGGTTAAAAAAGCTTCATTAGGTCAGCCAGAAGTTAATATTGGACTTGCGGGTCATGTTGATAATGGAAAAACAACTTTAACTGCAGCTTTATCTGGAAAATGGACAGACACTCATTCTGAAGAAATAAAAAGAGGAATCACAATAAAATTAGGCTATGCTGATGCTGTGTTTTACAAGTGCAAGAAAGGTCATTATGGAACTTCAGTAAAATGTTTAGAGTGTAAGGGAGAAGCAACTGCGTTAAGAAAAGTAAGCTTTGTTGATGCTCCGGGACATGAAAGTTTGATGGCAACTATGTTGTCTGGTGCTGCAATAATGGATGGGGCTTTGTTGTTAGTTGCTGCAAATGAAGAATGTCCTCAGCCGCAGACTAAAGAACATCTTATTGCCTTGAAAATAATTGGAATAAAGAACATTGTCATTGTGCAGAACAAGATTGATTTGGTGACTGAAGAGCAGGCTTTGAAAAATTACAAGCAGATAAAAGATTTTGTGAAAGGAACTATAGCTGAAAACGCTCCAATAATACCAATATCAGCGCAGCATAAAATAAATGTTGATGCCTTGATTAAGGCAATTGAAAATGTTATTAAGACACCTAAAAGAGATTCATCTAAAGAACCTTTGATGTTTGTTGCAAGAAGCTTTGACATAAACAGGCCTGGAGCTGAAATTGAGAAACTTAATGGAGGAGTCCTAGGTGGAAGCTTGAAGCAGGGAATTTTAAAAATCAAAGACAAGATTGAGATAAAGCCTGGAAGAGGAATAGAGAAAGAAGGGAAGAAGATTTGGGAGCCGATAAAAACTGAAATTTTAAGCATTAAGACTGGAGAAGAAAATGTAAAAGAAGCTGGACCTGGAGGCTCAATTGGGGTATTGACAAAATTAGATCCATATTATGTTAAAGCTGATTCCTTAGTAGGGAACATTGCAGGGCATGTAGGTAAATTACCTCCTGTATTTTATGAGTTGAATATGAAACCTGAATTGCTTGAAAGAGTTGTAGGAAGCAAAGAAGATTTGGTTGTTGAACAGATTAAAAAAGGTGAACCATTAATGTTGAATGTAAATTCTGCTGTGACTGTTGGAATTGTTTTTGAACTTAAGAAAGACATAATCTGCACCAAATTGAAAATACCTGTCTGCTGCAACAAAGAAGACAGGGTTGCCATCTCAAGAAGATTTGGCACTAGATGGAGACTAATTGGGATGGGAAATATTGTTTAGTTAAGTTTATATATTAGCTTTAGATAAATATTTATTAAAAGAGGGGTGTGAAATTATACTCTGAGACTTGTTCTTGGAGATTATTGGAGGCATTATAATGACTGAAACAAAAGAAGTTTTAGAGCAGGAAAAAACAGAGAAGAAAAGAAGAATAATTCTTGGTCTTAAAGAATTAGATGATGAAGCCCTAGCTAAATTAGGTGATGCTATTTATGTTAGATTGAGTGGTGCAGGCAGAGATATTTATGCCGAAGCAAAATCTAGCAAGAAATTTGAATTTGGTAATACAAAGGGTTTCACCATAGATTGTATAGATAATTGTCATTCAACTGAATATTCTGTTTATTATGACAATTATAATGAATTTATCGATAGATTGGTTAGAAAAAATAATGGAGAAATAGTTTACAATACTTTAATTGTTCATGGCGCGCAATTTTCAACTAGGATAGCTAGTGCAATAAAAACATTAGAAAGAAGAATCGATTAATATTGTTAAAAAAGTTTTATTAAATTTTTTATTCTTTAGCAATCTTAGCAACAGTCCTTACTTTATCATTATCAACACGCATTATTGTTACACCTTGAGTGTTTCTTCCAATAACTGAGATATCTTTTGCATTAACTCTTATAATAACCCCCTTTTCTGTAATCAACATTATTTCATCGTCATCGAAAACTGTTTTTATGGCTGCAACCTTGCCGTTTTTTTCTGTAACCTTGATATTAATAACACCAGAGCCTCCTCTTCTAATCAATCTATAGTCATCTACTGGAGTTCTTTTTCCAAAGCCCTTCTCTGTAACTGTTAAAACTGTAGTTCCTGCAATAGCAGTTTCCAATCCTATTACACCATCATTCATTTCTAATTTGATTCCTCTAACTCCTGTTGCATTTCTTCCCATGACTGAAACATCATTCTCATTAAATCTTACTGCATTTCCATTCCTTGTTCCCATAATTAGTTCCTTACTGCCATCTGTCAAAGCTACTTGAATTAATTCGTCTGCATCTCTTAAATTAATTGCTATAATCCCACCTTTTCTTGGATTTGAATATTCTGCAAGAGAAGTTTTCTTTACTATTCCTTGCTTGGTTGCAAATATTAAAAATTTATTAGCATCAAATTGTGAAATTGGCAGTAAAGTCTTTACTTTTTCATCTTTTTCCATGTTTAGCAAATTGACAACTGCTTTTCCTTGGGCATATCTTGAAGCTACAGGAACTTCATAAGCCTTCAACCAGTGTATTTTTCCCTTGTTTGTGAAGAACAGCAATGAATTGTGATTAGACGTTACGAATAGATTCTCAACAACATCCGTCTCTTTAGTCTCTGTTCCTATGATTCCTTTTCCTCCACGTCTTTGTTGCTTGTAAGTGTCTAATGGTATTTGTTTAATGTAACCAGAATTTGTTAAAGTAATGACAACATCTTCTTCCTTAATCATGTCTTCTCTTATAAATTCGCCATCTTCTGAGTCTTCTATAGAAGTTCTTCTAGCATCTCCATATTTTTCCTTTAATTCTTCTAGTTCTTTCTTTATAATTTCCATAATTCTCTGGTTAGAATCTAAAATTGCTTTCAATTCTGCAATTAAAACTAATAATTCTGCATGCTCTTTCTTAATTTTATCAGTTTCCAATGAAGTAAGCTTCTGTAATTTCATGTCTAGGATTGCATTTGCCTGAACTTCTGACAATTGATATTTATTTGTTAAAAAAGTTCTTGCTTCTTCCACATTTTGAGATGATTTAATGCCTTGGACTACTTCATCTACATTTGACAAAGCAATAATCAATCCTTCTAGAAGATGGGCTTTATCCAATGCTTCTTTCAATTCAAAATTTAATCTTCTTATTGTAACTTGCCTTCTGTGTTGAATGTAATAACCTATAATTTCTTTTAAGTTCATTACTTTTGGCTGGCCTTCATGCAAAGCCAACATTATTACACCGAAGCTTGATTTTAAAGACGTCAAAGAATATAATTGGTTAAGAACTACATTTGGATCTGCATCTTTTTTTAGCTGGACAACTATTCTCATGCCTTCCTTGTTGCTTTCATCTCTTAAGTCTGAGATGCCTTCAAGCCTTTTTTCGTTTACCAATGAAGCTATATTTTCTAGCAATAATGACTTGTTTAATTGGTAAGGGATTTCTGTAAAAATGATTTTTCTTTCTTCTATTGAAGCTTTGGCTTTTACAATTATTTTACCACGTCCAGTTGTGTAAGCATCTTTGATTCCAGATTTGCCTAAAATTATAGCTCCTGTTGGAAAGTCAGGGCCTTTTATTATTGTGAATAATTCCTCATAAGAAATTTCTGGATTGTCAATTGTCTTTATTATTGCATCCGAGACTTCTGTCAAGTTATGCGGAGGAATATTGGTTGCCATGCCTACTGCAATTCCTGAACTGCCGTTGACTAGTAAATTTGGGAAGTTGCTTGGTAGGATTGTCGGTTCTTTTAAAGAACCATCGAAATTAGGGACAAAGTCTACAGTTTCTTTGTCTAAATCCTTTAGCATTTCTTCTCCTATCTTACTTAGTCTTGCTTCTGTGTAACGCATCTGCGCTGGTTGCGAAAAATCTTGCGTCCCGAAATTACCGTGCCCATTAACTAAAATGTAGCGTAAAGAAAAGTCTTGAGCCATCCTAACTAGTGATTCATATAGTGCAACATCACCGTGCGGGTGGTATTTAAAACAATCACCAACAATTCTCGCAGACTTTACAAATGGTTTGTTATTATTGAGATTCATTCCATGCATTGAGAATAATATCCTCCGGTGGACTGGTTTGAGACCATCTCTTGCATCTGGCAAAGCCCTTGCTGTTATAACCGACATAGCATAATCTAAATAATTAGATTTCATTTCTTCTTCAATTAATCTAGTTTGGATTTGTTCTGGCATTTTAAAGCTGTATTATTTCTCCTTTTTTTATTTCACTATTTAATATCTCAGAAATCTCTTTTACTTTTTTCTCTACAAACTTTTTATCTGCTTTCCCTTCATCTTTTATTCTAATTAAACAACCGCCAATTTGTTTGGTTATAATCTTATTTTTTATTTTGTCTCTATTAATCCGATTGTTAAGGTCTTTTTGACCGTGGATAGGGACGAAATGATGTCTCCCATCCCATTCAATATATAAATCTTCTTCTGGAACAACAATATCAAAATGCCATTGTTCGTTTATAGCGTGATTGTATACCCAATTCATAGTAGGAAATTTATGTTTTAATAATCTAAATGCATATTGCTGATTTTTAGAACCTATTTTTGAAGATTGTAAAGAAGCTTTTTTCCCAGCGATTACCCACGGATGTTTTTTTCTATCTTCCAAGGTTAGGTTACCCCATTCTGCAAATCTTACTTTTTCCATAATTTCATTTCTTTTAGACTGGTCAATTAATTCCCAAAGTATTTTTGCTTTTATGGATTGCATAGCTTTACGTCTATTTGAAACTTTATCTCTTCCATATTCATCTACGCATATTCTGTAGAAATGTCTAGAACTATAATCTTTTAATGAAAAATTATCAATTTTGGTCATGTCATAAAATGAAATCTTTTTGAGAAATAAATCTAATATAATTTTTTTCTGCTTTTTATAAAAAGAGATATGTTTTTTGTCTTTACTTCGAACTAAGTGTACCCCCAGATTTCTGATAAATCGTCTATTACAAATTGAGCATATTTTTTTTGTTTTTTTTAATCTTTCTTCTCTAAGCTTGTTTTTTAAATTTAAATGTTTATTATCATTAACTTGAAAACTAAAGATGTGATTGTTAAGAGCTTTTTTTGTCTCGAACCTTTTATTGCAGCTGCTGCATTGGTAATTGTAACTATTTATTCTAAGCATTTTTAAATTTTTTAATTCATTACGATATCCCTTATGATATGAATCTGTTTTCTTTATTAAATGCACTGCTAAGGATCGATTACTATCAAAGTCCATACTACAAATCTTGCATCTTGACAATATTTTTAAATTTAGTTCTTTGAAGACATTTTTTAATTTCTTAAAATGGTTGTAATAAGTATCACTGTGGGGGGTTATTTTCGACTTGTCAATCTCTTCTTTAGTAGGATACCTACCCAAATCCAAAGTTAGTTCTTTCAACTTTTCTAATAATATTTCTTTTTCCATATTATATATCTAAGTTTTTGACACGATTTGCATGTTTAATTATAAATTCTTTTCTCGGCTCCACTTGATCTCCCATTAGAATCGTAAAAATTTCATCTGCCAAGGCTGCATCCTCTATCGCGACCTTTTTTAATACTCTCTTTTCTGGATCCATCACAGTTTCATTAAGTTCTGAAGCATCCATTTCCCCAAGACCTTTAAATCTTTGTACTATTACATCACTTCCAATTGTCCCTAGTTTTTCTTTTAGAGAATTTTCATCTCTAGCGTAGTAATAAGCTTTTCTTTTAATAATTTTAAATAGTGGTGGTTGTGCAATATAGATGTATCCTGCTTCTATTAATGGTCTGAGATGTCTATAAAAAAAGGTCAATAGCAGACAGGATATATGATTACCATCCGAATCTGCATCTGTAAGAAGTATAATTTTATGATAACGAGCTTTCGCGATGTCGAATTCTTCTCCTATCCCCGTTCCAATTGCTTGAATTAAGGTTGTGATTTCATTGTTTGCGAACATTTTGTCTAAACGAGCTTTTTCTACGTTCAGTATTTTTCCTTTTAAAGGAAGGATAGCTTGAAACAGTCTATCTCTTGCTGAGATCGCGGTTCCTGCTGCTGAATCTCCTTCGACAATGAAAAGCTCTGCATCTTCTGCATTTCTAGTCTGGCAATCTGCTAGCTTTCCTGGCAATGAACCTGAATCCAATGCTGATTTTCTTCTCGTCAATTCTCTTGCTTTTCTAGCAGCTTCTCTAGCTTTTGCTGCCATGATTATTTTACCTATAATAGTTTTAGCTGTTTGAGGATTTTCCTCATAGAAATGCGTCAATTGATCATAAACTATAGAATCTACTAATCCTTTCACTTCAGAATTTCCTAATTTTGTCTTTGTCTGACCTTCGAACTGTGGTTCTGGAATCTTGATTGAGATTATTGCAGTTAGTCCTTCACGAACATCTTCTCCTGCTAATTTAGTGTCAGTTAATCTATTTTTTTTAATGTAATCATTGACTGCCCTTGTTAATGCTGTTGCAAATCCAGAATAATGAGTTCCGCCTTCTACTGTGTTGATGTTATTTACAAAGCTATGGACATTTTCATTATAACTGTCATTGTACTGCATTGCAATTTCTATGGCAATTCTGTCATGCTCTTTAGAAAAATAAACTATTTCTTGATGCAAGGGAGTCTTAGCTTTGTTTAAGTATTGTACAAATTCTTTTATTCCTCCATTATACTGGAATTCTTCCTTCTTGCCATCTCTTTCATCTTGTAGAATAATTTTTATTCCCTTATTTAAAAAAGCTAATTCTCTTAATCTTGATTCTAAAATTTCAAACTGGTAAATTGTTTCTGTAAAAATTGTTGAGTCTGGCAAAAATGAAGTTGTTGTTCCTGTTTTGCCTTCATAAGTGCCTACAATCTTGACTTCTGTTACTGGAATTCCTTTTTCATAACGCTGGAAATAAACTTTGCCTTCTCTTTTTACTAAAACTTCAAGCCAAGTTGATAAAGCATTTACACAAGAAACACCTACACCGTGCAAACCACCTGAAACTTTGTAAGTCTTCTTGTCAAATTTTCCACCTGCATGCAAAATTGTCATTACTAATTCCAAAGCTGACTTTCCTTCTTCTGGATGAATGTCAACTGGAATTCCTCTCCCATCATCTTCAACTGTAATAGAGTTATCCCTGTTAATTTTTACAGAAATAAATGTGCAATTGCCAGTTAATGCTTCATCTATTGAATTATCTACAACTTCATTTACTAAATGATGCAACCCTCTTACGCCTGTGTCGCCGATGTACATTGAAGGTCGCATCCTACAGGCTTGCAGCCCTTTCAATACTGTTATATTTTTTGCAGTATACTCATTATTTTGTTGATTATTGTCTTCCATATGAAACCCCGAAAAAGTTGATATAATAGAACTAAAAGGCTTATACTATATAAAGCTTATTCAGGCTGTAGATGCATTATAATGCATTTCTAGGCGTTTTAGAGGTGTAAAAATGGCATTTTTTGGTAGTTTTAACGCATTTTACAGCGTTTATAGACGTTTTAAATAGATGATTTTCAAAAGGCATATAAGAACAAGAAACATTAATTAAGTAATGATTAAAGCTATTATTTATGATCATGGGGGGGTTATTGTAACTCAGCATGGACTAAGAGCATGTGCTGAAGATTATGCCACTAAAAATGGACTAAACAAGAAAGAATTTGGAGACTTTGTTATAGAAAACTGGCAGCTTGCCAAGGTCAATACTATAAGCTCTGATGAATTTTGGGTTAGAATAGCAAAATATGCTAAAAAGAGCAAGAATAATCTTAGGACTGAATTTATTAAAGACATAAAAGTCAATGAAGAAATGGTAAAAATAATAAAAAAATTGCATGAATCTAACAAAATCAAGCTTCTTCATTTATCCAATCATATTGAAGACTGGCTTGAGAGCGAAATTAGCAGATTTAGGATAAAAGGCTTGTTTCATCATTTTTTGCCTTCATATAGAACCAGACTAGCAAAACCAAACAGGAAAGCTTATCAGCTTGCTTTAGATGCCTTAGGAACAAAGGCTGAAGAAACTATCTTTGTTGATGACATGGAAAGGAATACTGTTGTTGCAATGGAATTAGGAATCAATGTAATTCTTTTTGATGGCAATGTTGAAAATTTTAGAAAAAAGTTAATAAGCTTCGGGATTAGCATCTAAGCCTTTATCTTTAATCCAGATTCTAAGGAAGGCTTTGAAAACAAGCTTGTTAGCAGATTTATAATGCTTGGTTCTTCCTTGTACTCAACAAGTTTGGCTTCAGTAATGTTAGCAAGCTGCTTTGTAACGTTAATTGCCAAGTCTTTTCCACCTAAATAATCTATTAATCCTACGTTTAATGCTTCTTGACCCAAGAAAAACTCTCCTGTAGCAAGCTTTTCAACGTTTTTTATGTCTAATTTTCTGTTTATTGCAACTTCATTGACAAAATAATCGTGAATCTGGTTTAATTTTGACTGCAAAAACTGTCTTTCATCGTCATTTAATTCCTTGAATGGAGAACCTAGCTCCTTGTACTTTCCTGTTGTTAAACTTTCATATGTGACATTGTAATTTTTTAATAAACCTGCAAATTCTAGGTAAGAAGATATCACGCCTATCGAGCCTGTAATGCTTAAAGGGTCTGCAACAATCTTGTCTGATGAAGAAGCAATCCAGTAAGCTCCTGAAGTTCCTATCTCCCTTATCCACGAAACTACCGGCTTGTCAATTGACTTGACTTTGTCTGCTATTTCTTTAGAAGCGACTACTGTTCCGCCAGGTGAATTTATTTCTAAAATAATCCCCTTTACAGTTGAATCTTGTGAAGCTTGGTCTAAATTCTCGATTATTTTTGACGAGGAGAATTGGTTTTCAAATGGAATCTGTTGCCTTCCGATTGAGATTGGCTCGTCTATTGTAATTATTGCTATCTTGTCATTGAAATCTGGAATTGCGAAGAAAAAAGATAATAGATAAACTACCAGCCATAGCAATAAGACTGTAAATATTATTGTTTTTATCTTGCCCATGTTTCAACTACCTCTGTGTTGCTTATCTTTTCAAAAAATCTTTGATTGGTATGATTGATAACTGCGTACATATAATCAATTAATAAAACTAATGTTGATATCTTCGTTATATTTCTTACAATTGCCTGAGAAAAACTTAATTCTCTTGTCAATGGCTTGACTTCTATCTGCATTATTAACTTGCCTAAAGTCTGCTTAAGCTTGAATTCAAGTATTGCGAAATAGAATAATGTTATTATGATAGCTAGGAAAGTTGTTATTATAAAATTGCTTGCAATTCCTGGGTTGTTGACAAGAAACTGATATAGGGACGTTATATTTTCCTCCTTAAATTCAAAACTTCTTAATGGGCTTAATATTATCGAGATTGCCACCAAGTCTATAACATAAGCGAAAGCACGCCTCCATAAAGGAGCTTTTCTTACTGGCAATAGATTTTTGAAAGCCATGAAGTTATAAATAAAGCAAGCTATTTAAAGGTTTTTGTTAAGCTTTTTTCTTACTAAATAAAATCCTGTCAATAACAATAAAGTAATTATCAAGCTTAGGTTGTCGAAGAATGGGAATTCCTGCTGCCTCTGCTGACCAGCTTCGCATTTTTCCATTGTCTTTGGCATGTAAAATGATTCTGTGACGCATTCTGAATTGTAAATTGGATATTTATTGCATTTGCATAAACCATTTTCAATTCCTAGCTTGGAACAATCTCCCAAATCGCGAGTTCTTAATCCTGTTGAAGAGTCGCATGGATACCAAGCAACATTTGAGCAGTCCCATTCTATCTTGCACGTGACTTCTTCTGCTGAACAGCCTTGGTTTGAGCCTGGATCTAAATCTACTATAGAACCTAATGGGGAGTATAAACATTGATCTTGGCCTATGCAATATGGCTCTATAGGCCCATCTGAATCGCAAATTCCATCATTGTCTGCATCTAAATCACAGGCATCGCCTCCGCATATGAAATCTGAACTATCAGAAGTTATGTAGTAAGCATCCTGGGTGAAGAAGCATTTATCTAATGGAGTTGCATCTTGATCAAAGTCTTCTTGATCTTCATTGTAAACTGCAGGACAATTGTCATCTTCTGTAACTTCTGAATCACCATCATCGCAATCTGGGTCTGATTCAAAGCAGCTTAAATCTGATGGGCAGATGTTATCATCTTTTTCATCACAAACACAGATTCCATTATTATTTACCAAACCTGGCGAGCATCCTGGATTAACTATGCTGCCTGTTGCACAGCTTGTTAAGCATGAATAGGTTGAACCTGACAAGCAGCATACAGTTCCTGTTGCGCAGCCTGCATCCTGTATGCAAGTCTGGCAAGTTTCTCCAGATTCTAATTTGTTATTGCCACAGACATTTGTTACTGGTCTTGAGACTGTCAATTGGGATGCTGAGGTTGTCGATAAAGCACCTATTGTAACTTGGTATTGATACTCTGGGTCTCCGACTCCGTCATTTTGATATTCTGCAGTCCATGTCCCTGTTGCCTGCCCGTTTAAAACCTGAACTGACAAAGGATTTGTATTAACATTGTCATTGCTTAATGCGTCAACTTCCTGGACTAGGAACAATGCGTTTTGGCCATTGCAACCTGCTGTTGTGGTCACAACTAAATTTACTTGCTGGCCTTCTGTTGCTTGAGATGATGACCATGCTGCACTTAAAATCTGGCAAGGTTGCTGTGGTGGTGCTGGCGGCTCGCAAATATCTGCAATTCCATTTGAATTTGCATCTGGACCGCATCCTGGTCTACAGTTGTCTGCCATTGCATTTATTGAGCAGCCATCATTAGGGAATAGATCGCAGCCGTACGCGCTTCCTGATTGAGGAGAAAGTGAATTATCCATTGCGTTGCCTGGCTGGAAAGCAAAAGCATTATCTAAATCTAAATCTTGATTGCACACTGAAGTTCCGCACTGGTCATTCAATGCAAACGTTGAACAAGGATCAGCTGGATAAAAGTCTCTTGTTGCACAGCAGGCTTTTGTTGGGTAGGTGTTACATTCTCCTACTAACCCGTTATTTGTGCTTGATAATGAAAATAAGCATGTGTAACCTTGCTGGCACGATGTATCATAATAACAGGCTACATTTGAACTGCAGACTTGCGTGAAGTCCTGATTGCTGTATTGATAGCTCATTGAGCCTGGAACGTATATTTTATTATCTGTTTTATTTATTAAAAATAATTCGTATTCCTGATTTGGATTTTGTGGCAGAGTACAAGATCTTGAGATTGGGCCTACCTCTGGGAAACATAGCTTGAAAGCATAATTTTGATCGTCAAATTGCGATGCATTACCGCCTGTCTGACCAGAAACTCTGAATAAAGTGTCTGTTGGCGAGCATGTGTCTGTTATCCTTGCATTTGAAGATGGAACTATAACAATATTTAATGAAATTGCTCCAGACCGAGGATCTGAATATAAGTAAGCTGGATTCGTCCTGATTAATTTTGTTGTGTAAGTCCCTAAAGGAGTTAATGGTGATGCTGCAACTGTGAATGATGAAGTGAAGTTTGCCTTTCCTAATGCTGGAGAAAAGGAACATGAAGCTGAAGCAGGGCAGCTTGAAAATTCAAGCATAGTATTTGTTGGCAAGCCACCTGTCAATGTTATGGTTGCCAATGCAGACGCTGATTTTCCTTGCTCTACAGTTATTGAGCTTGTGTTTAATGAAGCTGAAAATGAAAAGTCTGTGAATTTGACTGAAGCTGAGACATAATCTAGCCTGCAGGTTGGATTGTTGCCTGTGCCAAATTTGTAGCAACCTAATTCAACTACTAATTTTGTGAGATTTTCAGTGTACCATGGCTTTTCTATTAATTGGTTATTAATAATCTGGTCAAAGTCGTTTGAAACATCAACATTAAAAGTACGTTCTCCAAACTGGATTTCTGGAAATAAAATATGAACCTTGGGTGAGAATGTCTTTCCTCCATCCCTGCTGACTCTCATACTTACTCTTGCTTGGTTATTTGAAGCTGATATTTGGGGTATAATTGATATGTTAAGAATTCTGGAATTTTGTTTTGGTTGGGATCCTGGAGAGAAACTAAAATTATACCTTACATATTTTGTGATGCCTGTACCTACAGTTACTGTTGCTTTATTAATGTCATCCGCAAATGCTTTTTGGCATGCTGTCCAGGAAGTGCTTGAGCATAAAACTGGAACTAAATTTGAAGATCCTGGTGTGATAGATTGAAGTGTAATTAGGTTTCCTGTTGGCGACTCTAAGTTATAGCTGAAAATGAAGATAAAAAAAGCTGCTGTAATGACATATATTGCTGCTACAAATGACTCTTTTTTCAACTTAAAGACCCTCTTTTGATTTTATTTAAAGCTGGTTTTAAAATTTATAAACCTTTACTTTTTACCTTTTTTAAGATATAACGAAAGGTATTTATATTCTGATGTCATTATAATGATGAAGTGAAACTATGATAGAGTTGGGGGGTAACATTAAGCTTTCTGGATTCAATGAACTAGAGCCAGCTATGCTTGTTGTTGTTAAGAAGATGGTTGGGAATTATGTCAAGAAAATGACTGATCATGCAACAGACTTTAAAGAACTGAATCTGCACTTGAAGGAAGTTCACAAGACTGAGAAAAATGCTAAATATGAAATTCAGGCTAGATTAAGTGCTGACAAAATGTATAATTCTGAGGTAATAGACTTCAACTTGTTCTTTGCAATTGACAAAGTGTTAAGCAAGATAATGCATGAGATTAAGAAATAATTTCTACATCAAAACCTTTATAAAGTGAATTTTTAACAAGAAAACTATGGTAAAGAGAATAGGCGGTTTCAGAAGGAAAACAAGGAGCAAACTAAGCAAGACTCCTAGAACTCAAGGAAAAATAAGCTTGAGAAGATACTTTTTTAAGTTCAAGGAAGGGGACAAAGTCCTTTTGACAGCAGAACCTGCAATACAAACTGGGATGTATTTCCCAAGATTCTATGGTAAGATTGGAGTTGTAAAGGGAATGCAGGGAAAATGCTGCAAAGTAGAAGTGAAAGACGGGAACAAAGAAAAACTATTAATAGTCCATCCTGTTCATTTGAGGAAGATGTAAAATGCCTGAAATAGAAATCTTAAATGAGAATCCAATAACACTTACTGAATTAAGAGAGAAGCTTAAAGAAATAAAAAAGAGAGACAAGGAATTAACTTTTAGAGCTAATAAAACATTGGAATATATTGAAGTCTTTTCAAATGTAAAAGTTGAGAAAGCTGCTTCCCTAAGGAAATCAATTCTAGATTTAAGTATTGGAAGATTAAAGGAAAGACATATTGTAAAGGTGGTTGATGTTATGCCTAAGGATATAGATTCTTTGAAAGCTATTTTTACAGGCGAAAACTTGACATTGAAGGCTGATGACCTGGTCAAGATTATGGATATTTTGAAGACTTAATTAACTAAATTTGCTTGTGTTTTTTCTAGCCTCTTTTATAAGTGTTTTACTTGACTTACTAAAATGAACTGCCCCAAATAACTCTTTAAGCACGTTCAATTTTTCTATTTTTTTCTTATGCGATTTTTGCATAGTTTTTAAAGATTAGTTTTATCTATTTAAATCTTTTTTCTAATTCTTGTACTATAATTTATACAAAAGCTTTTTATATATAAACTGTTAACGAAATAGTATAAGCTATGAATAATTCGACAATAATGGCAAGTGGTAAAAATGATGATGCAACAAAAGGAAGACAAAGTCATAGTTCTAGATTTTCTTCCAAATGGATATCCGTTCGACAGAAGGCCGATGCATCAGAAAACTGCAATAGCACAAGCACTTGGTAAAGAGCATTTTGTTCT
>DATDVR010000009.1:0-19130 GCA_035289925.1 Candidatus Nanoarchaeia archaeon | reverse complement strand
TTTGCTCGTCTGAGCAAACGCTTAATTTTATTTACTAGTTTTACTTCTGTTTTCATGGGTAGCTAAGTCCTACCCCCTAATGTTGCTTTACCCAAAGCACATTAGGTTATTTATATTTTTCCATACATTTTCAACAACGCCTTTTGCTTAGAAAAGTTTAAAAGCAAGCGTGTATTCAAAATTAAAGGAGGATGAGATACTTGAAGAAATTATTGATTTTGACTTTATTGATATTGTTTCTAGTTGGATGCACGCAGCAGGCTACTGAAACAGCAACTGATGGTGAACAACCAGCTCAGCAAAAAGCTGTAAAAAGCGACTATGCTGTAAAAATTGAAGGGAATGCTTTCAATCCAGTTGCTTTGGAAGTTGATGTTGGTGAATCTGTCAAATGGACTAATAATGATGCTGAACCGCATTCTGTTTCTTTTCAGGATGAAACTATACTAGATGATCGGATAAATCAGGGTGAAAACACAGTAGCTATCTTCAATGAAGCAGGAACTTTTTCTTACAAGTGCAAGATACATCCAAGCATGACAGGAACAATAACTGTCAAATAATTTAAAGTTTATATTTCTTATTTTTTGTTTTGTTGTAGAAAATATTTATTGAGATATAAGGCAAGCTTTCTTCCCCTCTTTTTGTTCTAATCTTTACTGTAGGTATAGATAGAATATGCGAACTTCCATAGATACACGAAAAGCTTATGCTTGAAGACGATCCGGTGCCTAGATATTTACCGTCAAAAACTCCTTCATTGCCATCTTTATTCCAAGAAACTCTTACTCTATCTCCGATGTTAGTCTCTGCAAATATTTTTCTTGCTAGCTCATAATCCCTGATTGAATTTTCAATACCTTCTTTCATGCGCTTGGCATACCTCTGCAAGCATGCAGAAACTCCTCTTTCATGAACTGTTAAACCTGAAAAACTTGGCATCTGGTAATAACCTTCATTTGGCATATAATCATAAAAACTTTCTTTTATATATAGCTTTCTAAATTCATTAAATTTATAATGGGCAAGTTCTTAATAGTTTTATGGCAACAAGGGAAGAAGTAATAAAAATATTGGAAACAATAGATGATCCAGAAATACATCTAGATGTGTGGACCATGGGATTGATATACAATCTTGAAGTTACTAATGAAAATGTAGATATTAAAATGACTTTTACTACTCCTTTATGCCCTTACGGTCCTGAACTTGTTGAAGAAATAAAAAGAAGGATAAAGGAAGATGTAAAAGGAATAAAGAAAGTCAATGTTGAAATCGTTATGGAGCCTAAGTGGAAACCTTCTGAAGAACTTAGGGCTATTCTTGGAGTATGAAACCAATAGTAATTTATGATTCTGAATGCAATTATTGCAGCTATTTTGTAGAGAAAATAAAGAAAAGCAACAAGTTTGAATTCTTATCCTATCATCATAAAGATGCTAAAAGCATTTTGAAAAAAAGGTTTGGGAAGAATTTTGGATTTACTTTGTATTTAATTGACGGCAACAGAGGCTTTTACGGAAAAGAAGCTGCCAGAAGAATATGCAATAAACTTGGTTTTTTGGGGTTTTTTAGCTATATTGCTTACTTATTCTATCCTTTGACTGTCAAATTAGTAAGCTTTTTGACTGGAAGAAAGAGGAAAGTGTGTTATCCTAGCATTTGATTTTGTTTATATTTTCAACGGTAATCCATGCAGACATAATACCAAAACCTTTTTTATTAATGTTGAAAGTTTTTATTTTTTCAGGATTTTTGAGAAATATCAGAATGCAGTATCTTTTGTTCTTGAATAATTGGTAGAACCTATCTTTGTCAGATATGTTGATTCCATCTTCATATCCATATTCTTCTATGATTTCTTTTACTTTATTTGGATTTAAATTTTTAAATTGCAAAACCTTGCTTACTGTTGCCTTTATTGTTACTGGTTCTCCAGAATTTTTAAAATAAATGGTTTCTTCTGGTTTTATGTTGTTCCAAGGAGGATATTTTGACCGGTACCATCTGGATTCTATCTTTTTTTGCCTTGTTAGTATCTTTTCAGTTAATTTCCATGATTTTTTCATTATTGCTAGATGTTCCATCTGTCCTTTCCATGTTTTAGATTATTTAATGTTTTTGTTAAGCAAAAGCTTTATAAAAATACTAAACCTGTTTTTTAATAGAGGTGATGAATTTTGGGCGGATTATTAGAGTTTACAGGGCGGGAGTGCGACCATTGCAATGAGATGGATCCTTTAGTTGAGAAGCTAGAGAAAGAGCTTAAAATTAAAGTAGAAAAACTAGAAGTATGGCACAATTCTAAGAATGCCGAGATTTTAAGAAAGCTAGATAATGGAAAATGTGGAGGAATCCCTTTTTTCTTCAATGAAAATACTAAAAAATTCATCTGTGGCGCTACTTCATATGAAAAACTAAAAGCGTGGGCACTTGGAAAATGAGCTTTAAGGTAATCAAAACATTTGAAATAAAAAGATTAGAGATATTAAACCAAGCTGGAAAATGTGATGACAAGCTTAAACCTAAACTTTCTAATGAAGACATAAAAAAACTGTATGAAGCTATGATTTTAACAAGAATTTATGACCAGAAAGCATTTTCCTTGCAAAGAAGTGGAAGATTAGGAACTTATCCGCAGATGCAGGGACAGGAAGCGACAATAATAGGAAGCGCTTCTGCTTTGGAGAATGATGACTGGATATTTCCAAGTTTTAGAGAAGTTGGAGGGCTGATATTAAGAGGTTATTCTGCTGAGCAGTCATTGCAATATTGGGGCGGAGATGAAAGAGGATTGAAGATTGATGAAGAATTGAACATATTTCCTATGGCAATCACGGTTGGAGCACAATCACTGCATGCTGTTGGTGCTGGGATGGCAAAACAGATAAAAAAAGAGGAAGGGGTTATAGTGACTTACTTTGGTGATGGTGCTACGTCTGAAGGTGACTTAAGCGAAGCATTGAATTTTGCTGGAGTTTTTAATGTTCCAATTGTTTTTATTTGTCAAAATAACCAGTTTGCAATTTCTGTTTCAAGAAAAAAACAGACAAAAGCTGAAACTTTGGCACAAAAAGCTATTGCTGCAGGATTTGAAGGAATCCAAGTAGATGGAAATGATGTCTTTGCAGTGTATAAGGCAACTAAAGATGCATTGACAAAAGCTAGAAATGGAAAGGGACCTACTTTCATTGAATGCGAGACTTACAGGATGGGCGACCATACAACTTCTGACGACGCTTCAAGATACAGAGACAAGAAAGAAGTTGAAAGCTGGAAGAAAAAAGATCCAATTGAAAGATTAGAGAAATACATGAAGGCTAAAAAAATTTGGAACGAAACCTATCATAATAAAGTTGTTGAAGATGCAACTAAAAAAGTTGAAAATGCTGTAAATAAATATCTTAACATACAAAATGCTAATCCTGAGGAAATATTTGGATATATCTACAGTGATTTAACTTACCAGCTTAAGGAACAGATGAAAGAATTTAGGGAGCAGGGAGGCAAATGAACTTGGAAACTGCCTTAGAGGGAATTCAAATAAAAGATTTAGGAAACATGGATTATAAAACTGCTTTGCGTTATCAGGAACTGTTAAGACATCAAAGAAATGTAGGTTCTGTGGGGGATACTATACTACTTGTTGAGCATCCTTCAATTTATACTTGTGGAAGAGAAACTAGCGAAGAATCTATAAAAGAATTAGAGAGAAAAGATTTACCATTTGTTAAAGTTGAAAGAGGGGGCAGAGTGACTTATCATGGACCTGGGCAACTTGTTGTCTATTTTATATTGAAAGTTCCTTTTAAAAAATGCCCAACTTTCTTAAAAAATGTTGAATATCTTGCTGTAGATTTACTTAAAGAACTTGGTGTAGATTCATATTCTAGAAGAAATGAAATTGATCCTAGAAATAAAAGCATGAGACTTAAAGGAGCATGGTATAATCAAAATAATCCTAAGAAAGTTGCAGCTATAGGTATGGAATTAGCTTCTCCAGATCCTCCAGATGGAACTCAGACTACCATGCATGGATTTGCTTTGAATGTTAATACTAATTTGGCTGCTTTTGACCAAATAAATCCCTGTGATTTAGGAAAAGGTATAATGACCTCAATGAAAGAAATTTTAGGAAGGGAAGTTGATTTTCAAGATGTGAAGAAAACTTTAAGTGAAATGCTAAAAACATGGAGGCCTTACTGATGAAGCCTGAATGGTTGAGCATGAAACTTAAAATGACTGATGAGTTTAAAGAAGTTAAATCTACTTTGAAAGAACTTGGATTAGTTACTGTTTGCGAAGAGTCTCATTGTCCAAATCTAAGTGAATGCTGGAGCGGAGGAACTGCTACTTTTATGGTTTTAGGAGATACTTGCACAAGGGGATGCAGGTTTTGCAATGTCAAAACAAGATATTATGGAAAGCCTGTTGATGAAAAAGAACCTGAAAAATTAGTTGAAGCTGTTAAAAAATGGAAATTAAATTATATTGTTGTAACTTCTGTTGATAGGGACGACTTAGAAGACCAAGGTGCTGGACATTTTGCTAAATGCATCGAGAAATTAAAAGAAACTGGAATATTGGTTGAAGTTTTAATTCCTGATTTTAGAGGCAATGTTGAATTAATAAAGAAAATTGTTGATGCAAAACCTGATGTCATTGCACATAATATTGAAACTGTTCAAAGACTGCAGAAAAAAGTAAGAGATTCAAGAGCAAATTATAATCAATCCTTGTTTGTTTTAGAAACTGTTAAGAAATTAAATCCAAAAATATTTACAAAATCTTCTATAATTGTTGGCTTTGGAGAAACTAAAGATGAAATTGAGCAAACAATGAAGGATTTAAGAAAAATTAATGTTGATTTTATTACTTTAGGACAATATCTAAGACCTTCATTTAAGCATATTGAAGTAAATGAATATGTCAAGCCTGAAATTTTTAATGAATATAAAGAGATGGCATTGAAACTAGGTTTTAAATATGCTGCTTCTGGTCCTTTTGTTAGAAGTTCTTATAGGGCTGGAGAATTATTTATGAAAAATATATTGAAAAAAGAGGTACTTAATGACAGTCCTTAATATGGTTCAAGCTATTAACTTGGCTTTGAAGCAGGAAATGAAGAAGGATAAAACTGTTGTGTTGCTAGGAGAAGATGTTGGCGTAGATGGAGGAGTATTTAGGGTAACAGAAGGATTGATTGAGGAATTTGGAAAGGAAAGAGTGATTGATACTCCGTTAGCAGAGTCTGGAATTGTTGGAGTTTCAATTGGAATGGCTGCTTTTGGATTGAAGCCTGTTGCTGAGATTCAGTTTGAAGGGTTTATGCCTCCTGCGTTTGACCAACTAGTTTCACATGCTGCAAGACTAAGAAACAGAACAAGAGGAAGAATCACAATACCTTTGGTTGTCAGAAGCCCTTATGGTGGAGGGATAAAAGCATTGGAACATCATTCTGATAGCCCTGAAGCTTACTATGCACACACTCCTGGATTGAAAGTTGTAATTCCATCTAATCCTTATGATGCTAAAGGATTATTAGTATCTGCAATAAGAGATCCTGATCCAGTAATATTTTTTGAGCCTAAGAAAATTTATCGTGCTATAAAGCAGGAAGTTCCTGATGAAGAATATACAATACCCATTGGAAAAGCAAATGTTGTAAAGGAAGGAGAGGACATAACTGTAATAACTTTTGGAAGCTGGGTGAGAAATGCACTTGAAGCTGCTGAAAAATTAACAGATGTTTCTGTTGAAGTTCTAGATTTAAGGACAATAAGTCCTTTGGATGAGGAAGCGATAATAAATTCTGTTGCAAAAACTGGAAGATGCATAATAGTTCATGAAGCACCAAGAAGTTTTTCTGTTAGCTCTGAAGTTTCTGCAATAATCAATGAACATTGTTTATTAGATTTGAAAGCTCCTGTGAAAAGACTGACTGGATATGACATTATTATGCCATTGCCTAAATTAGAAGACTATAATTTACCTTCATCTGATAAAATTGTAAATGGAATAAGAAAGGTGATGAGCTTCTAAGATGATAACTGAATTCAAGTTTCCAGATGTTGGGGAAGGAATAACAGAAGGGGAAGTAGTTTCTATATTAGTTAAGGAAGGAGATTCTGTAAGGGCTGACCAACCTTTGTTTAAAATTGAAACTGACAAGGCAATAGTTGACATTCCAAGCCCAAAAGATGGAGTGATATTAAAAATTCATGTCAAAGAGCATACATCAATAAAAGTTGGAGAAGTTCTAGCTACAATTGGAGAAAAAACTGACAAGTTTAAAGCTCCTGTGGTAAGGGAAGAAATAAAAATAAAAACTGTTGAGAGGCCTGCATCTGTTGTTGGAGAATTAGAAGAAGCTAAGGAACCTATGGAAATGCCGAAGCATGAATATTCTGCTAAATCAATAGAAAAAAGAGTATTGGCCTTGCCTTCAGTAAGAAAATTAGCTTCACAATTGAATGTTGACTTGATAAAAGTAAAAGGAACTGGAAAAGACAATTCCATAACTGAGAAAGATGTCAAAGATTTTTCAGAAGGGAAGACTTCTGCATTGGAAGAGCATGTGGAAAAGACTGAAGCTAAAGTGCAGAAGAAATATGACTTCTATGGATATATTGAGCATGTGCCAGTTAAAGGTGTTAGGAAAGCTATAGCTAAAAAAATGGTTGAAAGTGTTTCTAATGCTGCGCATGTTACACATATGGATGAAGCTGATGTTACTTCTTTGTGGAATATAAGGGAAAAAGAGAAAATTAAAGCTAGTAAAAAAGGAGTTCACTTAACTTTCATGCCTTTCATTGTCAAAGCTTCGATTGAATGTCTGAAAAAGCATCCATTTTTGAATTCAAGCATGGAAAATGATGAAATAATATTGAAAAAATACTACAACATTGGAATTGCTGTTGACACTGAAGATGGATTGATTGTTCCTGTTGTTAAAAGAGCTGATTCTAAAAATATGCTGGCAATAGCAAAGGAAATTGAAGAACTGGCAAACAAAGCAAGGAAAAGAGAAATTGACTTAAGTGATTTGAAGGGAAGCACGTTTACAATCACGAATGTCGGAAGCATTGGAGGAATTTACGCCACTCCTATAATTAACTATCCTGAAGCTGCAATATTGGCATTAGGAAAGATACAGGACAAGGCTGTAGTTGAAAATGGAAAGATAAACGTGAAAAAGATTTTGACTTTCAGCTTGACATTTGACCATAGGATTTTAGATGGGGCTCAGGCTGCAAGGTTTGCACAGGACTTGATTGGCTATTTGGAAGATCCTGATGTGTTATTGGTTGAGATGGAGTAGTTTTTAAAAATAGAAAAATTTATAAACTATGGCAACTATAGCTACTATAGAATGCAAATAACCACAATACAACTAACAAACGAGACTAAAAAGAAAATCTCTTCTTTTGGGGCAAAAGGAGAAAGCTATGAGGATATTTTAAAGAGAATCTATAATATGGCTGTTAAAACCCAAGTTAGAGAATTCTTGATGTCTTCTGAAGACGCTGTTTCTATAGAAGAGGCCAGAAAAGAGGTAGAGAAGAAGTGGCCAAGGTCGAAATAGTCAGATCTTTGCTTGATGAAATAAAAAAGAAATTCAAAGGCGAATCACATAATATCATAGACTTATTGGAGACTCTTGAAGATAATCCACATAAAGGAAAGATTGTGGGCCAAGTTGCTGGACTTTTAATCAAAGAACTTAGGTATAAATCCTTTAGGTTTTATTTTATAGTTGAAGGAAATAAGCTAAGAGTGTTTTCTAGAGAAGGACTAATTGATTTGTTCCTAAGAGTTGTTAGAATGTCTGATAAGAGGAGCCAGCAAAGAGTGATTGATGAAATAAAGAATATTCTGATGAAGTTTGGAGAAGAAGGCTTCTGAAAAAGGAAAATCTTAAATAGCTGTTTTTATAACAAAAGCTTATGGACAGAAAAGTAATGCTTTTGGTTTTGGTTGTAGTGCTGTCAGCAGCTGTAAATGGCTATGTTTTTGTTGAATCTGTTTTCAACTGGAACAATGGTTATAACAATTTTGGACTTTCAAGCCCTGTTGAATCTGAGGCTTATGCCTTTATAGCTGGAATGGACTCATTGTTTATAATACTAATTTCACTTTACATAGTATATTTGTTGTTCAATGAAGAATCTGAGGCTGCAAGATGGTCATACTTGTTAAGCGCTTATTTTTTCATTGCAGCTCTAATTTATATCTTTAAGGTTGGAGAGATTCCTGAATTAGTAACATGGATGATTATTAACTTTGTAAGAGCCTTTGCAGTCTTTGGGATAACAATGGCTGTCAAGAAAGCTGATATTTTAGTTTGAAATGGAAGCAACTGTAAATCTGGAAAAGAAAGTAGAATCTAAGATTAAGTTTGAGCATCCTATACTTCATTTTTTACCTGGCTATTCTTTCTATAGAAGCTTGAAAAGTTCTCCTAAATGGGTTGATGGAGAAAGAAATTCTGCAATTGGGATATGCTTAGCAAAAGATTTGCTTTATGTTGGATTTATCGCTTATAAGATTTATTCGCATTAGTCGCGTTATATACACTTTTATTATATACTAAAGACCTAGCCTCTTTCGCCCTTCGGCTTCTGTCGCAAAATTACCTTTTTTCATTCTTTCTCTTGCTTTTTTGATGTTTGCAAGTATTTCCTTGCTAAACTTTTCATCATTTTCATTATCCCAAAGCTCTTTCATCTTTGGTTTTTGTACTTTTTCTAAAAATTTGTCGTATTTCTTCATTTAGGTTTCTAATATAAATTAACTTATAAATCTTTTGTAGATTTAACTAAAATTCCGGAAGATTTACGGTTTTTTCTAAGTAAAATTAATAAAGAATACTTGATTCTAATAGAAAAACTTAAATACTAGTGTTGTATCATATGATATAACATGAAAAAAAAGAAAATGCAAGAACAAATACAAACTGAAAATGTGTTAAGGTATCCTAGACTGGACACTGTACTAATGGTTGAAAAATTTATAATTGACAATAGCGGAGACTACAAAAAAAGAGCGTTATGGGAATCATTGCCAAGAAAAATGATGTATCAGACTTTTTGCGTCATTTTTGACTATCTTCTAGAAACTGGAAAAATTGCAGTAGACAAAGAAGGTAAAATTGCTTGGATCTGGGATCCCAAAGGCGTTGAAAGATTTCTTAAAAGAAAAGACTTACTATGGAAATAAAGACTAATGTTATTTTTGGAGATGAGAAAGTAAAAAAGGCTTATGAAGAATTAGATGGAGATTTTCAAGAAAAACAACTTAAAAGAAAGATTGACGAAAAAATTGATGAACTAAAGAGAAATGCTTTTAGCGGCATTCAAATATCTAAAAGATTAATACCTAAGGAGTATACGAAAAGATTTGGTGAGCTTAGCAACTTATGGAAGCACAATCTTCCAAATGGCTGGAGGCTTATTTATACAGTTAAAAACAATGGCGTCACTATATTGAGCATAGTGCTAGAGTGGATGTCTCATCCAGAATATGAAAGGAGGTTTGGATACGGATGATAAAAATAGTGCAAGCTTCAGTTGATCTAAGCCTGAAATAGAAGAAAGTAGCGAAAAGCAGGAATAAAGTTATTTTTGTTCTATCTTATCATTTCTCTTGTATGTGGCAAATATCTCTCAATGAATTTAGTTATTTCTTCTTTATATCGACTATTCAAAGAAATTCCTAGAAATTTTGGTTTTCTATGCAATATTAGCCAGCCTGATTTAGTCAATTCTTTTAGTATTTTGTCGAGATTTGGGAACCATTTAAAATGTTCGGTCCTATCATATGAATTATTCCAATTATTTTTTCTCGCTAACTTTAGCAATACTTTTGCGGTTTCTTCTTCAAACATATCCCCTTTAAGATTTTTGTATTTTTAAATGTTTCTATTAGTGAAAGTATTATTATACGAACAGAAAGATTTATATATGACTACTACTACTTATTATAACATGAAATTTAAACAAAATAAATCGTTTTTCCTGAAACAATTTGGGGATACACCCCAATTGAGAGTATTAGATTTCCTTATAGATAACTACTCTTTTGACTTCCCTATGACTATTATAGCAAAAGAAAGCAATGTTAGTTATAATTCTATAATTAAGTTCTTTTCTAATTTTATAGATTCTAAGATAATAACTAAAACAAGAAAAGTGGGCAAATCTGATTACTATAAGCTTAATTTGGATAACCTATTTGTTAAGAACTTAATGAGACTTGACTGGATCTTGACTAAAAATAATACCTTGAAGGAATTAGATATTGTTGCTTAGTTCTTATAAGACAAATTAGGCGAACATTTAAAAATAAGTGTTACAATATGCTTTTATGATTAAATTAGTCTTTTTTTTATTTGCTTTAACTATTTTAATTCCAATTGTTTTTGGGATTGACGATTCTAGTAAAAATATCTCCCTCCCTTCCTATGACAAAGGTTGCGTATCGGGTTATAAGACTGTTATAGAGTACTCTTATGATGAGTCGGGAAGCAGGGAATCAATTACTTATGAGAAGCCATTGAAATCTTTGAATAATTTTTCTTCATTGGTTAATTTAAATATTTTTAAATATAATATAAATGTTGATTTTAAACAATCTGAAGTAGATATAGATTTTGCTTTTAATAAACCTAAAGATTCTTTCGATACTTATGAAATATTCATCTATTATATTAAAGGTTCACAGACTATAAAAGAGATTAAATTGGACCAAAATATAGTTAGTAATACTAACTATGAGGACACTCTTATTTGCCCTCCTTTTGAATCTTGCTGTTTTAATAATTTATCTACAAGACTTTTTGATATAAAAGGCAGGTCCTTGAATGTTCCAAATGATGAAGAAGTGCATAATCTTAAATATTCAATTGAGAATGCTTTTAATAATGAAAAAGATACTGATTATATGGGTGAAATTGCTGTTTATTTTCCAGTAAAAAATATTATTCTTCATGATTTTAGTATATCTCTGCCAGAAGGTTATAAAGGAAATGCAAGTATATTGACTGAGCATCCAAATAGTATAATCTATAAAGATAATATGTCTTTAATCAATCTTGGTTCAACTTATCCTAGAAATTTTTCTTCTAGTAGAGAGTTAACAATGAATGGTAAACTTATAAAATTAGGATTAATGCCCGATACAACTTTAGAGATAAAAGATTATCCTTTAATTAATACAAAAATAATGTTTTTTAAATATAAATTTAGCTTTTTCAATTGGATAATTTTATTCCTATTAAGTTTTTTAACTTCTATAATAATAATTGGTCATCTTTTATCAGATAGGACCATTTTTGTTAGGTCTTATAGTTTATTATTATTTGTTTTAGATTCTATAATGATTTATGTAAATTTTGATTTTATAAAGTTTTTAATAGATTATCGTTTAATAGAAATTTTTACCAATATATCTTTGGCTATATTTTTTTCTATTTTGTTATTAAAAAAGTTTAAGTATATATAAGCCCCATTAAACGAATACACTTAAAATCTAATCTTTTCCTCTTTTAGTAAATCTATTAAAAACTCTATAAATGGTCTTAAATTACCTTTTTTTTGAGCAATATATAAAGCACTATAATAAACATTTTTTATATCATTTGGTATATTAATCATGGGATAATTATTTTTGTGAAGAATAAGGTTCATCAATAATCTCCCAACTCTGCCATTTCCGTCAACAAAAGGATGTATACCTTCAAATGCTGCATGAAAATAGGCAGCTAATATTAAAGGATGGAGTTTTTTCTTATTTCTTGAGTACCAATAAAGAAGATTTCTCATTTCCTTAGGAACATTTTTTGGACTTACTGGTATAAAGTCTACCCCTCTTATGAAAACCTGCAAGCTTCTATATTTCCCTATTTGATTTTGTAGTTCTTCTTTTAATGTCCTTTTTACAACAATCTCATGCAAACTTAATATTAATTTTTTTGATATATCTTCATTTGTTTTTAAAATAAAATCGAATCCTTCTTTGTGGTTTGTAATTTCGTTTATCTCTCTTAAAGACTTTGAAGAGGGGACTTGATTTTCAAACAATAATTGGGCTGTTTCCTGCAAGGTTAATGTATTGCCCTCTATTGCTGTAGAATTGTAAGTAAATAAAGAACAAAAGGCTTCATATCTATTATCAAAGTTTATTTTTTGTTGACTGTTATATTCTTTTTTTATTTTTTGAAGTAATTTTATTTCATCATTTGTAATAAGGAGATTTAGCAGTTTTAGTTCTTTGTCAGCTTTGCTAATTTTTCTGATAAGGATTTTTTTAGATAAATTTGCTCCAAGGTATATCCTTTCTTTTTTTACTTTTTTATCTTTTCTTATAGATTTAACTCTATAATAGTATTTATTTCCATTTACTAATTTTATTTCAGTATATACCATACTATATATACGTCTACGATATTTATAAACTTTTCTATTATGTGGACGTAAATGAATTAAAAACGTAGACACCTAGTACATATAACATCCTTATAAGAACTAAGCAACAAGTTCTGTTTTGCGCTGAATATTTTCAAGTCTCTTTAATATTAATTTATCATACAATTCGATGAAGTATTTTGCGGCGATATTTTCTTGGTTTATCTTATACAAAGTAGCTCTTCCAATCTTTCTTGTTTTATTGATAATGCCTAATTTTAGCATTTTTGGGATCAAAGTGTTCAAAGTTCCCCAGCTTACACCAGTGTTAAGCATATCTGTTAATGTAAAATCAAATTTCCTTCCCTCAATTAAGTGTTGCAAGACTCTCATTCTTGGACTGTCTCCAACATAATCTAAAAATATTGATTCTGCCATACTTTGATTAATATTATCAAATATTTAAACCTTTCCTTTTTATACATTGATATATAAAAATAGATGCATAGTTTTTATTAAGAAACATTAGACTTAATTGCTATGCAAGAAATAGTGAAAAAATTTATTTTACAAAGACTGGTAAATGCAAATGTTTGGGGAGGCAAGCACACTCCTCTTGACTTTGTTGTAAAAGGACTTCCAGAACATTTCAGAAATACTCACAAAGGACAAAGAGCAATAGACAAATCATTAAAAAATCTTGTCAATGAAGGACTGGTTATTATTTTACTTAAAAAGACTGGAAAAGGAAACAGCAAACATATCTCGCTTAATCCAAGAAAAGTTGCAGAGATTAAAAGATGCCTTGAAGTTCAAGATTAGTTCGTCTACCATCCTTACACGAACGGAAAGTTATTTAAAGACTGTTTACTTTATATTGAATATGGTTAAAAAATATACTGTAGTTATAGAAAAGGATGAAGATGGATGGTACGTTTCAGAGGTAGTAGAACTTTCAGGGTGCCATACTCAGGGTAAAACTATTGATCAATTGATTGAAAGAACTAAGGAAGCAATTAAAGCTTATGTAGGGAAAGAAGAAGATTTAGAGATTAATACACAGTTCATAGGTATACAACAAATAGAGGTGTAGTTCTTGTCAAGATTGCCTAGATTGAATGGCAATGAGTTAGCCAAAATAGCTGAAAAATTAGGATTCAAATTTTTAAGACAAGTAGGGAGTCATATGATGTATGAACATTCGGATGGGAGAAAAAAGGCAATGAAAAATAGATTCGCATAACATCCTTAAGAACTTACATCAGACTTTTCTTTCCAGCTTTCAATCTTTCAAATATTATATCTACTCTCTTCTTTCTAGTATCTAATTGCTTAGCTTTTTCAATCCACCATAAAGAGTATCTTCTTGCAGAAGGCGATAATTTATCAAAGGTTTCTAAGGCTTTCTTGTTTTTATTCAATAATTTCTTCAAATCTTCAGGAGTTTTAGGATTCTTAGGCAAATCATGATCTATTGTAGGCTTTTTCACACCTTCTTGATATCTTTTCAAACCAGCTGGAGTCATTTTTCCTTGCTTTATCATTTCTTTTCCATAGCTTAAAGTATTTTTACTCCACCTACTTTTGTCAGTTCTTTTCTTGAAGCATTGGGCAAAGGTATTCTCATCTATTCTTTTAACTATTGTGTCAATCCAGCCAAAGCAAATAGCTTCTTCCATCGCTTCTTTAGCATTCAAGGCAGGCTTGCCAGTGTGACGTTTATGTTTAATTAACCAGATTTCATTCTCTTTCTCATGATTCTTAGAAAGCCATCTTCTCCATGCTTCGCGAGTTGGAGCCACTATGCTTTTAGTTATTTCTGGCATTTATTTTACTATAATTATAAGGTTAATAAAAGTTTTTAATCACGACAAACAGCTTCATAATCTTTATAAAGCGTAAAATACTACTTGACTTTTCTATGATAAATTTTATGGAATCTGGATATAAAGAAGATGAGATAGTTGAAACTTTAAATCCTATAGTCAAAAAGTGGTTTTTTTCCAAGTTTAAAGGATTTTCTTTGCCGCAAACATATGGCATAATGGAAGTACATAATAGAAATAATATATTAATTTCAGCTTCTACAGGCTCTGGTAAAACTTTGACTGCTTTTCTTTCAGTTATAAACGAGCTAGTAAACTTAGCAGAGCAAAATAAGCTAGAAAACAAGATTTATTGCATATATATTTCTCCATTAAAAGCACTTTCCAATGATATTTCTGTAAACTTGAAAGAACCTTTGAAGGAGATAATGGAGATAGCTAAAAAAGAAGGAAAAGATTTTGACATAAGGGTTGGAGTCAGGACTGGAGACACTACGCAAGCTGAAAAAGCAAAGATGCTGAAAAAACCTCCGCATATTTTAGTAACTACTCCTGAAAGTTTAGCGATAGTGCTTTGCGCTTATAGATTTATAGAACACATGAACAATATTCAATGGCTTATTGTAGATGAAGTGCATGCTTTGGCTGAAAATAAAAGAGGAGTGCATCTAAGCTTAAGTCTAGAAAGACTGCAAAATTTATGTCCTAGCATTTCAAGAGTCGGATTATCTGCAACCATTGCTCCTTTGGAAAAAATTGCTCATTATCTGGTTGGGGAAGGAAGAGACTGCAAGATAGCAAATGTTCAGTTTTTGAAGAAAATGGATTTAAAAGTGCTAAGCCCTGTTGAAGACTTAATTGAAGCTTCTCAGAAAAAAATGCACGATTCTTTGTACGAAATGCTTGACAATTTGATTCAGGAACATAAAACTACCTTGATTTTTACAAACACAAGGGCAGGAACTGAGAGAGTAGTCCATCATTTAAAAGAAAAATTTCCTAAAAAATATATTGAGAATATTGGAGCGCATCACGGCAGCTTGAGCAAGAAGCACAGATTGGACATTGAAGAAAATTTAAGAAAAGGAAAGCTGAAGGCGATTGTCTGTTCGACAAGTCTTGAACTAGGGATAGACATTGGCTACATTGATCTTGTTATTTGTCTAGGAAGTCCTAAGTCTGTTGCCAGGTTGCTCCAGCGAACTGGAAGATCTGGACATGCATTGCATGAAACTGTTAAAGCTAGACTTGTTGTTTTGGATAGAGATGACTTAGTTGAATGCGCGGTAATGCTTAAGTCTGCAATTGAAAGAAAAATAGATAAAATTCATATCCCAGAAAATTGTTTGGATGTTCTGGCACAACAGATTTATGGGATGGCTATAGCTGACAGATGGAACATAGACGGAATGTTCAACATGATAAAAAAAAGCTACTGCTACAGAAATTTAGATAGAAAAGACTTCATGGAGATAATTGATTACTTGACTGGTTCTCATACTAGCTTAGAAGACAGGCATATCTATTCCAAGATTTGGTATGATGAAAAGACTGGAGAAATAGGAAAAAGGGGAAAGATGGCAAGAATTATTTACATGACGAACATAGGGACAATTCCTGATGAAACTAATGTTCTGGTTAAAATTGAAGAAGGAGTTATTGGAACTATAGATGAATCATTTTTAGAGAGACTGAAAAGAGGGGACATATTTGTTTTAGGAGGAAATACGTACGAATTTTTATTTGCAAGAGGAATGGTGGCTCAAGTCAGGCCAGTGGAAGGGAAAAAACCTACAGTGCCTTCATGGTTTTCTGAGATGCTGCCATTAAGCTTTGATTTGGCAATAGAAATACAGAGATTCAGGAGATTGATGGAAGACAAGTTTGCAAACTGCGACAAAAAAGAAATTTTAGACTTCATAAACCACTATCTTTATGTTGATGATGCTGCAGCTTTGGCCATCTACAATTATTTTAAAGAGCAGTATCTTTATTCTGAAATACCTCATGATAAAAAAATAATAATTGAGCATTATTCTGACAATGAAAAGAAATATGTGATATTCCATTCTTTGTTTGGTAGAAGAGTGAATGATGTGCTGTCAAGGGCTGTCGGATATGCGATTGCAAAAATGCAGGAACGTGATGTAGAGATAGGGATAAATGACAACGGATTTTTCATTGCATACACAAGAAACATACAGATCATGAGAGCTTTTGAGATGCTTAAAGCTGAGCAGCTAAGAAAAGTGATGGAGAAAGCAATTGAAAGAAGTGAAATCTTAAAAAGAAGATTCAGGCATTGCGCTGGAAGAGCTTTAATGATTTTAAGAGAATACAAAGGCTACAAGAAGAAAGTTGGAAGGCAGCAGGTTTCTTCTATGATATTATTAAGCGCGGTAAGGAAGATTAGCGAGAATTTTTCAATACTAAGGGAAGCTAAAAGAGAAATTTTAGAAGACTTAATGGACATTGAGAATGCAACCAAGGTCTTGAAAGATATTAATGAAGGAAAAATAGAGTTAAAACCTATCCACACTTCAATTCCTACCCCATTTGCTTTCTCAAACATCATGGAAGGATATACAGACATACTGAAAATGGAAGACAAGATAGAATTTCTAAGAAGAATGCATACAATGGTACTGGCTAAGATAGGAAAGAACCAGAAGTTTGATTAATAAAATTTAAATAGTTGTGTTTTTTTGTTTATTACATGAAAACTTTAAGTACGCCAGGCTTTAAGGATGAATTAACAAAATTGACTGAAATGATTGAGGATAAACAAATAAATCCTAAGTCTGCTAAATCTCTCATTGAAGAAGTGATAAAAACTTTTGAGGCTGATATAAAACGAGAAAAAGAAAGAGCATTATATAATGATTTACGCAAATTTACTTTAAAAGAAATAAATAAAATAGACAATCCTGCTTATGCCGCCAATAGAATTAGGGAGATTTTAAATAAATATAAGTAAACTTTATAAACCTAAATTCTTTGTGATAGACATGGCAAAATTTAACTGCAAATTATGCAACTACAAGTTTGCACCTAATACTGGCAAGATGCCTGATAGGTGCCCATATTGTTCTAAAACAGGGGGATTAGTAAGGTTACAGACTACAAATGAAATAATCAGGACCTCTTCTGACGAAGAATAAAATGAACGAGACAGAAGAGCCAGGGCCGAGAAGTTCAGTTATTAAAAATTTAGACAGAAACGACTATGAGCATCTTCTCAAAGTTATTCGTGGAGGCAACGGCTTAAATTTAGACGTCATCTGCAAAACTAAAGAAGAGAAATTTGATTTTTTGGCTGATATTGTTGAAATCGCTGCTGAAAACATAAATAATGATGCAAAAGACAAGGAGAAGAAGATTTTCAGGCTTAATGCTTCTCTTGATATGAGGATTCACAAAGGTGGTGATTACGGCAACTTCATCGGCTATTTAGCTCAAAGGCTTGAAAGCAAAGGCGACAAATATACTGATATATCAAAAAGAATTTCTGAAGCATTCAAGATATAGAAAGATTAATTAAAGTTTTTTTATTGTGAATATCATGGAAATATACGAGAATCTTGAGATTGTTGACTTGGCATTGAAGTATAAAAGTATTCTGATAATTGGGGATTTGCAGCTAGGATATGAAAGCTATCTTAATTCTAAAGGAATATTAGTGCCAAGATTCCAGTTCAAGGAATTGAAGGAAAGGCTTAATAAAATCCTTGATAAAGTGAAAATAAAAAAAATAATCTTCAATGGAGACATAAAGCACGAGTTTGGAAACATTTCTGAGCAGGAATGGAGGGAAGTTCTTGCTTTAATAGATTTTTTACCTAAAAATTTAGAAATAATATTTGTGAAAGGAAACCATGACACATTTTTAAGCCCAATAGCAAAGAAAAGAAACGTAAAGCTTGTTGATTACTACAATGTTGACAACATAAGCATAATGCATGGCGATAAGATAATACCTGACTTGAGAAAAACATTGATAATAGGGCATGAGCATCCTGCAGTTTCATTCAAGGAGAGAAGAGATGAATTGTTTAAGTGTTTTATAAAAGGAAAATGGAAAAGCCATACTCTGATTGTAATGCCATCATTTAATTCTTTCAATCCTGGAAGCGATGTGCAAAAGAGTAAGCATCTAAGCCCTTTCTTACAGGGCAATTTAAAAGATTTTGAAGTCTACGCTGTTGAAGATAAGGTATATTACTTTGGAAAAATAAAAGATTTAAAATAGCGTTAATGATAATATCTAGATAAAATGAAGATAAAAGAAGTTAAAGGAGAAAAAAACAGGGAATACAGGATAAAGAACAGATTAAAGGTTAAGAGGTATAGTAAACAGTATAAATCAAAAAATTTGCACAAGTTTAGGGAATATCAGAGAAAATACAGGTTAAGGCAGAAATTAAAAATCTAATGACTACTTCAAAATTAATAAGCAACCTTTATATATCTTAAAAGAAGATTTATTTATATTGTAAAATACACAAACCTAAGACATTGGAAGCTGCTCTCCTCAAGGAGAGATTGCTTCTAATTAAAACTATGAAAAGGGGTGCAGGTAAAATAAAAAAGAGGAAAAGTCAGGCTGGTTTTGAGTATATAATAATTGGAGGCTTTGTTCTAGCAGTCTTGATTGTAGTTTCTAATGTTGCTTTTAAAAATGTAGGAAGTGACATCAAGTTAGGGAAGGCGCAGGAAACTGTTGACACAATAGCTGCAATGGCAGAGCAAGTAAGCAAGCTAGGGCCTGGGAATACAAGATGCGCTTACATTAGAGTTCCTTCTGATGTCCAGGATTTTTCCATAGCTCAAAATCAGGTTGTGATGAAGCTTGAAGCTTATGGAAAAACAAATGATGTTGTTTCTGAATTGAAAAATTCAT
>DATDVR010000008.1:0-68954 GCA_035289925.1 Candidatus Nanoarchaeia archaeon | reverse complement strand
CCTAAGATTGTAAAAAGCTATGAAAAAGCTGTCAAAGCTGAAATAAATAAACTAACAAGCCAGAAGCCTGATGAAAGAAATGACTTAAGAAAAAGCCTGCAAAACAGGATAAGGGCAGAAGACAAGCTAGAAAATGCAATAAATCTGGCATATACTCAGATTAATGCTCTTGAAGAGTTTGCCAAGGCTGAGAAACTGCCTTTAGACCAAGATTACTTCAAGGAGCAAAAAGAATTTCTGAAGAATATTGATGCCAGTGCAAGAGAAGTGCAATTACAGGAGCTAACTCCATTCAGGGAATGCGAGACACCAGTTTTTAACATCTATGGAAAATCAAGGCAGGCTTTAAAAGAAAGGGAGCTTGAGAAACAAGAAATAAAGACGCCTAATGGATATAAATTAATTCCTGAGGATTTCTTTGACAAAGGCACAGAAGAAAAAGAAGTAAAAACCATTATAGGCTGGCTGAAAGAAAATAGTCCTTCATTTTTACAAGGGCAGGTATTTGAATTTACAGAACAATGCTGGCTTTCTGAAAGGCCATACAGCAATCCTGTTTTTTTAAAAGATTTTTACATAATGGAAAGGCCTGTTACAAACAAAGAAATGAAAGAATTCTTTGACAGCGACTTTGCAAAAAAGAAGGGATTGAAACCATTTTATAAAGAAGATGCTAAAGAATATCTTAATAACCTTGGACTAAAAAAAGATGACATAGAAAGAGAATTTGAACATTCTAAGAAAGGCATGTGGAATAAAGAAAGTAAAAGTTTTCCAGAAGGGCAAGGAGATTTGATTAGTTTATTCAATGACTTAGAGATTACTCAAGCTTATGCAGAATGGAAAGGAGCTAGATTAGCAACTGAAGAAGAGTTTGAAAAAGCAAACAGAGGGCTTGACAACAGGGTTTATCCTTGGGGGAATAAATTCCAGGCATATCATACAAACGTAAGAAAACTTGATATTGGAGCTACAGTTAGTATTCAAGATGTAAATTTATTGGAAGATACCAAATATAAAAGCACTTTTGGAGTTAAATTTGGAGGATTATTTGGATGTCTAGTAAAAAAAAATAATGAAAATACCTCAACTATAAATAAAAATATGGTTGTTATAAAGGGATGGAAAGGTAGAAATTATACTGGCTATAGTGGGAACCCAGGATTTAGACAAAGAATTTCTGGAAGGAATGAAAGGGTAGATGATAAATTAGGCAGGGGTTGGACAATTGTATTAGTAAAAGACGTTCCAAAGATTGAGAAACCAAAAGTTGTAAAAGAAACTGGAATGAAAGAAATCAAATAAACCTAATTATTTAACTAAATTTTCCACTTTTCTCTGAAGTTTGCTATTATTTCAATCATATTGTCCAGTTCTTTTGCTTTTTTAGGCTCTTGATATGCTTTTATACTTCTTATTCTTTTATTAGCATTTTTAATAAGTTCTAAATAGGGTTTTAAGCCTGTCATCATTATTGATTCTATTACCAAAGTTCTTGTTATCCTTAAACCTGCTGCTATTTCGTCAATCTTTTCTATAGTTTCATTGCTTAGATTTACTGATATTTTTTTTGTTCCAGTACTCTTTATTATCTCAAAAAACTTCATTTCTTCTTTGTTTGTATTTTCCATAGTTATCTCCATGTATTATTTATATAATATTATTATAATACTCAAGTAATATATAAATCTTTCTATTTTAATTTAAAATAAAAGAAGAAAAAGAATCTTATTCTATGGGTGAAAAAACCACATAAAGTGCTGCACTTAGCGGTTCAGGGCAAGGACAGTCATTACCATACGTGATGGTCTTTATTGGTTTTTCAAGCAAAGTCTTTGAATTTAATAGACTCTTCTCTAATTCACCAATCTCGCCCTCAATGTCTTTAGCTTTTTCTAACAATGTTTGTGTTTTATATTCCATTCTAAACCTCCTAAGTTTAATTAATTCTATAACATATATATTCAAACATCTTAATAAACTTTGCTGTGAAAAATCCGAAAATCTTCCGGATTTTTTAAACTGAAACCAAACTGTCCAAGGTTTTATAGGCCAAAGAAGAGCCTTCTGATATGCCTCTGCAAAGCTTATATTTTTTTAGGTTTCTATCCATCTTTTCCTGCAAAAATTCTATTCTCTCCTTGTAATATCCCAATTTTGCAGCATAATAGCCATAATCATATCTCTTCCAATTTTGCATCATGTTAAACTCTTTCATTGTCAAATCATGCATTTCATAATAATTATTCAAAGCTTTTTTGAAATAGACATAATATGATGGCTCTTCTTTCTTTTTAAAGAAAGATACAATGTAGTTTATTAGTTGTTTTATCATAGTAAAGTAGTAATCAGAGCTTTAATATATTCTTTATGGATGATATGTTTGGAAAATTTGCAGATTAGCCGGAAGATTTACGGAGTTTACTAATTATCCTTATACGAAAGATATAAAAAAGAACAATTAAAATTATTAGTGCTTTTTCCAAGTTGAAACTAAAAGCAAAGCTCCTACACCAACTATAATCCATTCAAAGTAAGGAACTAAGGAATTAATAACATCCAATATTGGCTTCAAGGTTGCCAGGTATCTGCCTAAGCTCGTATTCATTGGGCTTAAGAAGTTTATTCCCATGCCTAAAACTGTTACCCAGACAAAAACTGTAAGGAAGACTATTAATGCATTGACCATTGGCTCGTCGTTAATGACACCATCTAAAACATCAGCTAGTTTTGGGAAAACAATTCTTACTGCTATTAAACCACCTATAAATGCGAAAATGCTGCTTAAAATTGGAATCAAATATGCTTCAAATGCCACGTTTATTTCACCTCAATACAAATTCAATAAAAAACCTGCTATATAAATTTACTGCTAGCACTTGTAAATGCTAAATTAAGTGCATTCTAAGAAAAGTTGCGAACAGCTCTGGATTTTTGTCATTGAAAGTCTGCTTTTTCCAGACTATTCTTTCTGAGAAGTTTATTGAATCAGGATTTTTATCAGGAATTACTGTCTGAAGATAAATGCCGCTTTTTGAGTTATTTAATTGATGATGGAAAGTTCCTTCGAAAGGAATGTAGCATTCTGGTGTCAATAAAGCTTCAATTTTTTCTCCACTTTTGTTTGGTCTTAGATGCTTGCCAGTCATGTAATAATTTTTGCCTTCAATGTTAACTTCTAAGCAGCAATAAGGAATCCTGTTTATGCTGCAAAATTCAGCCTTCATTTCTGGATTTGGCTCTTCTTCTGGAGAAACTTTTTCAATTTTACCTGTTTTTGAAAAGTGTTCTTTAATCCTGAAGCATTCTAAGTATGAAACATTAAAACCAAGGCAATTTAATACCAATCCTAGAACTGGAGTGCATTGGTGGCAGCGACCTGAAAATTGGCTGTATTTTTTATCATAGAATCCGTCGCATTCTAGTATGCTTGAATAATAATGATCCCAAAGCTCGGTTGCAACATTGAAAATTGTCTCATGAGGATTATTTGTTTTAAGCTTTGAAAAATTTTCTTTTATATCCTCCCTGCTTACTTTGTGAAGCTTTGGAAAAATATCCTCTAAGGGCATTTCTATCTTTCTATATTCGTGATTCATTAATTCATTTGCTAGTATTGTCATTTTTGTTCAGGATTAAGTGCTTGCATTTAATTGAAGTATCTGCATATATATGCAAATTGTTTTTTATAACATCATCTGCAAAACATGCATCATCATAAGTCGATAAGTCTTCTGGAACCCTGAACTCTATTTTATTCAGAACATCCTTGTGGATTATTATTGCTCCTAAGCCTGCCATGCGAGCTTGAAGAAGCTTGTCGCCTTCAACATCCTTTGCAGTACAGAAATGCATTTTGTCTTCATGATTTGGGATTGGCAAATAAAGTATAGGACGAATCTGTTTTTTTACAATTTCTTTTGTAGCTATCTTAAGTTTTATGGTAAAGTGCTTGAAATAGATGCCAGAAACTATTTTTTTACCATGCCTCAGCATTCTTTCAATTATAGTGCGAGGAGGTATTACATCCTGCTCCAAGCTTAATAAAAAATCATAGTTGCCTTCAATTGCTCTCTGCCTTAGAACATTTCTTGCTTTTGCAATAAGCTTTTTTGGCTCTAAATCTCTTGAAATGTGAACTACCTTCAGGCCTAATTTCTTTATCTTTTCTGCATATTTATCGTCTTTGGAATTATCAATAAGCAAAACATCATAATTTGGATAGCTCAGATTCTTTACGGCCTTAACATATCTTTCCAAGCAGTAATCCATGCCGTCATATGTTGGACAACCGACCAAAACTTTTGGCATTGTTGGATTCATAAATCTGATTTAAAGACCTAAGTATTTAAAACTTATCAAAAATAAGAAAAAGGGCTTACTTTGCGAAAGCCCACTTAAGACCTGCTATTACAAATAGCGATGTGTACCAACTAAATGGCCACCAAGCTGCTGATCCCAAGTCCTGAAGTAAGTAGATTACACCTACTATTAGGATTATCCAGCCCCATGTCTTACTGTCTCCATCTTTCATAATAATACCTCCTTTATTGCTTTTACAGCTGTTTTTTGGGTATAAAAATGAATGCTACTATTCTTGAGTTAGTATATAATTGATTTTTTTAAACAAAGCAAAAACTTCTTAAAGGTCTTTAATCAGTATTATATCATGGTTTTAGAGGGGAATAACATAAGCAATGAGAAGCTTGAAAAGTACTTTTCTGTGACTGAAGAAGCTCTGAAAAAGGCAAAAGAAAGCCATGAAAACCTTGATATAGGAGAACAGACAAGGAAGGACTTTGTTGACATGGTTGAAAGGTATTTATCTGATGCCAAGCACTTCAAGGAAAAAGGAAACATTGTCACTGCCTTTGCTGCATTGAATTATGCCCATGGATGGCTTGATGCTGGAGCAAAAATAGGCATATTTGACGTTCACGATTCAAGATTATTTACTGTTGACGATAAATAAAAAGAGGTATAAATGAAACTGATTGTGATATCTTTAGGAGGAAGCATAATAAATCCTGATGATGTTGATTATAATTTCTTGAAAGAATTTAGAGAGACTTTAACTAAGCAGAAAAAATTAAAATTCATCATTGTTACTGGCGGAGGAGCTACTGCAAGAAGATATATTAAAGCTTTAAGAGCAGATGGACTGAGCAATAAGATACAATGTCTAGCTGGAATTGCTATAACAAGATTCCATGCAAGGTTTTTGATGGAGCTTTTCAAAAATTATGCTAATAAAAAACTTCCAACTACAATAAAAGAGATTGGAAACTTGATAAAAAAAGACAAGATTGTGTTTTGCGGCGCATTAAGATACGAGGAAGACCAGACTTCTGATGCTGTTGCTGCTGAGATTGCTGCGCATTTTAAAGCTCCTTTTGTTAATCTGACTGATGTTGATGGATTATATGATAAAGATCCAAAAAAACATTGGGATGCACAATTAATAAGCAAGATATCTTACAAAGATTTCCATAAAATTATAATGAAGATAAAATATGAAGCTGGACTGCACTTTGTTTTGGATCATAAGGCTGCAGACATTGCCATGAAAAAGAAAGTTAAAACATTTATTTTAAATAAGAACATGGGCAATTTTGAAAACTTCTTGAAAGGAAAGAAGTACAAAGGAACTGTCATAGCATAAACCGAAAATTTTACGGATAATTCACAGAAAAGTATATAAAGAAAAGATTATTATTTTAAATTATGAAGCAAGAGACTATTACCATTACAAAAAAAGAATATGAAAAATTAAAGAGAAAAGAAGAGATAGCTGACGATGCTATAGTCAGACTAAAGCTAAGTTTTGATGATGTTAAAAAAGGCAGAATCAAAGAGTTCTTATCTCCTTAATAGAAAGCTTTATATATTAATATGATATTAATATTGTATTAATATGGAGTTAAAATGGTACAAGCGATAATAGAAATACCAGAGAAAGTGAATCATGTTTTAAATATTGTGAAGGCCAAATATAAGCTAAAAACTAAAAGCGAAGCAATAACTAGAGTCGTTGAGGAATATGGAGAAGAAATGCTCGAACCTGAATTAAGGCCCGAATATATCGTAAAGCTAAAAAAGCTTGAAAAAGAAAAAGGGATACCTTTTAAGAATATTAAAGAATTAAGAAAAATAATAGAGGGATAGTTTTGTATTCTTACGAAATCCTCCCATCTTTGCAGAAGATATTAGAAAAATTATATAAAAGGGATAAAGTTCTTTACGAATCTGCAATAAAAAAGATTGATGAAGTTATTAATTCTGCAGATGTAGAACATTACAAGAATCTTAGATATGATTTAAAAGATAAAAAAAGAGTCCATGTTGGCGGTTCTTTTGTTTTAGTTTTTAAATTTATTGAATCTGAAAATAAAATTGTGTTTGTTGATTTTGATCATCATGATCAGATTTATTTGAGGAAGTCTTAATATGCATAAATTTGTAATTGCAGTAAGCGGATCTGTTGGAACAGGAAAAACAACCCTTGCTAAATTAATTTCCAGGCAAGCCAAAGCAGAATATGTTGATGTTAACAATTTGCTTAAAAAAAATAAAATTTACTCAAAATACAATAAAAAATTTGATACTTATGAAGTTGATGTCAACAAATCAAATAAATTTTTACTGAAAATAATAAAGGAAAGCAAGAAAAGCATTGTAATTGACAGCCATCTAAGCCATTATCTACCGTCTTCTAAAGTAGACTATTGTTTTGTTACTAAATGCAATTTAAAAACATTGAAGAAAAGGCTTGAAAAGAGGCATTACAACAAATTAAAGATAAGGGAGAACATGGATGCAGAGATATTTGATGTCTGCTTGTTTGAAGCTGCAAAAAATAACCATAATATAATAGTTGTTGACACTAGCAAAGGCTTAAAAGGTTTTAAGTTTTCAAAATACAAATGATAGACATTGTAAGATTTCAAGGAAGCATGTTCAACTTAGGTTTTTCTAAAATTTACACTTTCAAAGATTTTAAAATTTTTGAGACTGCTGATGAAGACAAGATAATAAAGACTGCTTCTAATTTCAATGTTGATATTATAACTGGAGTTGAAAATTACAAAAAAAAGGACAAGCTGAATGCAAGAAGCTCTGGATTGAATCAGGTAATATGCAAGGAAGCAAGCGAAAACAAGATAGCAATCGGATTTGACTTCAATTTAGCTTTGAATTCTGATAATAAACAAAAGATAATTGGAAGAATGATGCAGAATGTCAAATTATGCAGAAAATACAAAGTAAGAATGGCTTTATTTTCTGGTGCCAAGAACAAATTTGAGATGAGAAGTGCTAAAGATTTGATTGCTTTCGGGAAAGTTATTGGAATGACTGGCTCTGAAGTCAAGAAAGCCTTGAATTTTGAGAAGAAAAAGAGAGACGTTGAAGTTTATTAAAAACTTTTATTCAGTTTTTAAAAGAATTGATTAAATCAATTAATTCAAACATAAGTGTCAATGGATTGCTCTCTCTGCTTATTATTTGAGTTCTATTTCTGATATGTTGGTTAAACATCTTTTTAGAATTTTTAACTGCTTCTTGAATTTTACCTCTAGTTTTAATATATAAGTCTGGATCATTAGTTATATAATTTCCCAAGTATCGGAGTATTTTCCTCTCTATTTCTTGCTTTTCTTGTTGATTTGGAAAATGGCCATAATGACATAAAATCCAATATTCAAAACAAGGATTAGAAAAGACTAGTTTGATATCTCTTTGATCAGCTAGAGACTTTGCTTTAATTAGTTGTTCTCTATTATTTTGATCTCTATCAAAAACACATATAATTATATCATCTTCTTGAAAATTATTATGCTTTTCTTTAAAATTAATTGCTTCTTTTACTATACCATCTGCACTATTATGAGTGACATCTATAGCTTTAATTACTAATCTTCTTATCCTATCAATATATTTCAATTTATTAAAATAGTTCTTTTCAGTTCTACCTTCACAAAAAATCCATAGATTTTTTGTTGACTTATGCCCATTTTTTCTCACCATTTTTGATCAAAAAAAGTTTCATCTATGAATGGGAGACCGCCAACTCTGCCATCTAGGTATGCTTTTTCAAAATCTACCCCCTCTCTTAGTTCATAATCTAAAAATGAATTCATTAAGGTATTTTTATTTGGCTCTTTTGTGCAAATATAAATTTGATCTCTTCTAAATAATTGATTGTCGAGCAAATTTGTATTGTGAGTAGTAAATACTAATTGAGCTTTTTTGTTATTTTTATTGTTAAACATCTTAACAAGAAATTTTATTATATTTGGATGTAGGCTTGCTTCTATTTCATCTATAAAAACTGTTTTACCATTTTGAAGAATATCAAATATCCAGCCTAGCATAGCTAATGTCTTTTTTGTGCCTTCGGACTCTTCTTGATAATTTAATTCAACTTCTTTTCCGTGCTCGTTGGAATGTAAAAATTTTATGTCATAAAAATCTTCTTCTTTTTCTTCTATAGGAATTGGATTTAAGTACGTTCCTCTTTTATCTAATTTTAATTCAACTCCTTTAAACTTCTTTTTTTCTTTATTTATTCTTATACCTTGTATTCCCCCAAAATCGGCTTTTTGTAATACTTCAATAACCATCTGCTTAACTTTTTCGTCTTCATGAATCTTTTTTATTGTAAAATCCGCCCAAATAGGGCTATAATTTATTACTATACTATTAATAATAAAATTGTAGACGTCTTTTGTTTTATCGTAGCCTAATTGTGTGGCTCTAGATAAGTAAAGTACATTTTTATTCATCTGACTTTTTATAAGTTCTTGCCTTTTCCTATCTATTTTAAAATTATATTCCGTTGTGTTTTTTCTATGAAATATTTGCGCTTTTCTACCCTTTGGCCAGTAGAATAAGTATTCTTCAATGAATTCTTGCTCATTGCAAGAGAATCCATATTGGTATTTTATATTATTGTAGATAAAAATAAGCTCAAATTTACTAGGTTTCCTTAAAAAAATATCATTTAATTTAAAAGGAACTCTTGGAATTTTTGCATCTATATTAAGGTTATGAGAGTTTTTAACCATATACCATATAAAGAATAGCGATTTAATAAAATTAGATTTGCCAGAAGAGTTTGCACCGTATATTGCTGCAGATTTAAGTATGTTTGTTTTTTCATCAACCTTTATTAAATTATCTAGAAGCCTCTTGCTAGAACTACTTTCGAGACTAAATATAATTTTATCCTTTATGGATAGGTAGTTTTCAACTGAAGTTTCTATTATCATGTAATATCTATAAAATCTCTTATTTATAAATTTATTGGTTATTTTTGCTAATATTTAGCATTTTTTAACTATAAAAATCTATTTTTCGCTTTTTATTAAAAAAGCAACCTTTATAAACCCAAATTCTATAGTAGTTAAGTACGAGAAAAGGAAAACCGGATTTAAAGAGTTTTTCTTTAAGGTGGCTAAAATCAAGCCGTTATTACCAAGTTTAAGACAAAAGAAAAGATACTTAGCATTTGAGATTATAGCAGATAAAAAGCTGGAAGTCTCTCAAATTAAGACTGAATTATTCAATAAAATAAAGGATTTTTTAGGCGAATTCACGCTTTCTAAAGCTAATTTAGACTTGGTTGAAGCCAAGGGAAACAAGGCTATCTTGAAGGTAAGCAACAAATATGCAGATATTTTAAGATCAGCATTGATATTAGTAAAGAATATAAACAAAGAAGCAGTTTTGATAAGAACTTTGATATTGTCAGGTTCAATACAAAAAGCCAAAAATTACATTTAAAGGAGGAATAAAACATGCAACCAGCAGCAGAAATGTCACATCAAGCAATGGGTTATGACAGAACATCAGCAATGTTCAGCCCAGATGGAAGATTATTGCAGGTAGAATATGCAAAAAGGACAGTAAAGCAGGGAACTACTGCTATTGGAGTTACATGCAAAGATGGTGTTTTATTGCTTGCAGACAAGAGAATAGTAGAAAAATTGATAGTTGGAAAGTCTATCGAGAAAGTTTTCCAGATTGATGATCATATTGGAGCAACAGCTTCAGGAATTATTTCTGACGGAAGAATATTGATTGAAAGAGCACAAGTAGTTTCACAACAGCATAGAGTTACATTTGACGAGCCTATAGAAGTAGAATCTTTAGTAAAGAACATCTGCAATTTAAAACAAGTTTATACACAAGCAGGTGGAGCAAGACCATTTGGGGTAGCATTGATGTTCATAGGGGTAAACGATGGTGCACAGTTGTTTGTGACAGACCCAACAGGAATATTTTTCGAATACAAAGCAACAGCAATAGGCGAAGCTGAGACAGAAGTTAAAGATATATTAAACAAGGAGTACAAAGAAAGCATGACTCTTGATGATGGATTAAAGTTAGCATTGAATGCATTAAAGAAAGTTCTAGGAAAAGATTTCAGCATGGAAAGGGTTGACGGAGCTTACATCACACTGGCAGACAGGCAGTTCAAGAGATACACAAAGGAAGAGCTTTCTAAAGTAAAGTAAAATGGTAGATGTAGACAAGGCAGTATTAGCAAGAATAGACAGGAACGGCCAGCATTTTGAGATTCTAGTAGACTGCGACAAAGCTTTAGAATTTAAAAGAGGAAAGCAGGTTGCAATAAGAGACATTGTGGCTGTAGACGATGTTTTCAAGGATGTCAAGAAAGGCGAGAAAGCAAGCTTGCATGATGTCCAGAAGATTTTTGGAACAGGAGACATTGATAATGTTTTCAGAATTATTGTAAGAGAAGGTCATGTTCAGCTAACAACAAAGCATTTAGCAAAGGACAGGGAAGAAAAGAAAAAGCAAGTAATAAACATAATTCATAGAAATGCTGTTGATCCTAAGACTGGATATCCGCATCCTCCTCAAAGAATAGAAGCTGCTATGACTGAAGCTAAAGTAAAAATAGATGAAAACAAGTCTGCTGAAGAGCAGGTTGAAGAAATATTGAGAAAATTAAGGCCAATCATACCGATAAAATTTGAAGTAAAAGAAATTCAGGCAATAGTGCCACCACAGCATTCTGCAAGAGCATTTCCTGTAGCTAAAAAGTACAAGGTTTTACATGAAGAATGGATGAATGATGGAAGCTTGAAGATTATAGTTGAAGTTCCAGCAGGAATACAGGAAGAATTGTTTTCTGAATTGAACAAAGCAACTCATGGTGAAATAGATTTAAAAGTAATGAGAACAAGGTGAAAAAAATGGGAGAATTATTAGTAAAAACAAAAGAAATTGTAGTGCCTGGACAGATATTGGCAAACGGAATGGATTTTTTGCCAGCAAACGGCACATTCAGAGAAAATGATAACATAATTGCAAGCCAATTAGGTTTGATAAACATTGATGGAAGATTAATAAAAATAATTCCATTGAATGGAAAATACGTTCCTAAAAGAGGCGACACAATAATCGGAAGGATTGTTGACATGAGCTTCTCAAACTGGTATGTAGACATCGGATGCGCAAATGATGCTGTGATGAGTTCAAGAGACTCAACAGAGTTTGTGGAGAAGGGAGCTGATTTGGCACAATATTACAGCTTCGGCGATTATATCTCTGCTCAAGTAACTAAGGTTACAAGAAGCACTGTTGAAATAACAATGAGAGCACCAGGCTTGAGAAAATTAAGCCCTGGAAAAATAATGAAGGTTGCTTCTTCAAAAGTTCCAAGGATAATTGGAAAGCAAGGATCCATGATTTCATTGATAAAAGAAAAAACAGGAACAAGGATAATAGTCGGACAAAACGGAATTGTCTGGATTTCTGGAGAACCTGAAAATGTGCTTACTGCGTCTGAAGCTATCGAGATGATAGAAAAGAAAGCGCACAGGGAAGGACTGACAGAAGAAATGACAAAATTCTTAGAATCAAAATGCAAGAACTTGAAGGTAATCAAAGGTGAACAACATGTACAAGAAAAGAAATGATGGAAGAAAGTTTGACGAATTAAGACCAATTCAAGCTAAAACTGGAGTTGTAAAAAGAGCAGATGGAAGTGCTATGTTCAAGATTGGAAATACAAGAGCAATAGCTGCTGTATACGGACCTAGAGAACTGCATCCTAAGTTTTTACAGAATCCTGAGAAGGGAGTTTTGAGATGCAACTACAACATGATGGGATTTTCTGGTGCTGGAGAAAGAGTAAGGCCAGGCCCAAACAGGAGAGCAAAAGAATTGTCCATGGTAATTGAGAAATCATTGACACCTGTATTAGACTTGACTGCTTATCCAAACGCTGTAATAGATATTTTCATTGAACTAGTTGAAACTGATGCTGGAACAAGATGCGCTGCTATTTGTGCAGCTGCAATGGCTTTAGCTGATGCTGGAATTCCGATGAAAGATTTAGTAACTGCTGTCTCTGTGGGAGATGCAGAAGGAACTCTATGTCTTGATATCAATGCATACGAAGACTGCGACATGGGAGCAACAGACATTCCAATTGCTATAATGCCAAGAACTGGGGAAGTAACTTTATTGCAACTAGACGGAAAGATAAAGAAAGAGCAATTAAAAGAAGCAATAAAGATGGCAATTAAAGGATGCAAGGAAATTTATGAAATTCAGAAGAAAGCCTTGAAGGAGAGGTATCAAAATGACAAGTAAAATGATCAGAGACTATATCACTTCACTAGTTTCTAAAGGAATAAGAGACGATGGAAGAAAATTACTAGAATATAGGAAACCAATGACAGTTGAATATGGAGTCTCTCCAAAGTCAGCTGAAGGTTCAGCCAAAGTACAAATTGGAGAAACTGAAGTTGTAGCTGGAGTAAAAATGGAAGTTATGGAACCTTTTCCAGACTCACCTGATGAAGGAAATCTAATGGTCAATGTAGAGTTACTGCCATTGTCAAACCCTGAGTTTGAGCTAGGACCTCCAGGAATAGAGGCTATTGAATTGGCAAGAGTTGTTGACAGGGCAATAAGAGAAAGCAAATGCGTTGACATGAAGAAGCTTTGCATAAAGAAAGGAGAAAAAGTCTGGACTGTAGTAGTAGATATATATCCTTTGAATGATAATGGCAACTTATTTGATGCCTGCGCTTTAGCTGCATTAGCTGCAGTAAAAGATGCAAAATTCCCCCATTATGACGAGAAAAATGACAAGATAGACTACACGAAGAAGACTGAAAAGAAACTACCAATAATTGAACTGCCAGCAAGCGTGACTGTGCTAAAAATAAAAGATAGCTTTTTAATTGATCCAAATTACGAAGAGACACAAATCTATGATGCAAGATTAACAGTTGCTTCATTGAAAGACGGAACAATATGCGCACTGCAGAAAGGCGGAGCAGATTCTTTCACATTGGAAGACATCGACAAGATGATTGACATTGGAATCGACAAAGGAAAGGAATTCAGGAAGGTGCTTGAAAAATGAAGTTTACAAAATATGAGAAAGCAAGGATAATTGGTGCTAGAGCATTGCAGATTGCAATGGGCGCTCCTATATTGGTAAAAATTGAGGAAAAGGACTTCAAGAAGATGAACTACGATTCTGTAAAAATTGCAAGGAAGGAGTTTGAAGACGGGATATTGCCAATAACAATCAAAAGGCCTTTGCCTGAAAAGATAAACAATTAATTTTTTATTACCTTATTTATTGACATTTTGTTACTTCTATAAAATTAGTATAAATGTTTATATACATTCCTAAATGATAAATTCTTAACATTATTTATAATAACGGAGGTGTTGATGCGTGGCAAATATAATTAGCGATACTAGTGTAGCTATCATAAGCCCATTGCAAAAGATTTGGTTAAAGATTGTAGAAATTGTGCCTGATATTATCGGTGCAATAATAGTTCTAATTGTGGGTTGCTTTATAGGAGTCATCTTAGGGCATGCAGTAAGAGTTGTTCTAGAAAAAATGAAAGTGGATGATTACGTCAGAAAAGCAAGATTAACAAGGGCTGTAGGACATACACATGTGCCTGGACTAGTAGGAGAAATAGTCAAATGGTACATTATAATATTGTTCTTGGCACCAGCAGTACAATTGGTAAGGCTTGGAGCATTATCGACAATGCTTGTTAAATTCTCGCTATGGTTACCTTCATTGATGGGAGCATTAATAATCTTCTTGTTAGGACTAGCAGGAATACATTACTTGAATGCAACAATCGATGAGCACACAAAAATGAAGGGTGCTAAATTAGCAAACAAGATTTTAAGCTGGGTATTAACAGTAGTATTGGTGATACTAGCATTAAAACAGATTGGAATCAATGTCTCAATATTGGAGAACACATTCTTAATTATAGTAGGAGCTTTTGCACTAGGATTGGCATTGGCATTAGGAATTGGTCTTGGATTGGGATTGAAGAAAGAATCTGAAGACATTGTAAGGAACATAAGAAAGCACTTCTAGTGCTTTTTTTCTATCTTTTTTGATTAGTTTTACTGTTTAGTAGTTAGATATATATATAATTAATTCTATTATCTTCTTTAAAATAATGGAGGTTTTAAAATGAATAAAAAAGGAAGGGCAATATTAATCACCAGTATTTTAGTGGTTGCTTTGCTTGCTGTTATTTTTGTTAATGCAGCACCAAAACAATGCAATGATGGATTAGACAATGATGGAGACGGATTAACAGACTATCCTAATGATCCTGGTTGCACTGGCAATAGCGATAATAATGAAAACAACTGCGGAGATGCAATTGTAAATGGAAATGAAGTTTGCGATGGTAGTAATTTAAATGGACAAACTTGTGTAAGCCAAGGATTTAGCGGAGGAACTTTATCATGTGCTTCAAGCTGCACTAGCTTTGTAACATCTAGCTGTTTTACAAATAGCTGTTCTGACACTGATGGCGGAGTAGTTTATGGAACTCAAGGCACTATAAGTGGAAGCCAAAGCGGAAGTTCATACAGCTTCACAGATTCATGTGGGACTGGAGCTAACGCTACACTCTTAACAGAAAGATTTTGTAGTGGAACAACGCCAGCACTTACCACATTTAACTGCAACAGCGGGAACTTTACAAGTTGTTCAAATGGAGCCTGCCAGTAAACAGGCTTTTTTCTTTTATTTTTCTCTTATTTTAAACATGTATTAGTAAACTTTATAAAGTGAATTTTAGTAAACTTTCCGCATGGCAGAACAAGAACAATCAAATTTCCTAGTTCCTTTAGATGAATACTTGAAGGTTGGGTTACACATAGGTACAAAGTTTAGGACAAAGTATATGGAGCCTTTCATTTACAAGATAAGGCCAGATGGACTAGCTGTTTTAAATGTTCAAAAAATAAACGAAAGAATCGAAATAGCAGCCAAGTTTTTGTCACAATACAAGCCTGAAGATATATTGATTGTTGGAAGAAGAGAAAACGGCTGGAAAGCAATAAAATTATTTTCACAATTGACAGGAATAAGAGCCTTTGCAGGCAGATATCCTCCTGGAATATTAACAAACACAAATCTAGACAACTTCATTGAAGCTAAGATAGTATTGGTTACAGATCCGTGGCCTGACAAGAACGTTGTAAGAGACGCTGTAAAGGTTGGATTGCCTGTAATAGCTTTGTGCGATACTAACAACGAGAGCAACTACATTGACTTGGTAGTGCCTTGCAACAACAAGGGAAAGAAAAGCCTTGGATTATTTTTTTATATAATAGCTAGAGAATACATGAAGCTAAGAGGCATCATAAAAGAAGATGCAGAGTTCAAGAATAAAATAGAAGACTTCATGGACACTGACTAAATCATTATCTTTTTGTCACACTTATTTTCTATATAAGCCCTAATCTGCTGGTCTTGCATGTTGTTTGTAAGAAAGATAGCACGAGAATTATGAGTTGCAAGCATGTTATGCAGGAAATCTAGAAAAATCAATGACCTGTAGCCGTGATGCATGGACAATTCATTCAATGAATCTAGGATCAGGAATTTTTTGCCTTTTATTTCTGAAGAAGCTGCATCTATTGCTGCAAAAACCTCTGAGAAATTGTCGATATTTGCATAGTAGCAATCATCTAACCTTTTGCTTTCTTTTATTTTTTTTGTAATGCAGTCGATGAAAGTTAGATTTTCAGTTGAAATGCCCTTCGCATTCAATAAAGACTTCAAGTTTGAGGCTGGTCTTCCTAAAGTCAGGCAGATTCCTCTTGTGTGAAGCTGCTCAAGAATGTTGTAGGCATCAAGATGATTGTGCTTATTAGTATCTATTAAAATTCTGAAATCTGATGGCAACTGACTAAAATTCATTTTCAACCTCTTTGATATAATCAGCTTAAAGCTGTTTTTATATACTTTTCCTTAGGCTGCATAGAAAGATTTATATACCACTTTTAAATGGTATTATTATAGATATTATTCACGAGTGATAATAATGGTGTCAGAAATCTTCATAACTTTACAAGGCTATATAACAGTTGTCCTATTTTTAATTGCAGGATTTTCATGGTACAAGCTAAAAGCTACAGGAAAAGTTGAAGGCATAAAGATAAAGAGAATAATTGACATATTGATACTACTTGTTTTTCCTCTTTTGATAAAAGTACTGACAATTATACCTGCTGACTTGAGAGATTTCTTGGCATCAGGACTGACGGCATTGATATTGCTTTATTTAATGGCAACTGTTTTGAGACAGTATAGAACTTCTGTTGCTGGAGTAAAGCCCTTGAAGATAGGCATAAAGCATGAAGCATTGATGCCTCAAGTGAAGAAGCTTGAAGCATTGAAAAAGAAGGTTGACAAGGAATTGATTGAAGGCAGGAAGAAAATCAAGCAGAAAGAAGAGGAGCTTGAAGATTTGAAGAAGGACTTGGAGAAGAAATTCAAGGATACTGACGTCAAAAACATTGAAGCAAGAGAAGAAAAAGACAAATATAAGTCACTAAACAACAAATTGAAGAGGGAAAAAGACAGGATTTTATATGACCAGGAAGACATTCTAGACAAGAAGAGAGAGCTTGACTCATTGAACAAAAAATTACAGAAATTAAGTAAGAGGCTTGACGAAAAAGAGAGAAATATTTCTAGTTCAATAAAAGAAAAAGAAGATAAAATAATTGAAAAAGCAAACAAGACTGTAGAAAACGTAAAGAAAAAATATTCTTCAAAGATAAAAGAGCTAAAGCAGAAAGAAAAGCAAGTTGACCAGGAACTTGATAAAATCAACAGCGAAAAATCAGAAATAGAAGAATTAAGAAAACAAATCAACAGCGAAAAGGCAAATCATGACAAGGAAATGAAAAAACTTAATGAGCTGCAGATAAATTTGGATGATCAAAAGGAAGTAATTGAGATTGAAAAGAGAAAATTGAAGGACTTCTTCAAGGAAAGAGAAAGCTTAACTTCAAACCAGAGAGCACTTGAAAAAATGCAGAGAAAAATTGACGACGAAAGGGAAAAGATAAAACAGAAAAAGCTTGAATTGCTTGACTTGGAAGAAGAGCTTCTTGAGGAGAAGGACAGATTGGATGCAGAAGGAAAGCAGATTGACAAGAAGGCAAAGGAATTGAGAAAAAAGGAAGAGGGTGTTGAGTCTAAGATTTCAGACGTGAATGCCAAGAACAGAGACATTGAAATTTTAAAAGATTTATTAGTAAGAAGAGAGAAAGAACTCAGGAAGGAAAGAGACAAGGTAACATTACTTCAAAAAACTATAAGGACTGGTAAACTATGAGCCTAGCAACTGTAATATTTAATTTATTGAGTCTTGCATTTTTCCTAGTCAGCTTTATCTACATAGTAAAAAAGAGAAAGAAGGAAGATGAAAGCTTTGCTTCTGGAGTCAATGTACTGCTTTTTGGAATGTTTGTATTCTTGATTGCTTTACTGATAAACTTTATGGCAGACTTGAGAGCAACATTCAAATTATTGCTTCTGCCAGCTCCATATGTGACAGCATTGACAGAATCATTAAACATTTGGATAATGCCTTTGGTTGCTGTATGCTTCATAGTTTCGATACTGGTATTTAAGGACAACCTGCCTAAGAAATAATTTCACTTCTTTTTTGACTTTTTCCTGAGCTTTTTTTTTGGTTTTGAGTCTTTAACATAGCCTTCAATGAAAGCTCCTTCGCTAGGATTTATCTCGTCGTTCTCTTCCAAGTCTTCAATCACATCTTCATCATAGATGTTGTCTTCTTCCTCAGGATAGTCTTCATCAAACTCTTTACCCATGGCAATTATAAGAATTTTATTCTATATAAATTTTTTTAATGTTATAAGGCATGAAATTCCATGCTTTTTCAGCTTCTTTAGTTATTTTTTGATGAGTGTAATTATTTGGGTCTGTTACATCAGGATCATCAGGACTTTGTCGATATCCAAAAGCTATTGTCGAATAAATACAAATTAATAATACAGATAAAAATAAAAATCTTATTTTGTTCATATTAATGGAAACCTCTGAATTTTATTTGACTCCAAATATAAAAGTTTACTAAAACCCAAAAAAAAGTAAAAAGCAATAAAGTAATATTAAATGATTTATTCTTTAAACTCAAATATTTATTAAGCAAAAGATATTTATTTCTATAAAAAAACTTAAGTAAAAATCCTATAATTAAAATCTGTGAGCAAGAAATTAAGTAATAAACTGGCGATAAAGTAATTGCTATAGTAATTATAGATACCATATTTTTTAAGAAAAAAATAATCCCTAATTTATAAATAGTATAAAAAAAAGTGGATACTAAAAAAATTAAAAGATAAACTAGAGATGCAATTAATATTTTTTTATTTATTTGTTTAGATAGATTGTCATTCATTTTCTAACAATCTCCAATTCAATGATATCATAAGCGTCATAGAAATAATCGCAGAACCTTCTATTATCACAATAATCATAAAGAACTTTATTTATAACTATCATATTACTTTCATCTAAATAATTTTGGTTTTCCATTTTTAAAAAACTATAAGCTCTTTTGGATTAATTTTCATTCCTGTAGAGTCTATCTCGACTGCAAAAGTCTTGTTTGGATGCTTAGTGCCGCGCATCTTCAGTATTTCAAGAGCTCTTTTCCTTTCTCCTTTGATCCTGACATGATAAAGAATCAATATTGAGTCAACCTCAAATTCCAATGCAGCATTAACAGTGCTTTCCTCGCTTACTGTATTTTGGGAAGTTACCAACGCTGTACAACCCCATGATTCTATCAAGTCAAACAATTCCAATGCAGCTTCTTTCTGCAAAAGCCTGTCCTGATAAAGAAGAGCAAATGAAGTTATGCTGTCTATTACCAGCCTCTTAATCTTTGACTTTGAAATGATTGCATCTATTGTACCTCCACCTTCAACAAGCAATTTTTTAACCTGCTCCGGGGTATATGCTAAGAAGACAAACAACCCTGCTTTCTCGAATTTTTCCAGATCAATTCCAAACCCGATCATATCATCGTACAACTTCTTTTTCCTTTCCTCAAATGTGACGTATAGACATGCTTCGCCTCTTCTTAAACCTTCGAACAAAAACTGCAGTGCAAAAACAGTCTTACCAGCTCCAGGATCTCCAGTGATAAGATTGACACTTCCGTTCTTGAATCCGCCCTGTATAAGCTCATCAAGACCTTTTATCCCTGTTGGTATTCTTTCCATGGTTTTTCTTTGACTTTGATTATATAAAAGATTTACTAAAATACAAACAAACTTCCAAGCAATCCTGATATCAATGACCTGCAGGTGAAAAACATTACCAATGTAATCAATATCATTATAGGTATATACTTAAATCCTTCCTTGCCTCTGCCCTTGACTATACCCCCTATAAGCAACGAGCTTAATATTGATGTTGCCACCAAGCTTACTATTGAATAGGTCACTATAAAATCTGTTGAAATTGAAATCTTTGATATTTTGATTGGGATATTCACAGCTGCAGACGCTGGTATGTCAATCTGGCTGAAGACCTGCTTCAATACTTCAACCAAAAAAGAGCTTAGTCCAAAAAGTATTGGGGCTCCAAAAGCTACTGCTGCAAATATGAATATTACATATGATAAAACACTTGACTTTATTTTTTGCTCCATCAAGTCTTGATTTCTTGTGTTTCTTGCTGTCTCTTCAAGCAAGTCTGCAAGCTCTCCACCTGACTTTATTCCCGAGATGATAAGAAGAACTACTTTCTCAATCTTTTCAGAGTTTATCCTTTGGCTCATATTTATCAAAGACATCTCAAGAGTTTTTCCTACAGTAATCTCTCTTCCTACACGATTTATTTCATCCTTAAAAACTCCAAATTCCGGCCTTGCAGCAAGAAGGAAAGCCTTGTCCGGAGTCAAGCCAGCTCTTAAGTTAGAGCTCATAAGTTGCAAAGCATCAGGCAATACTTTCTCTATCTCTTTTATCTTCTTGTTTACCTTTAGATTAAGCCACATGTACAAAGTTGTTTCAATTCCAAGGAAGAGTAAAACCCAGATGACCCATAGAGGCATATCAAGATACTTGCCAAGATAGAAAGTTATTGCCAATGCAAGGCCTGCACCTACAAAAAGAACAAAGCCTATGAATCTGTCAAGGTTCACGTTGATATTAGCACTTTTAAGAAGCCTCTTGTAACCTTCTTTAAGGCCTTTTGGATATAATTTTGATAGGAGTAAGTACATTTTAACCCAACAATGTTGGCCTCCTTGATTTTACAACACCTAAAAAGAAGAGCTGCACCAATGAAACTATCCCAAAAAGAGTCCAGAATATTACTTTTATCCCAAATTCAGACATTGCGATGAATGAAGACATGAGGATTATGAAAGTTGCACCTAAAGAAGGCAGTATTATTGCCAATAACAAGTAGAACATTGCAATTGGCTTTAGCTGGCTTCCGTATTTCTGGATTTGAATCAACTGGAGTTCGCTTAAAGCTGATATGTTTTCCTCTATTACTCTTGACAAGTCTGAACCTGTCTTTATGCCGTTTGTAATCTGCCAGATAGCTCTCCTGAAATTAACAGAAGGATTTCTTGTAGCTAAATCATCGAGAACTGCAACCTGCTGCTTTCCAGCGTTGATTTCTCTAACTGCCATTTCAAACTCCTTTGAAATCTGGCCGTAGTTGCTGTTTGCTATCGAGACTATCACATTGAACAAAGGCACTCCAGAATTAATCTGTATCAAAATGTTCTGCAATACTGACAGAAGATTTTTTTCTATGTCCCTAACTCTTTTGTTTGCTGCTGTTTTTGGATACAGGAGCTGCTGGACGAAAAGAATAATTGTTAATATCATTGAAACTATAAAGCCAAGGAAAAAGTTAAGCCCTGCTTTTGTAAGGAAAACACTAAATATCAGGAAAAAACCAAATAGGAAAGTTGATGAAAGCATGCACATGCTTATATATTCCTTAGGAGTCAAGTCAGTTTCAGCCTGCCTTAAATACATTGGCAAGTTTGGCAGGCCGACTGCCATCTTTGAAGCAATGCTGTAAAATATTTTTTTAGAAGCCTGCTTTAATGTTCTTGTAGGTATTATTGAGTAAGGTACATTGAACATTTTATTCCTTTTTTACCTTAATTTTCTTAAGGATAGATTCAGGATCAAGATAATAGTCTTTTATTACTTCGCCAACTTCAGTTATGTGCCTTATATTTCTTCTTGCAAGCCAGTCAAGAATTGCTTTCTTCTCAGCGACATCATCGTCCAATTCCTGCTGCGACATTCCTGTTCTTCTTGTAAGATCTTCAAATAATCTTACAGAAGTTGAGTGCTGTATCATCTTGTCTGTTGTTGGATTCCACCTGTAAATCAAGTTTGGCTTTGCTACTAGTCTTCCTTCTTCCTCTCCTACAACAAATTCTCCTAATTGGTAAGCTCTTCTTATTCCTTTTCTTCTGTCCCTGAACATTACCATGCATAAGTTTACAGAGTCAAGCAAATTTACCGGGATATCAATTGGTGGATTAACCAATCTTGAAATTGTTTCTGGAAGAGAGTCTGCGTGCATAGTTGAGTATACTGAGTGACCTGTGTGCATTGCTTCGAAAAGAACTTGCGCCTGGTCTTTCTTTCTTATTTCTCCAAGAACAATCCTGTCTGGCCTCATTCTTAAGGAGTTGACTAATAAATCTAACATTGAGACTTCTCCTTTTCCTTCTGCGTTAGGCTCTCTTGTAACTAAAGGGCACCAATACAAAAATTTAGGAAGCTCAATTTCTCTTGTGTCCTCTATTGAAATTATTCTTTGGTTTGGCTGGATGAATGGCATGCAGACGTTCAGCAAAGAAGTTTTTCCTGATGCTGTGCCTCCAGCGACAATCATGTTCATCTCATACTGTATTGCAATCCATATCAATGACATCAGCTTTGAAGTAACTGTGTTGTTCCTTATGAAGTCTGTTACTGTCCATGGGTCTCTCGCGAACTTTCTTATAGTGATTGTGTTTCCTTTTGTTGACACTGGATACAAGACTGCATTCGCTCTGTCTCCTGTCAATAAGTGAGCGTCCAACAAAGGATTTAATGTAGTTACTTGCCTTCCAATCCTTCTTGCTATGATATTTGCTATATTCTGGATTTGAGCTTCTGTTGTAATCCTTAGGTTTGTGATAAGCCAGCCGTGCCTTTTATGGTAAACACGTATTGGCTCCTTTGCTGAGACAATTACAATTTCTTCCAATGACTCGTCATTAAGAAGATATTCTACCTTGTCCAATCCTAGAATTTCCTGTATCAAAACTGAAAGGAGGAAGTTTATTGTTTCATCATCTGCATTTGGCAGGGATCTTTTCAAGAGAACTAGGGCTTGCTCTTTGAACTTTGTCTTCAATGACTCGAGCATTTTAGGCTCAAGCAACTCTGAAGATGTCACTGCAACATTCGTGATCAAGCTTGTCTTGATATGCTCAAGCAAAGCAACTGTAGCAGGGTTTAGGTAAGGAATTATCAAATGATATTGTTTAAATTTTCCTTTGCCACCTGTGATGCTTACTTCAACATCCAGCTCGTTTGTTTTTATCCTGTAGCTTTCGATTTCTTCCATCTTAGTTCTGGCTCTCCTATTACTGGATAATACAATTCAATAAGCTCGTGATCCTCAAGAATTTGTCCCCATTCCTCTGCCTGCTTCTTACTGATATTAAATTCTTTAGAAACCTCAGACAACTTCATAGCACCTCTCTTTTTAACCAAATTATACAACCTATCAAAATCTGTTTCATGCTTTATTAACTTTGCTGTTACTTTCAGGATGTTTTTTGTCTGTTTTTCCTCTTCTTCATCCGTCAACTCTTGCTCCAATCCTATTTCTTTTTCTTTTCTGAAGACAAGCTCTTTTCCTTCTAATGCATCGTAAGAGTTTTCAATGATTTTATCAGGCCAGCCTGCATTTTTTGCAGCGGCAATTATCTCGTCTTTTTTAAATCCGTCTTCCATTGCAGTCTTGATATAGCGCTTCAATATCTTTGTCTCATAGCCCTTGATTAAAGTGCTGATTATATCGCTTCTCTTGATTTCCCTCTTGTAGGCTTTTTCTATGAATCTTACTGGCCAGCCAGCTGCCAAAGCTGCCTTAACAATTTGCTCTCTTGAGAAATCTTTTTCCAAGGCCTTCCTGACATAGTGCCTTAAAACCACGAACTTGCTCACTTTCTTGTTTGCATTCAGTTCTTTTTCTGTCTCTATCAAAGGCTTGTTGTCAAGCTCTGCCTCTTTTTTCCTTTTAATCAAGTAAGTGCCAAAAACAAACAATAAAACCAGGATTACAAAATTGAATATAAGCAGAAGAATATATATTATTGATTTGCCAGAAATGTTGACAAGCTGGTAGATTATGAATCCAAGAATCACAACAACTGCAGCAACAAAAATCATTATGTTTTTTTTGTAGAATTCTGATGTTGTTCCAATTACTAGCTCTTTCTTTGGACGTTCTTTTTCAGCCACTTCCTTGTTGTATGGCTTTGGCTTCAAATCTTTCTTCTTTTTCTCTGGCTCTTCAGGCTTTGGCTTGTCTTTTCTCCTGACCATTACTATACCTAGAGTGCCTAAAATTTCGAAGATGATGCCTACTATGACTATTGAAGGGTTGTCCATCAACAACAATGCAAGCGCTACAACCAATACGCCGAGCCAGAAGACTATGTCAAACCACTTTATTTTCGCCATTCTCAATTTAAAAACCACTTCTTTTTAATAAAAACTAGTGTTTTACTTCACCAATAGTTACAAAATTCTAGGATAATATGATCTGAAGACGTTTGAAGAAGACATATTATAGTCTATTTTAACCGGAAGCAAAACTTCGTTTGAAGCTGCTGAAAAATTTAAAGTTGCTTCAAGAATCAGGTTTCCTGTGTCTGTCCTTATTGTAACATTGCCTCCATTTATTGTTATGTTAAAGCTGTTTGCAAAACCAGACACTCCTGCAAAACTGAAGCTTGATGTTGAAATCTGCTGCTGGGATGTGCTTCTCCATCCGCTCTGGCCTTCAACAATTATGACAAAGTTTGTATTACCTGGCGAAACTGTGCCCCAGCCTGCAGTGCCGTTTGAATCTGTGCTGTTAACACGTATTGTGTAAGAAGAAACTGAAGGCTCGTCATAAATAACTATTGTCTTATTTCCCGTGCCTGAGTAAACATTATAGGCTATCTGGCTGCTTGTTGCCTTCAAGCTTTTTGTGATATTGAAAAACATTTCAGTTGAATTGAACAACATTGTGGAGGTTACACCATAAACTTTATTTACTATGTTGTTGTATTTATTTGCATTGATAAAAAAGGCATTAAAATTGTCATCTAAATTGTGCCTGAATGTTATTCCTGTCTCATTTTTTGTCACCTTAAATCCTGTATTGTTGTAAAAAAGGCTTGTGAAATGGTAATCTGCAGCGCTGAACAGGTTCTGCATTCTTATTGAAGCTATAGCGTTGTAGTCTATTTCCCTGCTTGACAAACTGTTTCTGTAAATCAAGAAAGACAGGGACAGCAAGGACAAAGCTAAAAAAACCATACCTAAAGTGAATAAAATAGCTTTTTTTCTCATCTTGGCCATATCCAGAACCTCGCTATTGCCTGGGTAGTGTCCCTCATTATTGGACGTTCGCCGCTCAAAACCAGGCTTTCTGTAGGCGCAGTGTCGTTTGTCATAATTATTAAGGCGCCGTTTGTGTCGTCTATGCGAATCTTCATGAGATAGTTGACTGCTGTCAGGTTGTACATGCTGCTTTGCAGAGTGATGTTATCTGTCGTGTTCAGAATGTTTTTGTAGTCGAGCACTGTAACAACATCGTAGCCTGCTTTGTACATCTGAAGATTTGCAAGATAGTCCTGATTCTGCCTGCCTGCATAATATGCAGACGTGAAGAGCACTATTGCAACTATAAAAAAGGCTATTGCAACGTCTATTGAAAATATTGCCCCCTTATTTCCAGACGATAAAGTTAACGATTGCCGGTTCATTTCTGTATATAACTAGCCTCCTTGAGTTTACTGATACGTTGGCATTTCCTGCCTCGCCTATGGATGTTATGTTGGAATCATTTATTTTATATTTCATCTCAAAAGTGAAGTTATAAAGATTTACCTTGAACATGTCCTTGATTGCAGAATTGTTGAGGGCTGCGAAATTTGAAAGCTTTGATTCAGAAATTTTCCTGTCATAGTCTGCAAGACCTGCTAGGATAACATTGTTGCTGTTCCAGTTTTTGGGATAGCCTTGCGTGCTGACAAGAACTTCGCTTGTCTCAGATGCCCTTATGAACATGTCTGAATATGTTACATCATCGCTCAGCTTCAAAGTGTAGTAATCCCATGACAGGTTTATTGAGATAAGAAGAACTATGCCTATGCTTACTGCTACCAGCAAGTCTGTTATTATGGCCTGGGCTTTTTTCATCTTAACCAGGCCTCACTATCCCATCATAATCCACTATAAACCTAATCTGCCCTGTTAAGTTCTGCAAATTGTCAGTAAAAACTGCAGTGTATGGGCATTGGGTCAAGAGTTCATCTGTCTTGTTGTCGTTTATTTCAATCCTGCTGTTGTTGTATATTGAAACTAGATTGTAAACATTTAAAGTAGTCCTTGATTCTGGGCCATTAGTATAGAGAGTGTTAAGTGCATTTGATATTTTTAAACAATCTTCCCTTGCCAATACAAATTTTTCAAGATCTATTAATTGTGATCTCTTGTCAAAGTTTATTGCAAGCAGCATTGTCAAAGCAACAAATAGTATTATCAAAGAAAAAATAAACTCTGTTGAAACTTGGCCAGATTTCATTGTAAAAATTCCTTGTCTGTTAATCTAATTAAGCTTCCGTTTGTATTATTTATCAAAATGTTGTGCGTGCCTGGCTTTATTGAAAGATTGCCCACTAATTGAGCAGGCGAATCCACTATAACATCTGAGACTTGGCCGTAAATTTCAAACTTGAATATTATTTCCTTGCCTGAAATGCTGACTGAATTGATGCCTGCAGGAATGTTTACTAAAACTACTTCTAAATTATTTGGGCCGAAAGAGTAGATGTTTTTTATTCCTTGCCGTAAACTTATCACCATCTCGTTTACCTTGCTTAACTTCACTTCATTGTTGACCTTGTTTATTGAGTAATATAAAACAGGGATGAAAACAATTAATATTATTGCTATAAGAAAAATATATTCTGTGCTTGCCTGCGCTTTTTTATTCATGCTAGTAAGCTGATTTAAAAATCTTATATTACTTGTTAATCTTTTTTGAGTGGTAATAAATTAATAAAATAGCCAAAATTATGAAAAACAACAGTTAAGTTTATATAGCAGTAATTGGATATAAATATATTAAATTGAGGTGTTCATTAATGAGTAAAAGAGGACAAGCAGCTTTAGAGTTTTTAATGACTTATGGCTGGGCAATCCTTGTTGTTCTTATCGCAATAGGCGCTTTGGCTTATTTCGGTGTATTGAATCCAAAAAGAGCATTGCCAGACACCTGCATAATTGCACCTGGCTTTTCATGTGATGACTTTATATTAAATACTGATGGAACTTCAACAGTGATAATAAGAAACGGCTTTGGAAAGACTTTAAATAACTGGACAATAACATTGGCAAGCGCTACAGGATCATGCAATGGAGTAAATTGGAACGGAACAAACTGGGTTGATGGAACTCAGCTTGACTGCGACTTTACAGGCTTGACAACAGGAGCAATTGGAGATGTTTTAAGTGCTGATTTGATATTGCAGTATACTGAGAGAGGAAGCACTTTGGTTCACAAAGAAACAGGCAAATTTAACGCAAAATATGAATAAGGTGATAAATCATGAATAACAAAAAAGGACAAGCAGCTTTAGAGTTTTTAATGACCTATGGCTGGGCTATTTTAGTAGTTTTAATCGCAATTGGAGCTTTAGCTTATTTCGGTGTATTGAATCCAAAAGGGATATTGCCAAAATCATGCATCTTGGCACCTGGATTTAACTGTGATGATTTTATTGTAAAGTCTGACGGAACAGGAACATTTATAATTAGAAACGGAATAGGAAAAGACTTAGGGAATTTCACCCTTACAATTGAAAGCCTTGCTGGAACATGCACCGGCGTTGGATGGAACGGAACAACCTGGAAATCTGGGAAGCAGCTAAGCTGTGCCTTTTCAGGCTTGACAACAGGAACAGAAGGAAATTCCTACAGCGAAGATTTGGTATTACAATATTCAGAAGTGGGAGTTGCAATAACTCACAAAGAAACAGGCAAGGTTGCCACAAAATACGAATAAAAACAATAAAGGTGATAAATCATGAATAACAAAAGAGGACAAGCAGCTTTAGAGTTTTTAATGACCTATGGCTGGGCTATTTTAGTAGTTCTTATCGCAATAGGCGCTTTGGCTTACTTTGGAGTATTGAATCCATCAAGATTCCTGCCAAGCAGCTGCGTATATTTCCCTGGAGTAGGGTGCAGCAATTTCAAGATTGCAACAGGCACAATTGAGATGGTAATCCAGAATGGAATGGGAATTTCATTGACTTCTTTCAGTGTTGGTTTGCAGAATTCTGGCTCTACCTGTGATGCAAGTCCTGCAGCAACAGACGCAACGTTTTCAGATGGTGAAACTATAAAACTAACAATTACTTGTGCGTTAGGCACAGATACTGGTGCAGCTGGAGACAGATTCAAGGGAAATCTCCAGATAAACTGGACAGAAGGATCTGGCGCTAATGCACTTACCCGCACAAAGAATGGGCAGATAGTAGGAACAATAGAGTAATTATGAGGCCACTATATCTCATCTTTATTTTTCTTTTTGTTATGGCTTTTTTTTCTTTTGGTTTCTTTGAAGCAATCATACCTACAAGATGCTCTTTAGGCATACCAGAAGTAAGATGCGACAGGATAAGAGCGACTGAAAATGGGGTTGAAATTTTAGTCAAGAATTACAGGACTGCAAACGTTGATAAATCATACCTAAGCCATTTTTCTGTATATCTATATTCGTGCAATAAAAATGTTGAAGCAAAAAATGGGCTGTTTAAAGGAGAAGAAGAAAAGCTTGTTTTTGAGGACTGCAACAATGGGGAAGCTGGAACTAAATTAGAATCTGACTTGTTTATAGATTATACTGAAGGATGGCAGGGAAGAACAATAAGCAGGACTTCAAATGGAAGAATAAAGATAGAGATAACTTATTAGCGTTAAGCTTTCAAGCATTTTCACAATATTTATATAATACGTTATCTAATTTGATAAAATGAAAAAAAATGTTTTATTAATTAGCCTTTTTTTATTGTTTTTATCTCCAATAGATGCAGATACAATTTATTACTTAGATGATTATCCTAACTTTTTTATTCAAAACAAAGATCGTCCTTTGGCTTTTGTTGTAGGTGAAAAAGCACCTGCTTCTGATGTCCTTGCATTAATACAAATCTCTAGTGGTTTGCAGTCCTTGGCCAACTCAAAGAATTTTGGAACCACCATTATGGACAATGAACTATTGAAGGACATTAATATATTAAACTCTTATAATATAATTGCTGTGGGAAATCCCTGCGAGAATGAAATTGTTGAAGAATTTAGCTCTTATAAATGCAGAAATGTTTACGAATTAGACAAGTATGCTGTTGTAGAAATTAAAAACAACAATAATCATGCGGTTTTGCTGATTAATGCCCAATATGATGAAGCAAGAAGAACTGCTGCTGACGTTCTTGGCAATTACGAAGATTATGATATATTTAGAGGAAGAGAACTTGAAGGAAGAAGAGAATTATTTATTAAAGGTCCTGATGGAAATCCTGAGTTTACCTTTAGATTGCCAGAACTGCTAGAAATTGAAAAAGAAGTAGAGAAGAATATTAAAAAACAAGAGCAACTAGAAACTATTGCTGAATTGGAATCTGAAAACTATAAGCCTAAATTAGATGAAGTTAAATCGGATAAGAAAACTGAGGAAGGGATTGGGCCAGTAATAAGCACTAGAATAAAAGAAGAAAATGAACCTGGCTTAATCAAAAGAATGTGGCTATGGTTTGTAAGCTTGTTTCAATAATTTCTAAATGGTTACAAAGATTTATATATAAATAAAGCCTTATTTAATTAGTCTAAGGGGGTATTAAAATAAAAGAGGGGCAAATAAAGCAGTTTAATCTTGTAGCATTATTTCTATTAGCTTTAGCAATTATAGTTGTTGCTCAAAGTGAAAATGAGCCTAATCAAGCGATTCCAAACCAAGCAGATTCTTTTATTGCTCCAGAATCACAGGCTTTAACATTAAATAATAAGATAAATTCTTTAGAATTGTCTCCATTGGTTGGAAATAGAAGGATTGTTGATGATGTATTTGCTTATGATTATTTCATTAAATATAACCCAAGCTTTGCTAATCTAAAATTTAATTCTATCGATAGTAAACTCCCTTATAAACAAGAATTAAGAATAAGCAATTCAAATAAAGAAATTGGCACTATAAAACTAGATGGTAAGAATTATCTTATAGATTTGTTGTATTGTGATAGACAAGAGAAAGCCTGCTGGTTTAGAATTAATGGGGTACTATATCCTAAAATTTATGCTGATAAAGAAGATGAGAATAATAAAGTTGATTTAGATAATAATCACAAAGTTGTTATTTCTAATTTAAGATTTAATAGATGCCCTGATTTAGATTACTGTGAGGATTATCATCGCGCTTTTGATTCTTTTGAAATGGAGGTTGTTAAAGAATAATTGGAGAACTAAAAATGAAAAATAAACTTTTATGGATATCCCTTATTGTAATATTGTTTGCTGATATATTAAGCTATTTTTTTGCTGGGACTACACAAAGAAATTTATCTACTCAAATACCAATATTTATAATTTTAATAATTGGATTATTGTTATTATTTTTATCTATAAAAGAATTTTTGTTGAAAAATAAATTTGGTGCTGTTTTAGGTTTAATCATAGGATCCTTCCTTGGATTTATTAGTTATGGAACTGGGGTTTTATTATTATTGATTTTTTTCCCTCTAAGCGGATTAATAGGACATATAATTGGTTGTGGAGGAGGGGGTGAAAGTTGCTGGAGTGTTTTTATTTATTTAAGTATAATAACTTTAGGATTATACGGTTTATTAATTGGAGCTTACATACAAAATAAAAATGTTAAATAAAAAAAGAATATTATTGTTAATTACAATTGGATATCTTTTATTTATTATAAATAGTACTCTTGCTTATACTGTGGAATCTGGTGAGGAAGTGCATCAGTATCTAACCAATGAATCCCAAAAAGTGTGGGAGCAGACTCCTAATGAAATAAATGGAGGTTTAAAAAGTGAAGCTTAAAGATAGATGGAAAAAACTCCCTATTTGGGGTAAAGGTTTATTTATTGGAATGATATTTGGATTATTTAAAGTTCCATTTTTTGTACTTTTCGGAGAAAAATTAGGATTGCCTGTGATAGTTTATACTATATTTTCGAAAGTACCTGATGAAGCGCTTTGTAATTTACTTAGACTTGGAATAGGTGAATCCTGTGGATTTTTTGTTATCTTTTATGGATTTATCTATAATCCTATATTTTATGGAATAATTGGAGGAATAATTGGATTTTTATATGCGTTATTTAAAAATGAAAAATAAAAGAATCTTTAATTTGCTTTTTATTGTAGTTTTACTTATTTTGATTTTTCCTATTGTAAATGCTTATAATGTTGAATCTGGCGAAGAAGTGCACCAATATTTAACTAATGAATCAAAAGCTGTTTGGGAACAAATTCCGTTTGAGATTAAAAATCATTCTACTAATTCTATTACTAGAACTTCTTCAGATAATGGTTATAATCAAGGTGACGACATTATTGATGGTTCTAGAGAGGAAGATCTCCCAATAATAGAAGGTAGATTTCTAAGACATTTCTGGCAACCAGACTCTCCAGATTATGGTGATTATGATATTGGGTTGGGTCAAACATTTCAAAGTAGTTGGGCAAGAGCCAATGGATTCTGGAAAACAAAAATAATTGACAATTATTTGAAAGGTAATATAAATGAATCTTACTATTGGCTAGGGAGAGTTGCTCATTTATTGGAAGATGCTGCTCAACCCTCGCACGTACTTTTAGATCCACATGTTCCGCTTGTAGATTCTTCAATTTTAGAAGATTATACAGGTGATAATTTCAATACTTTAAAATCTCAATACAACTGGACTGGCAAAAACTTTAATCCTTATTATTATGAAAATTTAATTTCTAGTTTTGATTGGTCAAAAGTAGAGCCTGATAAATTAGATTATTTATTTAGATTGTTTTGGTATACAGCACAAAAAACTCAGTATTGGGCTAGTGATGATGTAGATGGAAATACAATATATAGAGAATTAGATGATACACCACAAAACTGGGCTTGTAGCGGAACTGGCTCTACAAATCTTTGGAGAGATTTTGGTTTTACTTCCTGTAGCGATTTTGTTAATACCAGTGTTGGTTTAACTTCTAATACAGTAAGCAAGGAAGCAAATGCTACAATACCTCATGCAATGAAAGCAACAGCTGGTTTATACAGATTGTTTTTAGATACTGTAAACAGTTATTCTTGGCCAACATACCATCATGATAATAAAAGAGCAGGCTTTACATTATTAAAAGGCGATGCTGATTCAACTAACTCTAAAAATGATTTGGACTTTGTAGTAAAAAATGTACCGCAGGATAGTGGCTCAATAGCCAGATATGCCATGGGAGATATAGATGGTAATGAAGGAATGGAGGTTATTATTGTTAATTCTGAAAATACGGATAAATATATTTATGCTGTTGGAAAGGATAGTCAGACTTTTCTTAATCCTAATCCAAAGACACGTGAAAAGTGGAAAAATCCTTTTATGGCTGAAGGCGCCGCTTTAATAGCTCCACCAACTTTAGCAGATACATATGGTGATAAAAAGTTAGAAATCTTCTTTGGTTTAGAGAATGGTACCTTATATAAACTTAATTCTGATGGAACTCGTGCTTGGACTTATACTGTTCCTGCTAAATTTAGCACAATGACTATGAGCAACAGGATAGGTAATTTAGGATATACTGCTGTTGAAGACTTGGATAACAATGGGGTAAAAGAGATAATTTTTATTGATGGAATAGAGGTTGATTATACTTGGCCAGGTGACTTATATATTTTGCATGACAACGGGAATAGCGCAACTTTAGTGAAAAATATTAGCATAGGAAGTAATGGAGGGGGGGTTTCAGCTCCAGCCATCGCTGATTTAGATGAAGATGGAGATTTAGAGATAGCAATAACTGAATTTTATGGTTTAAGGGTATATAATTATAATTCTGGAATTTTAAGTCAATCGTGTAATGTAAGTGCAGGAAAAACTGGTGGTTCTCCAGTAATTTATGATATAGATTATGACAATGATTATGAGATTGTATTTGCAACGCACACTTGCAGCTGCAATGTTGGCAGTTGTTTCGATAAAATTATTATAAAAAATGCCACAGCATGTATTGCCGACAATTCCAATTCAGAAATAACTGTTTCTAGCTTAGAGCCTAGAGTTACTCCATCTATTGCAAATCTTGATACTGACGAAAATCCAGAAATTGTTATTAATGGAGAAACAAGTTGCGGTTCTAGCACTGCAAGCCTTAGGGCTTATGACCCTAAAACAGATTCTCAAGAATGGAACTATGATTATTCACCAATTGCTGAAACAACAGCACCAAATATAGCAGACATAGATGGAGATGGTAATTATAATATTCTAGCAGCAAACACTACAGGGGTTATAATCCTAAATAATGACGGAACATTAGACCAAGCTTACCGTGTTCTTGGGACCTTAGGTAATTCTCCAATAATAGGAGACATTGACAATGACAGAAAAGCTGAACTTGCTGTAACAAGACAAGGATCTCCAATTACCTTACTGACTTTGATTTCAAGCGGAAATAAACAACCAGTTATAGCTCCTTTGGATAACTTAACAGGAATAGCTGGCGAATTAATTAATATAAATAAAAGTGGTCAATTGACAGCATTTGATCAGGATGGAGATAGCTTAACATACTCTTATGGTGGTGAATTTAATGGTTCTGGTTTATGGCAGACAACTTCAAATGATACTGGAAATTACTCAATTTTAGTTGAAGTAAGCGATGGCAATCTATCTGATTTTGAATATATTGACTTAAAAATATTTAATGAAAACTCAACAAGGCAGGAAAACTTTACAACAGGCAATAAAGCTTCTTTGATTTATACTAGTACTCCTGAAAATAAGACAGTCCAAGTAAGACTACCAAAGAATGCAACGATACTTTATTCAAGAATAAAGGTGAGTGGTTCAAATTGATTAAGAAAATATTTATTTGGATATTGGTATTTAGTTTAATTAATTCAATAAGCTACGCTATAGATAATTCTCAGACTTATTCTTACAATAGCAAAATGACCAAAGATGGCAACTTGCTTAACTATGAGCTATATGGTGGAATAAGATTTGTTAATGATAATGGTTGGAAAACTATTGAGTCTGCTGAATCTCTGAAAAATTCTCCAGTTAAATGCATTGTTAAATCAGATGGTGTTACTGATGCTGTATGCTTGGATTATAATTATACCTCCATAAAAGTTGAGGTTGCTTTAACTTCAGACGCAAAAGATAATTTTGACTCATTAAAAAATTTTAAGTCTTTTGATAAATATCCAATAAGCATTGTATCGCAAAATGAAACTTCATTCAACTTTACAAAAAAACAATTTGATAAATATATAAAGAAATTAGATTACTATAGCATAGATACTAAAGACAAAATTTTGACTCTAACTTTAGATGCTAAATTTGGAGATGTTATTCATGTAGGTCCTGATTCAACAACCATAGAGCTGAAAGAACCAGATTCTGAGGTATTAGATGATACTTGTGTCCAAAATACACTTCCTGATACAACTTACTGCGCCAACGCCAGCGTTATTGAAACTTACCATATGCAGACTGATATAGTTAATTCTACTTTTAGATTTGATATCTCTTCTGTAGATTGTTCACTTTACAACCTAAACAATGCTATCCTAACTTTGCATAAAGTTTCTCATTTGAATAATTGTTCTGTTACATACAGAGTTTGGAATGCCACCAATATCACCTGGAGAGAAGAAACATTGACCTATAGTAACATTTTTACGCCAGATAAAAACATTGTGAACTTCACAAGCATCTGTGCAACATCCAACAATGCTCCATTTTCACTAGTAGTTTCACAGGCTGTTAATTCTTCTTGTAAAGCTGGTGACCCTGCAATCACTTTCTTAATGGATTTGCGAGAGAACTTTAATAGTCCCCACTTTAACGTTCATTCAAAAGAAACAGCAACTCCTGAATATTATCCAAGCTTAAATGTAACTCTAACTTTAATTGCAGGAATTGATCTTACCTCAGTTGGTAATGTTTCTGTGTTACCATCTATCCCTAATTTAGGCGATGATTTATTATGTAATTACACCTATCATTCAATATTTAATTATTCAGAAAAAGGATCTACATATAAGTGGTTTAAAAATGGTGTTAATCAAAATTTAAATTATGAAACTCTGGCAAAAGGAAACTTAAGCTTAAATGACAAATGGTATTGTACAATCATGCCTAGCGATGGATTAACAAACGGAACTGAAGTCAGCTCTTCTAATGTTACAATAAGAACTACAGTTTCAAACTTAAAAATGTATGTTGAAAATACTAATGTATGGAACAGAACAGGTTACCTTTCAGGCAGCGAATATATTGAAAATTACGAATCTACATTGCAAAGTGCAATCGATAATTGTGTTGCAGATGCTCAAGGATATTGCAATATAACCCTTAAATTCAGCTCAGACACAAATGGAACTTTAAACTTGTCTAATTTTGAAGCTTATTATGTAACTTCTAGCGCAGCAGTTTGCGAAAATCTAATCAACACAACAAACAAATCAGACTGGGATTTAGGAACCTATAATCAGACTATAGCAAATGCTTCTGGAATATTAATGCTTAATAAAAGTCTATTAGAAATAAACTCTAATTTAGTCAGCTTGAATGAACTGGCAGTTTTATTGCATTTCAACAATTTATCTTCTGAAGGTGAAAATACAACTTTAGTTAAGAATTACGCTGGATTTGACAATGCAACCTGTAGCCCTCCTAGCTGTCCTTCTGTTACAAATACTGCTAAAATAGATAAATCAAGAGACTTTGATGGAATTGGGGATGTTTTAACAATCAATGAATTTGGAAAGATAAGGTATGTTGGCGGCAACATCAGCTTCGGCTCTTGGATTAACCCTGATTTTGAGCTTACTGCAGCAGGAGACAAATATGTTCTAAACAAACACAGCGGCACTGTTAATGCTTATCATATAAGGCTGGAATCTGCAATAGACCAATATAGATGCATGGTGAGGGTTGCTGGAGTAAATAAGCTTTGTGATACCACTTTGCCTTCTGGCTATACAACAGCTGGAAGCTGGAATCATATTTCTTGCGTTAAAGAAGGGGGTAATTTGAAAGTTTATTGGAATGGAAAGAACAATAATACCTGCCCGACAGGCGCTGGAAATATAGCTTCTGGAACTGGAAACTTGTTCATTGGCTCTTCAACAGCCGGCGGAGCAAATTTATTTGACGGAGAGATGGACGAGTTGTTTATGTTTAATAGAAGCTTAACAGCAAGCGAAATATCCACTATCTATAACAACCAGCTTAACTTGTCTTACCCTAATGGAGATTACACAAGCAAGGTATTTGGCCATATCCAAAACAACACTATCTGGAGCAAAGTTTATTGGTCTAGTTTCTTAAACAATTCCTGGGAAATTGGAAATTATAACAACTCTAACCTTGCTATGCTTTTACATTTGAACAATAATGCAAGCTTTGGAGAGAACACTACATTTGTTTATGATCATACTGGCAATGGATATAATGCAGTCTGCATCAGTCCAAACTGCCCAGCATTTATTAATAATGGCAAGCTATATGGAGCATTTAACTTCAACTCAAGCGACATATTAAACATAACAGCATCAAACTTGAACTTAAGCAACAACTTCACAGTCTCCTTATGGGTTAATTTTGACACTCTTTCAGATAGATATGGAATAATAAGGGACTTAAGTTTTAACTCAGAAGATGGCTGGAAAGTCTACTATGACAATGTGCTTAATAAATTTGCATTTAGGCAATCATGTAATACTGTATCAGCCCAAAAATACTCTGATTTGACAGTCAATTCTAACCAATGGTATCATCTAGTTTATAGGGTGGAAAACAGCCTTGGACAACTCTTCATCAATAATGTTGCTCAGTCAAACACCACAACCCAGCAGATATGTGACAATCCTTCTGCAATAACATTGGGATATGACTTTTTGGATGCTACTGGAGATATTTTCCTTGATGGAACTCTGGATGAGATAGGGATATGGCAAAGGTCTTTGTCAAACAATGAGATTTATGAACTTTACAAGGCAGGCTATACAAAGGCAAGCCTGCAATTAAGAACCTGTGATGATTTAAGCTGCTCTGGAGAAAGCTTCATAGGAAATTATACATCTTCTCCTGCTGCCATAACTTCAAACATTGCAAACAATACCTACCTGCAGTATAAGTTATTCATGGAAACAATTAATTTAAGCTTAGCTCCAGAAGTAGATGATGTTATAGCTACTGAGGTTTGCCAATAAATTTCTATTTTATTATATCCTATTAGCTAGAATGCATACAGATAACTTTAAATATCAATTGATATTATATATTACCAAATGAAACTAAAAAATATCAAGACAATAATTCAAAAGTATTTTTTCCTTAACCCGACTGCCAAGCTGAGGGTAAGGGAGATAGAAAGAACACTAAAGCTTTCTCTGCCTTCTGTAATCAGGTACTGCAAGGAATTAGAAAAAGAAGGAATTATTAAAATAGCAAGAACGGGAAATGTCATCTTTTATACTGCTGACAGGACAAATCTCAAATACTTGCTGGAAAAAAGGTCTTACAACATAAAGCAAATCCATTGCTCTGGGATTATTGATTATCTAAAAGAGGCCTTAAGCAATCCTGTTATTGTTGTTTTTGGCTCTTATGCCAAAGGAGAAGATACAGAGACAAGCGATCTAGACTTATATATAGAAACTCCATCTAAAAAAAATGTAAATCTCGAAAAATTTGAGAAATTCCTTAGAAGGAAAATCCAGATATTTCTTTATAATGATATAAATAAAATTTCAAATAAGCACCTTGCTAATAACATCATAAATGGCATAACCTTAAATAATTTTTTAGAGGTGTTTAAATGAAAGAAGCATCATGGAGCGATTGTATAGAAAGCAACTCTGCAAAAAAAGTATCTCCAGACTTGGAAAGGGCAAAATCTCTGATTGAAACAGCAGAAGAAAGGATAAAAATAATAGGAGAAATAGATGAGAAAAATTGTAATTTTGTATTTGAAGATTATTACACTTCCTTGCTGGAATTATTGCAGGCCTTAGTTATCAGGGAGGGATATGCTGTATTGAACCAATTATGCCTTGGGTATTATATCAGAGACATCCTTAAGAGGAATGACTTGTATGTTATCTTTGATGATGTAGGATATAAAATAAATTCATTAACTTACTACGGCAACAGAATGGATTTTGAGACAGCAATACCTGCCATAGATAAATGCAAAAAGCTAATCAAGGAAATTAAAGATATAAAGCAAAATAAAGGTGATAAATCATGAACAGCAAAAAAGGACAAGCTGCCTTGGAGTACATGGCAACTTATGGATGGGTTATAGTTGCGATAATGGCTTCTGTTGCAGCAATCTATTATTTCGGCGTTCTTGACTTCAGCAAGTTCAAGCCTGAATCGTGCAGCTTAACAATAGGATTAGACTGCGTTGGATTCAGAGTAGCTACAAGCAGTGCTGATATTGTAGTAAGAAACGGATTAGGATATGACCTGACAGAGTTCAACATCACTTTTGAATCTGATGGAGGACCGTGCGACAACGTATTACAGGCTGCTTCTTCTGGATTGAATGATGGTGAAGAGGAAAAGCTTTCATTCACATGCGCGATATCTTCTGAAAGCGGAGAGAAAATAACTTCAAGGCTTAAGATAAGCTATACAAGCTCTGGAAGCCCCCATATAAGTTATGGCAAATTAGAAGCTGAAGTAGAATGAAAATATATTCTGGAAATAAACTTGTAATAGACAATGTAAAGGTCTGCAATGGCATAAAATCTTTTATTGGATTAAGGTTCAGCAAGCAGCTCAAGGAGAATGAAGCAGTCTTGATTGAAGGTAAAGATGAAAGCATAATTGACTCTACAATTGACATGCTATTTGTGTTTTTTCCAATAGATGTGATATGGCTTGATAAGAATAAAAAAATAGTTGATATGAAGAAGAATGTAAAACCCTTTAGTTTGTTTTCTGCCCCTAGGAAAGCTGCTAAGTATATTATAGAAGTAAAGAAAGGGGTTGGGGATAAGTTTAAGATTAATGAGAAATTTAGGTTTGTTTAGATTTATTTATTAACGGAAGATATCTTTTTGAATTAGCAATTAAGTTCAGAAGATTGAGAAGAACCGTTATATCATATTGATTATTACTTATAAGTAGTTATAACAGAAAGATTTAAATATAGTAAATCTTACTTCTTTTTGAGGTAATTTAAAGAAAGAAATGAATAATCCAAAAATATTAGGTTTTATCTTAGCAATTTCTTTGTTATTGGTAGCTAATGTGAGTGCAGAAGGGTTTTCAGATATTATAAAGGAAGGTGACCAAAACAATTACACTCTAAATGGGGGAAGTTATAATGTTAAAGTAATTATTTATGAGGATATGCCAACCACGGCCGTTCAGTTTGAAATTAATGGCGAATTGACAGATTATATTTATAAAGATGATTATAGCCTTATTGGTGAAGGGGGGATGATAGGTGTTTTAGATATTTTTGATAATAGTGTCGAATTTTTTTTACAGACTTTTAATTATGAATTTTTGTTAGATGATATCAGATTTGGTGGGGAAGATTATTCGGTAAGTAATCCAAAACATGTTGATGAAAGCAAGAGGGATATATTTGATATTAAAGAGGTTACTATAACTAATCCATTTCTTTTTAAAGATATAGAAATATCTAAGTTGATTGTGGCCGATAGTTTTATTAGGGATGTTTATCCTTTTTATAATTTCTCAAAAGAAGATTTAGATTTGACCATTGATGTACCTAATAAGTCTGTGGTTGTGCCTGCTAATAAAACTGTTTCAGTTCCTATAAAAATTAGGATTCCACAAAACTTAGACGCAGTCTTTTTAGATGGAAGCGAACTTGAATTTAATGTTGCTTTTGTTACTATTGGAGAAAATAAATCAATAGGTACCCCATTTATGTCTGGTGCTTATATAAAGATGCAACGTAAAAACCAACTTAATATTAATAAAATAGAAGCAATAATAAATAATCATTCGACTCAAGACATTTATGATAGAAGTACGATTCATGACCTAAAACCAGGGGATACTATATCTTTAGAAGTAGAAATTAAAAATAACTTCAGTCAAGATGAAAACCTGAGTATTAATAGCATTGGGGTAATTAAGGAAATAGTTATAGATAATGAAACCAGAAATTTTGAGTGCAGTGGAGTAGAAAGTAAAATCCCATTTGAGATACAAACAGATAAGATTATTTTGAATCCCAATGAGAGTAAAAAGATAAAGGTCAACCTAAGTATAAAAGAAGATGAAAATTTAATATGTAAATTAGTAGTAACCGGTAGGGATGAAAATGGAGCTTTACATGGCGATAGGGTTTCTTTTAATTTAGAGCTTAATTCATGGCCTGGTCATTATACCCCTTCATACTACCCCTTTGATAGTTATCCTTTTCCTTATTATTATGGGCAAAGTGATAATATAGGGGTAGTTGTAGGATCAAATGCCCCCGCTTCAGATGTTTTAACTTTGGTAGATATAATAACAAAACTTCAAACTGGTAGTTGGGAAGAAATTGGGGAAGGTGAATGGATTAATTTAAATAATACTTTAAATAATTATGGGTCTAGCTTTAACAATGCTTTTAGGGAAGTTAATAGTTTTCTTGATACTGAACTTAATAACCCGGATCAAATACAAAATTATAATCTTATCGTTGTTGGGCATCCATGTGAAAATCCTTTAGTAGATGCCTTAAGTTCATATAAGTGCGATATTTCTGGAGATGGCAAGAAATCTATAAAAGGTTTGGATAAAGGGGTAGCTGTAATTGAAGCTGTTGAAAATGGTCCAAATTCTGCATTAATTATAACTGGGCAGGATCCTGAAGATAGGAGAAAGGCTGGAAGATTGCTTTCTGATTTTGATAATGCAAAGTATAATAAAGTTTTTTATCATCCTGATAAAGATCCTTCAGGCTCTTCAAGTTTAATAGGTGGGGTAACTAAAATATTTGTTACTGGGACAATTGAGGATCCACAAATAGAACAGGTTGTGGATAAAATTGATGGTTTAGATGAATCAACGACAATATTTTTTTTAAATTGGGGAGAAACAGCTCCTGTTGGAGAATTGATTAAAAAAGATTACAATGGATATAGCTTACCTGCAATTAGGGCTCCTTCTTTGTCAGAAATGGGCAAACAATTTGAATTTTTTCAGATTGATATTTATCATACCTTACCAGAAAATCAAACCTTTGATGTTCACTTTAATTTGCCAAAAGCAAGCTTCGGTTCTGTTTCGTTAAGTAATGTAAGACTTTATGTTTATGAAGAAGATTTAGATAGCTGGAAAGAATTACCTACAACCTTGTTAGATGAATCTGTTGGCATAGTCAGATTTAAAGCAACAACTCCTCACTTTTCAAACTTTGTAGTTGCTGAAACACTTCCTGTGCCTGAACCACAATCTTCATCTGGAAGTTCCGGAGGCGGTGGTGGAGGCGGAGGGGGTGGAAGTAGAAGGATTCCAGTTATAAAAGAAGAAGCTATACAAGTTCCTTTAAGCTTGCCTCCAAGGGAATGTGCTCCTGGCTATGCTTTTGATGAAAGAGAGCAATGTGTTTTATTAAGTGAACCAGTTCAAGAACCAATATCAATGATACAAGAAAAAATTAAAACAGAAACAAAGCAAAATAATGTTCTTACGGGTTTTTCAGTGTTAGGGGATTATGTAAAATCAAAAGAAGGGATAATTATGATTGCAGGGTCTTTAGTTAGTTTGTTATTATTGTGTTATCTCTACTCCAAGATGTGGTATATTAGATTTAGATTAAAATTATTTTATATAAGAATTAAGTATTTATTCTAAAGTTTATTTGTTTAAAATAGATTATATCTTCTAGATTTTAGCAACGTTAAGTTTAAAAACAACCAGAGGTTTAAGATAGCTATGGAAGAGGTGATTCTGCAGGTCAAGAGTTTGACCAAGAAATTTAGGAAACTGATGGTTTTTGATAATATAGACCTTGACATAAAAAAAGGAAAAATATTAGGGATTATAGGCATTTCTGGCTCTGGAAAAACGACTTTGCTTAACACTTTGGTAGGATTTTACAGACCGACAAGAGGAAACGTCCTTTTTGAAGGAAAAAGAATAGACAGGGAAGCAAGCGAAGTCAAAAGGCACTTTGGATTTGCAACGCAGAACAATTCTTTTTATCCTAAACTAACTGTCAAAGAAAATTTAAATTATTTTGGCACTTTGTATGGACTTCCTGAAAGTGTAATAGAAACAAACATACAGAGAATACTTCCTTTATTGGAAATGGAGAAGCAAAAACATATAGTGGCTGAAAATCTTTCTGGAGGAATGCAGAAGAGGCTTGACTTGGCATGCGCCTTAATAAATTATCCGAAAATATTGATTTTAGATGAGCCAACTGAGGATCTAGACTCAAGACTAAGAAGAGACATGATTGACTTGATAAAAAAAGTGAACCAGACAGGAACTACAATAATAATAACATCTCACTTATTGTGGGAAATGGAAAAACTATGCGATGAAATTGCAATCTTGCATAATTCTAAAATATTAAAAGTAGGGAGCATAGACGAATTAAGGGAATTATATACAAAGAATCAGGAAATATACCTTGAAGTGGCTTCAAACAATTATGATTATATAATAAATCATCTTGGAAACTTGAATGTCGAGAAAATCATAAAGGCTGAATCTGGACTAAAAATATTCACTGACAATCCTGAGAAAATTATGCAGGAAATTTTCAGCTTGGTTGACAACTTAAATGACAGGATAATAGAAGTAGAGGTAAGGAAGCCAACACTAAATGAAGTATTTGAACAACTGACGCAGGCATAAAATGTTTTTAAACAAATTACTAAGGATAGTCGGGAAGAACATAAAGCTTATCTTAAGAAGCAAGGGTTCTGCATTGATAGTGGTTTTTGGACCTTTGTTCCTGATAATGATGGTTGGAACAGCCTTTAATTCTGCCAGCTTATATGGAATAAGAGTAGGAGTTTATTCTGAGGAATATTCACCTTTAGCAGATTCAATGATAAAAGAACTTTCAGGAAAGAACTTTGCTGTAAACAAATTGGTTTCGCAAGATGAATGCATAAAAGGAATAAAAGACAGCATAATCCATATATGCGCTATATTTCCTAAAGGACTAAGCGTTGAAAACCAAGGACAAATCACATTTTATGTTGATCCTTCAAGGACAAACTTAGTTTATAGCTTGATGGACACTATAACTTCAAAGATAGCAACCAAATCTGATGAGATAAGTTTACAGCTTACAAATACAATAGTAAATACTTTAAAAAGTACTGGAGACCAGCTAGCAGGCCAGACTGTTCCTTTAAATTCAATATTGATAGCTTCTTCAAAATCAACAAATCTTGCAAAAGCTTCAGATGATTTATTGACGCAGCAGGATTTTGTGATTAGAAAAACAAAGTTTGACCAGGAGTTTGACTCTTTGGAAAGCAATGTCGAAGCTTTAAAGACTCAATTTAACTTTTCTACTGTCGGGATTTATGGGCCAATGAATAGGATAAGAGCTTTAGTTGATGAGGCTCAAGCTCAAATGGATGCAAATGCAAAGCTGAAATCGCAAGTTGCTGCAAAGCTTGGAGAAATAAAAAATGCAAATTCTGAGATAGTAACCCAGGGAACCTTGATGGAAAATATATTCAAGACAATGATAAATGGAATAAAGGCTGTTGCTGAAAAAGATGCAAGGAAGATAGTAAGTCCGATAAATGCCAAGATTGAGCCAGTTGTTGCAGAAAAAACTTACCTGAATTATTTGTTCCCAACTCTAGTCATAATGGTCATAATGTTTATAAGCATATTGTTGGTTGCTGACTTGGTAATAAAAGAAAAAACAAGCACTGCATATTTCAGGAACTATATATCGCCTACATCAGACCTGCTTTTCATAATTGGTATATACATCACTGCCTTGCTTATAATATTGTTACAAATGATATTGATATTTGCCGTTGCCTACTACTTTTTCAGAGGAAGCCTGCTAAGTGCACTGCCTAATGTAAGCCTGATACTGCTTTGCATGTCTTTGATATTCATTTCAATAGGATTAATAATAGGATATTTGTTCAGGAGCGAAGAGACAGGAACTTTAGCTGCAATATCCTTAAGCAGCATAATGCTTTTCCTGTCAAATACAATATTGCCTTTGGAATCAATGCCTGCCATCTTCAAGCAAGTAGCTTTGTACAATCCTTTTGTGATTGGAGAAGATTTATTAAGGAAAGCACTTCTTTTCAATTATCCTTTGAAATCTTTTGTACCTGTATTTTATGTTTTAGGAGCCATGTTCATAGGATTAATGTTCCTAGTTCTTGTAAGCAACATATCCAGCAAGAAGAGCTTGAGGGCATAATGGCAATTGAATTCTGTGGCGTAGGAGGATATGGAGAATCTGGAAGAAACATGTCTGCGTTGAAAGTAAATGACGATGCAATAGTTCTTGACATGGGATTTTTTCTGCAAAAAATAGCTGATTTTGAGGAAGATGGTGGGAGCAGACAAGAGCTAACAACAGAGCAAATGATAAAGCTGGAAGGAATCCCTGATGACAATGTATTAAATTCATGGAGAAATAATGTGAGGGGAATATTTGCTTCACACTGCCATCTAGACCATATTGGAGCAATACCTTATTTGGCTCCTAAATATAATGCGCCTATTGTTGGTACTCCATTCACTTTGGAAGTTCTTAAGACAATGATGAATGATGACAAAATGCATCTAAAAAACAAGTTTGAAAAGGTGCAACCAGGAAAAATTTACAAAATAAACAAAGACTTAAAAGTAGAATTTGTAAATGTTCCTCATTCTACACTGCAGACTTCTTTACTGGCAGTTCATACAAAGGAAGGAATTATTTTGTATGCAAATGACTTCAAGTTAGACAACCATCCTGTTTTAGGGGACAAAGTAGACTATGAAAAATTAAAAGAGCTAAGCCAGATTGGAATAAAAGCATTGGTTTTGGATTCAATTCCGGCTCCGCAAGATAAAACTCCTTCAGAACTTGTTGCAAGGGAAATGCTCAAAGAAGTCATGGTTGAGGAAGACAATAGAGGACATGCCATAGTTGTTTCATGCTTTGCTTCTCACATCGCAAGACTAAGAAGCATAATTGATTTTTCACACAAATTGAATAGGAAAGTCCTGATTTTAGGAAGAAGCTTCACGAAATACATCAAGTCTGCTGAAAATGTTGGGTTGTGCAAATATTCTAAGGAAGCCGAGATTGTAACATATAAAAACCAGATAAGAAAAAAATTGAAAAAGATTGAAAAAGATGGGCTAAGCGATTACGTAATCATAGCAACCGGAGGTCAAGGAGAAAAGAGCTCAGTATTGTCAAGGATGCTGCACAATGAACTGCCTTTTGAATTCAGGAAAGAGGACAGCGTAATTTTTTCAAATAGAGTAATTCCTGTGGAGCCTAACATAACTAACAGGGCTATAATGGAAAGGAAGTTCATGCAGAAAGGATTGAGACTGTTTAAAGGTGTTCATTCTTCAGGGCACTGTGGCAAAGAAGACTTGAGAGACTTCATAAAAATACTGAATCCAGAGCATATAATACCGTGCCAAGGCGACCATAAATTAATGACGAGGGTTGCTGACTTGGCAAAAGAGATGGGCTACAACAACAAGAGAGTTCATTCTTTAACGAACGGACATAAGGTAAGGCTTTAAATCCAAATCAAAAACTGCTAATTTTTAGGTTGTTTATATATAATTGGCGCCAGATTTAAGTTTTTAAGCTTAAAAATAAAAGGGTTTATATATAATGAGCGTCACATTTAACATTGAGTCTATAATTGGCTTTTTGCTTTGTATTCATCATTCTACGATGGTGGCGCACGTTTATATTATATTAATCTTAATAATATCAAAAGAGGTTGATGGATAATCATATTCTTAACTGAAGAAGCAGGCATAAAAACAAAATCTTTAAATAGAAGTAGTTACTTTAAAGTGATTATAAATGGGCTTTAAAATGGTAAAAGAAGAACAAGTCTTACAACTATTGAATGAATCCGAATCTGCATTAGATTGGTTCGCAGAAAATATTCAGGAGTTAAAAAAGAATTTTGACGGTGAATTCGTAGCTTTTAACAAAGGAAAAGTAATGGCTCACAACAAAGATATGGGCAAACTTTTAGATACTCTTAAAAAAGAGAACGTAGATCCTTCTAAGGTCGTTATACAATTCGTGTCAAAAATAAAGATGATATTATAGGGAATGCAATGAGAATTCCTCTAAGGATTATAGATGGTCGATTAATGATAACCATCGCAATTCATTCTGAAAATTATCATTTTGGATTGAAACATGTCGTTTTTTAAATAGATACTGGCAGCGATACAACATTTATAGGGCACAACGATGCGTTAACTTTGCAAATACCCGAAGATTCGTTAAAGTTTAAGGAAAATTTTAAGATGGGGGCTGCAAGCTACAGGCTAATGTTGGGCAAAAAAGCAACTTTATACTTAAAATCAACAGAGAATAAACTGTTTAAAATTGACTTAAAAGAAATTCAATTTGGCTTGTCTACGCAAAAAGGAAAAAAGAAGGAAGACGACAGAGAAGTAACCCCCTCTATTATAGGAACTGATTTTTTGAGAAAAAACAACTTTTCCTTATATTTTAATCCAAATAAAAATGAAGCTTATTTAGATAAAGAAGATTAATATTCATAAATTAGAATAATTTATATACGAATTTAATTTGTTTTACTGCATGAAAAAAGAGGCGATAATTATTTTTTTGGCAATATTTTTGGTTGCATGCAAGCCTGCAAGAGAGATTTCTGACGAGAACAAGGCAAAATTAGAAGCATGCAAGGATGCTGGAAACGAATTTGACGTTAAAAACTGCGAATATAATACTGCTTTGCAGGCAGGATATGCAGACTACTGCTATGAACTTCCTGATGAAAGCGATTGGCATACAAAAAATGATTGTTTAATTGAGTTTGCTGTGTCTCAAAAAGATGAAAGCTTGTGCTATTATGTAAAAAATGCAGATAAAAGCAACGAATGCTTCTTCAAAGCAGCCTTGTCTTCTGGAAAAGTTGAAGTTTGCGACAAAATTGATGGAGAGGAAAAAAGGAACAACTGCGTGAATGAGCTTGCAATAAAAAACAATGATGTTGGAAACTGTAACTATCTATACAACAGTAGCAAGTATATAGCAAGGAACAGCTTGAGCAGGGACAACTGTGTCTATCTATACATAAATCATACTGGAAATGTTAAGCTATGCAAGACTATACAGAACCTTCAAGTGAAAGGACTTCCTTTATGCAGATAAGTCACTTTGAAGTAATTAATGAAATTTATATATCTATGTAATGCTTCAATATTGGGGGGATTGCGGGGTTTGCAAAGTAGCTTTAAAGTACTTAGATTAGAAAGAATTGTAATCTTTTTGCTTTTTTTACTGACTATTATCCTTATTGGCTGCATTCAGAAAAAAATTGATTATAACTTAGATTCTTTATTTGTAGATTTTAACCAGAAAGAGCAAGATGGAATTAAAGCAAGCACTTACTTAAGCAAGGAGAAAGGCAACATAAGTGGCGTTGAAAATGCTGCTTTTAAGTCATACTTTTATAATGATCTTGTAAATATTAAAAGCGAAATTGATGATATAACTTCAATTGAACTTGTTGCTTGGAACATCAATATTGAAAGAGCTCAAATAAAAATAGAGTTTGATGATATTATAAGCGAGAATGCTAAAATTCGTGCTGTCGAAGATTTAAGAGAAAAATTAAAAGAGAAATGGTATGTTGGTGGTGTTACTTATGACTATAAAGAATAGAAAATTGTATCCAATACTTTTTGCATTAATATCTTTAATTTTAATAACTATACTTTCTAATGCAGAGTATGTTTTTGATAAAGAGAAGTTAGCTAAGGAATTTGATAAACAATCTAAAATAGTTGAAAAAAGAATTGATTTTGAAATAAGAAAGATACCTCAAGTAAAAAATTTTGAACTAATCAACGAGTACTCTTCTGAAACATTAAATGAAGATGCCGAAGCGAAAACTGATGAGGATTTTGTGCCCGTTTATCTTTTTTCTTATGTTGATAAAAATAGTATAGTTGATAATGAAACTGATGTGAAGTATAGCGTTTCTATTTATCCATTTGATGGAAGATTGATTGACAGTACTCTTTTTGATGAAGGTTATTTGATTTCTTGGGTAAATTCTCAAATTGAAGATGGCATTAAAGTTTCTGATTTTAATGGCAATAAAGTTTTTTATGATAAAACTAATAGTTATGTTTTCTGGAAAAGTGGTCCATTCTTTATAAAAGTGAAAGGTAAGTTTAGTGATATAACTGCTGTAAAGCCTTTGGAAAATAATGAGTTCCCTACAGATATTATTTTAGAATATCTTAAGTTATATCCTAGTGATTGTAATGAAGATGATTGTGGCGAAGTATTAAGAAATGAAGATTTCTTCTTTCAAGGGGTATCTAGTAAAGAACTAATTAAGACTTTGAAGGATAGCAATAAAGAATTTAGTTGTCCTTCTGACTCTAATAAAGAGAAAATTAAAAAGGTTTTGGAAACTGATCAATTTGATTTGCCACATTCTCAAAAAGAGCTAGAAGAAATTTTAGAGCAATGTAAATCAAGAGATGTTTTTATATTAAAAAATAGTTTTAAAGATAAATTTTTAAGAGAATGCTATAATAACTTAAGTAATTTAATTAGAGACAATTTCAAGGGAGATAATTTTGGGGTTGATATTGTAGAATATAATTATGACTATATTTTAGAGGAGTGTATAAATAGAAAAAAGTTTAATGAGAAATATTTTGATAGGATTAATGATGTAAAAAATACTGATTTTTTTGATAAAATCTTTGAAAGACAAAACGCTGATTTTTTTGTGAATCTGAGATTTATAGACCCTGCTGATGTTGAAGAAAGAAAAAAAAGAGAAGAGGAACAAGCATTTGATCCTTTGAAAAATTATACTCTAGAAGACTTTCCACAAAATTCTTCTGAGACTATGGAAGAATTTATCAAAAGGTATGAAGAATATTTCAAGAGACCATTTAATTTAGATGAATGGATTGAGGCTCAGGAGAAATGGAAAAAAGAACATTTTGGTGAATCCTAATGATGTACAAAAAAAGGATGTTGTTAATCCTAATTTTAGTCGTATTTCATGTTTTAGCAGTTAATGCCCTTTCTATCTCAATGATAGATGAGTGGGGTAGTGATAGTAGTGTGGGCAGTAGCACTTCTGATAGTATCGCATTTGTTGATGATGAAGTGTTACCAAAATTAATTGATATAACTAATACAGAAGCTGATATGGTATGTTATGATTGGGACAGTAATGGACGATGGGACAATTGTTATTGGGATAATAGTACTGGTGGGGGTTGCGGAGGTGGGGGTTGTAATGCAAACTCTTGTAATTCTTCTTTCAGTATCCCTGGGGGGATGTCGTCTACTTGGAAAGCTGGCTGTAAACTTGAGAGTGACTGTAGGATTGGTATTGATGGTCTGCCTTCGAGAATATGCGCTACTTGCGATGGCGTTGATACTTCAACAAAAAAAAGATACGATGCTAGAGCTGAGGTTTATTACGATTGCGATAATTCTGCTGGAAAGAGGGGAAGATCAGGGTATATTTACCAAACATTTTATATTGTAGATAGAAAAAAATTAGATTGTAGTGGACTTACTTACCATTATTATTCGCAAGGTAGGTATAGTAGTTCTCTTCCATGGAAAGATATAAAGTTTAACCAGTGCCCAAACCCTTACTATACTGTATGTGACGAGAATGATAACCACGATAACCATGATGATGTTGAGTCTAGTTCAAGGACTGCCTCTCTGTTAAATCCTTGTAGCATTGCTGATGGGACTGAAGACTATAATGCTTGTACTGCTGATAAACAATGTTTTTCTGGAAAATGCGGTAGCACAGGTACAGAATACACTTCAAAATGTTCGTCTGATGGTTCTGATAGTTTTTCTTTGACCGTGACTACTAAGAAGACTAATGTTAAATCTTGTGGTGGGAGGGGGGTTATTGGCGGTACTGATACTGAAAGTAAAAGTTGTAGCTCAGACTTAGATGCTAATTATATATGTGATAGAGATTTAGAGAAAGTCCGTGACGATTCTTTTACTTCTCTTGATATTTGCAAACTAAATAAATATGCTACATGCACTTCAAATTCACAGTGCTGGAACGACAATGGGGGCTATGACTGCATGGGCTCTATTGGAACTAAAATATGCACAAATGGAAATAATGGCGAAACTTGCACAAGCAACGACAACAGTCAATGTGACTCTGGAAGATGCGATTCAACTTGTCAGGCCAAAATAAGCGATGGACTAACTTGTGATGAGGCTTCTGATTGTAGCACAGGAACTTGCACTTCTGGAAAATGTGGCGGAGCAGCTGCACAAAAATGCTCAGGAACCTTAAATGTATTATCCCAAGACAATGACGGAAGCAGCGTTGCAAGCACCTATGTTTACTTAAATTCAAATTCACAAGGACAATCAGATTCAAATGGCTACAAATCATTAAGCTTGAGCAACTACAATTGCGGTGAACTGCAAAGCATACAAGTAAAATGCTCTGATGCCTCCACTGTCTGCCAGACCAAACAGGCTGCGATTGACATTGAAGGCGAGACTGAAAGCTTGAGCTTTAACTGCCAGATTTGCTTAAATAAAAAAGACGTTTTGCTAAATGCTGAAGATGTAAGCCTGGCTGATATTTCATCTTCAAGCGTGAATGTCTCTGCTTTGGTAAGAACAGAGAACCTAGCACCTTCAAACCTTGAGGTAAGCTTTACTGGCTTTGACAAGGACAACAGAAAGATTGACAGCAGGACAGTAACTGCTTCCTTATCTTCTTATTCTTCAAAATTAGTAAGCGTGCCTCTTAATGGGAATAATCTTTTTAGCTTTAAGGTCGTTGTTGATCCAAATTCTAAAAGCGGAGATGAGAACAGGAACAATAACGAAGTGAATAAATACAAGGGAAAAGTTCCTAAAGTATGCTTTGACATAAATACAAACTTAAGAAAAATTGATGATATTATAACTAATTACTTAAAGAAGAATGGAGTATTGAACAATGTTGAAATATTAAGCTCTTGTTCTGGGCAGGACGTTACTTTAAAAGTTGGAAAGCCTTCACCTACAAGCTCAATTAATGACTTTACCTATGGGCTTAAGAAGAAGTTCCAGGTAAACAAGAAAGACAGATACTTGGATTATGAAGGGAAGAAAGGAATTTATCCTTACAATGGAGTCGTTGCAGGATTTAAGCAGGGAAGCACTAATTACATATTGATTTACGGAACAGAAATAGACGGAACAATAGCAGCAGTAAAAAGATTTGTTGAAAATCAAGGAAAATACTTTGCCAAGATAGGTACTGAGAATTCTGAATACATTAACAATTTAGACGTGAAAGCAATCTCAATATCAGACTACATGCATGCAAACGAAACACAGCAGAAATACTACAGCCAGGACAATAATAATTTCATGCTCATCGTTAATAACAGTTTGCATAATACTTTCCAGGAAGACTTGAAGAATGTCAAAACAAATGACAACACAGTTCTAAGATTGAAACAGGTAAAAGCAACAAAATCAAATAAGTTTTTAGACGCAACAGCAAGAGCAAAGCCAGTCATTTACTCAGGAGGCTTGTGGAATAACTTGTTCAAATGGCAAGAGTTTTCCAACGAGATGGCTAATACAGGAAGAGAAGGATGGATGATAGAAGTTACTGGAGGTCCTAACGAGGAATGCGACACCTGCAAGGACTACACTTATGATGATTTAGTTGATGACTACTGGCCAGCTTCTGTTGCAGCAGCTCTAGCTTACTCAGAAACTAATGGAGTGCTGAATGCAAATCCTTCCCTGGACAAGGCAGATTATGTAGGATTTTCAAATGGATGTCGAGTTGCTTTAGATTCGTTAAGCGAGCATGGTGCAGGATACTCTAACAACTGGAAGAGGGAAGATATAGATGGGGATTTGGTGCTTGACACTTCACTGCCTTCATCTCCCATAGACACTTTTGTTGGGGTTGGATGCCCTGGCGCGTTTGAAGGGGATTCTGTATTCAAAAGTGGATTTAAGTTAGCTGGTAGTTTAACAATAAATAATCTTAGAACTAAAAATATTAATCATGCAACTAGAAATCAATTTGTTGCAATTGCTTTGCCTATTGTTGGTGATTATTTATTTGGTTTATTAGATAATGGGAATAAGGATAATAAAATTTCTGTTAATTTATTTAGTCAGTATAACGATTGGGCTACTAAAACTAATGATAGCCAACCAGGTTCTGGAGTTTCTTTTAATAAGTTTGCGATATTAGAAGGTTCATTTAGAGGGAAAGCTACAAATAATAGTAATGATGATGTTGTCACAACTAATGATGCTCAGGCTATTTATAACAATATAAATTCCAATAATAAAGTTTACTTATCTAATTTTTATTCACATAATTTTATGGTTGAGAGTAGAACGAATATGGTACTTATTAAGAAAATATTGAATAATGAATCTTTGACAAAAGATGAGATTAATCTTTATGTTAAACAGAAGACTAATTAGGAGGAAAAAATGGAAAATAAATATAAAATAATATTTGGTGGGGTAATAATGGTCATAATGATATTATTCATTACTATGTTTGCTTTATCTGATAGTTGTGTAAATACTTTATTTCTTCTTTGTGCAATATTCTTAGTTTTTTTATACCCCGGTGCTATTACGACAAATTTAATTGATAAAGATAATAGAGTATTATTTTTTATTTTTAATATTCTATTTTGGTTCCTTATAGGCATGCTATTAACATGGCTTTTCTTGAAAATTAAGAATAAACTAGGGAGAAAAAGATGAGATTTTTTTCTTTTTTCCTCTTTGTAAGTTTAGCTTCTGTTGCCACAGCAAGAGCAAAGCCAGTCATTTATTCAGGAGGCTTGTGGAATAACTTGTTCAAATGGCAAGAGTTTTCCAACGAGATGGCTAATACAGGAAGAGAAGGATGGATGATTGAAGTTACTGGAGGGCCAAATGAAGAATGCGACACATGTCCAGATTACACCTATGAAACCTTGAAAGACGACTGGTGGCCAGCTTCAGTTTCTGCAGCTTTAGCTTATTCGGAAAGAGATGGAGTATTGAAGTACAATCCTTCATTGGATAAGGCTGACTATGTTGGATTTTCAAATGGATGCAGGGTTGCTTTAGATTCTTTAAAAGAGCATGGAAGTGGATACAGCAACAACTGGAAGATTGAGAATGAGACTAAAAGCCTGATTGTAGATACATCACTTCCAGCTTCTCCAATAGATACTTTTGTTGGGGTTGCGTGTCCTGGTGCTTTTGAAGGTGATAGTGTTGCTAAGACTTTAATTAAATTTTCTGGTGAGGATAGTTTAAAAAATTTAAGATCAAAAGGAAAAACTCATGTAACTCTACCTGAGATAGTTAAATCTGGTTTGCTTGGTGAGAAAAATATGATCTCTGATAATAATAATTCTAAAATTTCTTTAAAATTATGGGAACAATATATAAATTGGGTTGAGTCAAGTGTTGATAGTCAACCAGCTTCTAGTTTATTTTTAAACAAATTTGCTTTAATTGAGGGGCAAATTGTTGGTTATCCCTTCGGTAATGATGGCGTTGTAACACTTTCAGACCAGCAAGCAATTTATAGCAATGTTAATTCAAACAATAAAAGAAGAGTGGGAATTGCTGGCACTTCACATTTGGGATTAACAAATAATGAATGGACAAAGAGTTTTATTAGAAAAACTTTGAATAATGAGTCACTTACTAATTATGAAAGAAATTACTTTTTATTAAGTGGACAATAGGAGGAATAAAAATGAAAAAAATAAAATTTAAATCAAATGCTAAATATTTTATATTTGGTTTTATATTTGGTCTAATAATTTCTATTCTTGGAGCAACATTTGCTGATATCAATATTATTAAAGTTGTGACTGGTTTTTTTATATTCGATGTGCAGTACCCAATTTTACTATTAATATATACTTTAAGTAATTGTACTAATGATTTAGGTTGCCTTATCGTTTATGGATTAGTATTTTTTACAGCACCATTTACATATGGTCTTTTATTCTATTTAGTTGCTCTTATAATCAAAAAACTACGAGGCGGAAGATGAAGCGTATTTTTCTCTTTTTACTTGTAAGCTTAGCTTCAGTTTCTGCAGCTTTAGCTTACTCAGAAAGGGATGGTGTCTTAAATGCAAATCCTTCCTTAGACAAGGCAGACTATGTTGGATTTTCAAATGGATGCAGAAAAGAGGTAAATAATGAAGTTGAATAAATTAATATTAATAACAATATTATTAGCAACATTTTCATTAGCTGTAGCTTCATTAACTTTAGAAGAATTAGTAGCTTCCTATAACTTTGATTTTTATGATGGGACAATAAATATTACAAACACTACAGGGATTGCGAAAGATATTAACAATGATGGGAAGAATGATACAATTTTATTCACTTTGATAACGGATGCCACTAATTCAACTAATTATACTTTCATCGTTTCTTTGTTCGACAAGAATACTACAATATCAAACACAACAAGCAAGTTTGTCAGCTCGTCTGATTCAAACGTGAATATAAGCTTAAGGACTTCTTTGTTGAGTGGCACAGTATTTAATTATTCTGTCATTGTCTATAATACTACAGATAGCCTCGTTTTCAAAAGAGAGAAGATTCCTTTGACAATTTTAAATTATGCGCAGCTTTTGGGCATTACTTCAATTACTGATTCTGCCGTAAATACCTCGAGCTTTATCAAGATTACCCTAAGTGTTAACGCCAATGAAAGCTTAGGCAATGTAAATGTCACTGTTTTCATGGATTATAGCAATAAAAGCATATCATCAACTTCTCTTTATAATATGGCTGCTGGCTCAAACACTTTAAACATTTATTTTGACAATGAGACCATAAAGAGCACACATTACAGTGGCACTTATCTTATCGACAATGTTGCAATAGGAGATTTATTGATAGATACGAATCATACTACATCGTCATATAATTACGAAGACTTTGCAAAAACCTCCTATTTCTACAATTATTCTGATTCTGCTCTTGACTTGCAGAATGACAATATTACAGAATATTTTGATCTGAACTTTACTGTAAACATAAAAGATATCGGAGTGCATACTATTGAATATTCTTTGTCAGATTTGTTTAATAATTTCGTCTTAAATTACACTAACGCTACCAACTTTACAACCACTGGATTACAAGTATTTAGGTCAAGGATAAATGCCACTGTAATACATTACGCAAAAGTTGACGGACCTTACTTAATTCAGTATGCAAATCTTTCGAAGAACAACAAACAAGTAGACTTTGTATTTGAGCCTTATATTACAAACGCTTATTCTTACTTGGGATTTGCAGCGCCTCCGCTTCCAGATTTTATTCTAGATTTAAATGTTAGCTTTACTGCTGCCAGAGATGCAACATTGCAGATTAACGTTACCAATAAAGGCAATGCACCAGCTTTCAATGTTTTCGTTGATGTTTTTGACAATGAATCTTATTCAAACACCTCTTTAATACCTAATATCAATACTTCACAATCTTTTATTTATCAGATAAATGCTACAAATATATCATCAAAAATAGTCGCAATAGCTGACTTTGACGACTTTATTGAAGAGTTAAATGAAACAAATAACATTGATACTTATGGGATTACAAACCAGAATGAGCCTACAACACCATCTGAAATTTTCTGTAACACTAATTTATGCATTACAAATGAGACTTTTTTCAATCAGTTTGACATAATGTGCAATGGCAGTATAGATCCAGAAAATGATAATATAACTTACTTTGTTGATGCCTTCTACAACCACAGCACTAATGTTTCTAGCGGTTATATCAATACTTTTTCAAATGGATTAGCTGAAGAAAACTTGTCTTTTACTGGTGATGAGAACATCACTAGATATATTACATTGCCTAAGAACATAACTGTAAATTTTGCGCAGGTAGTTCTAAAGAGCAATGTAACTTACGAGTCTGGAAATATGCAGCTAAAAACTCCTGATACTGAATTACTGGAAGATACTTTTACCAATGGTGCTAATGCGGATGGTAATTCAAAAATAAATACTAATTACGGCTCACTAACAGAGTTATTTGTCTCAAACCAGACTAAAGAAGATCCAAATGTAGGGGAAACATGGACTTGGTTAGTGTTTAACATTACAAACTTACAAGAAAGTGCAAATATAACTAGCGCTTTTATTGCTGGATATGAACGTGAAAACAGGAAATTCCCACCTAGAAGGCTTAAACTTTATTATTCATCAAATGTAACGTGGAAAGAGGAAAATTTAGTTTATTCAAATAAGCCAAGTTTAGGGTTCTTAGTCAATGTTACTGTTGACAGAGATATAGGGGGGGCTGGCAGTTTGGGATGGGTATTTGCAGATGTTGTTAAGGCTTTGAATGCTGCGCTAGGAAATGACAGCAACAAAGTATCTGTTGTCTGGGTTGCTGAAGGTTCTGCTGGAAATCAAGCTGAGGGGAATTATATGATTTTTTGGAGCAAGGAATACTCAATTGATACATCAAAGAGAATTTATATGAACATAAGCTATGAAATAAACAATACGATTTTCAATCCGTCATTAAACATTGGAGCAGACGAAACTAATGAATGGCTGCTTGCAGGCACTTTTGATTCGAATAATTCTCCTCAATTTACTGCCGACTTATCTAGAGAAATTAACAATTATCTTTTTGATTGCACTCCTGATCAGTATGGGAATTGCTCAGTTCCGGTAGTTTTCCATTCTGACAATAGGGGCAATTTAACATACTATGATATTAACATCACATACCAGTCAAACCAGCACTATTGGGAAAGAGTAGGAAATCATACAAAAGATAAAAATGTATCCTGGAATTTCATAAATGTAAGCGCTCAGGATGGAGTTATGGTTAGATGCAGCGCTTCTGACATAAATGGAAGCCAATTATTTTCAGATTACCTGCAACCTAGAATGAACATGACTTTAAATATAAATCTTACATTTCCTCCAACACCAACCTTTAATATAGCGAATTTATCTGTTACAAACTCCTCTGGAAAAAACTTTATATTTGAATTTCTTGGATTGAATATTGAGATTTATAAAATAGCGAATTTATCGTGGTCTCTAAACACTTCGGATAATTTAATTAACAGCACTCAACTATTCAACTTTACTGGCAGCGAGAGTATATTCTTCTTTATAGAAAACAATTATACCCAGTCTGGAAACAAGACTGTAAAAGCCATTATCTTCAATTCAACTATATCAGATTCAAAGACAATTAGCACGGTGGTTCCATGAGAAACTATAAATTAACAATAACTACAATGTTTTTATTAGCTTTGCTAAGCTTAAGTACATCTGCCGTTTTATTTAGGGAAGATAAAGCAGTTGGCATAAATGAAGATGGACTTATTTTTAAATATAATCCAGAAGATATTACCTGCAGCGGATATTATAACAGAACTTCTTTGAATGACTTCAGGCAGAAGTGCGAGTTTATATTGTCAATAAATGGAATCAATTTTTTGCTCGACTCAAGTAAAGATATCCATAAAATAATATCCAATGGCGGATTAGATTCCTTTTATTCCAATAATAATATATATCTTGAGCAGTTAAAAACAAAAGAAGTCAATGATTATGCTTTAAAGTGTAACTATGAAGAGGAATTAGGCGTGACTATGGAGTATTGCGACTATGATTACAACATATTTGGATTTAGAAAGAAAATTGGAAGCCATCTTGAAAATGAAACTTCCTTTGCTGATATAAGATCTTTAGATAAAATTACATTGAACGGAACAGCAATTTTGCATGGCTTTTTCATGGTGCCTTATAATACTAAAGATAACTATAATGTAAGCACATATATAAATAACAAAGAATACTTAATTCCTTATCCAACTTATAATACCTCAACACAAACTGATTTTGATGAAGGAACTTATTATAACACTACTTCTAATGCATCCGGATATGTTGTATTGGCAAATTCAACGAGTTATCAAATCCCTTATTATTCTTATGGAAATTATACTTCTAGAATATATGCTGGCGGCATGAGTTGGGATAACCTTACTTTTACTACTCCCATTAAATATGGCCAGCAAATGAACATGAGCAATAGCATAGTATTGCTAATGCACCTTAACAATGGAGCTGGCGAGAATGCAACATTCTTTAAAGATGAAACTGGAAAAAATAATGGAACATGTTCTTTTGGCTACTGCCCAACTTACAACATTTCTGGAAGGTTTTTATCTGCATATACTTTTAACACATCAAATAAAACACATATAACTGTCAAATATAACAAAAGTCTTGACTTTAATGGAAGCTTTTCAATAAGCGCTTGGGTAAAAAAGTATGATAATTCTACAACAACATACCTTGTAAGAAAACCTGCCCATTATTGGCTGAGAATAACTACTGGCAATAACGCTTCGTTTGCAATAATTAATGCGTCAAATGTTGGGAAAGTTGCCGTTTCTAATACTTCTATAACAAAAGACTCTTGGGCTCATCTGGTTGGGGTATTTAATCATACATCTGATGAGCTAAAAATTTATTTAAATGGAAGGGAAACTGGGAATAGATCAATTATAGGCAAGTTAGCCAATAATACCCAAGTGCTTTTAATAGGATATAATGAGTCAATTGGAACTGACCATTCTTTAAATGGGACTATGGACGAAGTTATCATATGGAATAGAAGCTTATCGCCTTCTGAAATAGAAAAAATGTATGTTCAAGGCGCAGTTTCACTAAAGATGCAGGCTAGAATTTGTGAGGATACCTGTGATTCTGAGGCTTTTATTGGACCTGATGGAAATGCAGATTCTTACTTTGAAAATGAATCGCAATTTTATATATTAAACAAGAGTTTTTTCTCAAATAAAACTTTGTTCCAGTATGCGAATTACTTTAATACAGAAAATACTGATTTTACTCCTGCATTGGATGAAGTATATCTTGAATATGTTAAGGAAACTTTGCCGCCAAATATGACATTAAACTCTCCTGCTAATAGCAGTGCGTTTAATAATAATTTTATCGCATTCAATGTTACTATTGCAGATAATAGCATAATAAAAAATGTAACACTTTTTGGTGATTTTACAGGTGTCTTCTCAGAAAATCAGACAAATTATACCGAGATAAAAAAATCAGATTTTATTTTTTATTTGAATTTGACAAATGCTGGAATCTATCACTGGGCTATTGTAAGCTGCGATATTGTAAATAATTGTAATACAAGCCAGACTTTTGAGTTTACACTAGATAATCTACCACCAGGCATAAGCAACGAATTGTATTTTCCTCAACAAGTAACAAAGGAAAATATGATAAGCTTTACCGCAAGTATAGATGATCCAAGCGGGGTGGATACAGTATTTTTTTCTGAAAACTCAAGTGGACAATTTAAAAACTGGACAGTCACAGATATCGATTATTTATTTTCGCTTGGAATCGGGAATTACAGCAGAGGACAGAATGTAAGCTGGCGCTATTATGCAAATGACAGCTTAAACAACTTGGGGCAGGGCACGTTGCATAGCTTTTATGTTTACAATAGCATCCCTGAATTTGAAACTGATCCCTTAGATCCTAGTAAACCTGCAATAACAAACCCTAGAAATTCTTCTATATCTGATTTGACTCCTAGCATTAACTGGAGCAATGCAGTAGACTCTGATGGCGATAATCTGACTTATTATGGCAGGGTTAATTTAAATACGTCTTCAGGTCCTACAGTATACACCTTTAATGTTGTTAGTGGTGTAGATGAAACAAAGTTTAATATTTCTACAACATTAAACAGAACAATCACTTATTACGTACTTCTAAATCCTAGCGATGGAATTGCAAACGGGACTTTTACTCAAAGCTACTTTAAAGTAAATGGGCTGCCAACCTTTAATTTAATTAATATCACCATAAATGAGGATACAAACTTAACCTTAAATCTATCGGGAAATGTCTCAGACTTTAATGACACTGATTCAATGTTAGAATGGACGTTTACACTGAATGATACCACTAAATTTAATTTAACAATAGAAAATGGCACAAACATAATAAATATTTCTACCTACCCCAACCAATATGGCAAAGTTGAACTAAACCTTACTGCATTTGATAGCTTAAAAGAACAAAATTCAACAACCATAATTGTTAATGTTGCTGGGATAAATGACATGCCACTTACTGTTTTGATAAACCCATTAAATAATTCTCTTGACAGCACTGGCAACATCACATTTATAGCAAATAATTCTGATGCAGAAGGGTTAAATAACGCTTCTTTATATATAAATATTAGTGGAGTTTGGCAGTTAAATCAAACTATTGCTATTGATGGAAATTATAATAAATCTCTGTTTGAAGTTAAAAATCTACCAACCAATTCTTATCTATGGAATGTCAAAACTTGTGATACAAATAATTTGTGTGCTTTTTCTGAGATTAATTTTACTATAAAAGTAGAGCTTTCTGCTAATGAAACTGATGCTGAACAGGCAATAGTTGAAGGCATAAGAAATAGTGCAATAAACGGGAGTCAATTAGAATATTTAGAACAGGCAATTTACGCAAGAAATCAATTTAATAGCCAAATGTTGGGCGTTTTTGATGTAGTTACAAGACTAAATAACCAAACTTGGGCCTTCAACTATATAAGCGAAAATGAAACTTTCTTGAACATGTTTAATATAACCCCTGTCTTGAATGTTTTAGAACTTTCAAATGCTTCCACTGCTGCTATTAAAAATAGGATTATTACTTTTATTAATCAGACTAAACAGTAAATTTTACTTTATTTAATATAAAAACTTTAATAAATCTATAGGATAGGTTATTCTTGGGGTTTAAATGAAATTTGCACATTTTTCTGATGTACATATAGGAGGGTGGAGAGAGGAGCAGCTTAAAGTAATGAGTATTCAGGCTTTCTTGAAAGCTGTGGACATATGCATAAGCGAGAATGTTGCCTTTGTATTAATTTCTGGTGATTTATTTAATACTGCTTTGCCGCCCATAGACCAGATAAGAGATGTTGCTGCTGGCTTGGCTAAGTTAAAGGAAAACGACATTGAAGTTTACTTAATTCCAGGAAGCCATGATTATTCTCCATCTGGAAAAACTATGATTGAAGTTCTGGAGAAAGCTGGATTATGCCACAATGTTTTCAAGCTCAACGGAAACAAACTAGAATTTACAGTTGACAAGACTGGAGCCAAGATTACTGGAATATTAGGATTAGCATGCGGCTTAGATAAAAAAATATACGAAAAACTTGACAGAACAAATTTAGAAGAAGAAAAAGGCTTTAAAATATTTTTATTCCATGCAACTTTGGAGGAATTCAAGCCTGCTTCTTTGGAGATGGCACCTGGAGAGCCTACAAATTCTTTGCCTAAGAACTTTAATTATTATGCAGGCGGACATCCGCACTACATTTTTGCAAAACAGAAAGAAGGATATGGACTGATAACTTATCCAGGAGCTTTGTTCCCAAATAACTTCAAAGAATTAGAGGAGTTTAAGCATGGAGGTTTTTACATTGTTGATGATAAATTAAACTACAAGCATGTTCCTGTTAAAATAAAGGACGTTGAAACCTTCAATTTTGATGCGAACAATAAAAATCCTAAAGAGCTTGAGGAAGAAATAAAGGATAAATTAAACAAGCATGACTTGAAGGACAAGATTGTAACTATAAGGATTGAAGGAACTTTAAAATCTGGGAAGCCTGGTGATGTAAACTTCAAGGAAATAACTTCAAATTTAAAAGACAGCTATTTTGTTTTGAGAAACGCTGCAAAACTTGAGAGCAGAGAGATGGAAGAATTAAAGGTTGATGAAGGCACAGTTGAGGAGATTGAATCTAAATTAATCAAGGAAATAAAATCTGAATTAAATGTAAATAATATAATCACTATTTTAAACAAAGAGAAAGACGAAGGTGAAAGAAACATTGAGTTTGAAAACAGAGTCATGAAAGATTTCTTGAAGATGCTTGACTTGGATGAGGTCTGGAAATGATTATAAAAAAAGTGAAGCTGGAAAACATAAGAAGCTACAAGAGTCAGGAAGTTGACTTTGAAAATGGAAGCACATTGCTTTCCGGCGACATTGGATCTGGAAAAAGCACAATATTACTGGCAGTTGAATTTGCGCTTTTTGGACTGCTTAAAGGTGAGTTAAGCGGAGACGGACTTCTAAGAAAAGGCGAAAATAAAGGCAGTGTTGAATTACATTTCAAGATAGATGACAAGGATATAGTTGTCAAAAGAAATCTAAAAAAAAGCAGCACTGGAATAGCTCAGGACACTGGAAGCATTATAGTGAACAACAACAAAAAAGAACTTGGAGCTGTTGAGTTGAAACAGCATGTACTTGATTTGCTGAACTATCCAAAAGAACTTCTTACTAAAAGCAAGTCTTTAATCTACAGATATACAGTATACACGCCACAAGAGGACATGAAGGCTATCCTGACTACTGAAGCAGAATATAGGGTTGACACATTAAGAAAAGTTTTTGGAATTGACAAGTACAAGAGAATAAAAGACAATGCAAATATTGTGGTAAGCAAGATAAAGGAAAAGAGAAAAGAGTTTTTAGGAAAAATTTATGATTTAGATTCTAAAAAAATTGAGAAGGAGAGCAAGATAAAGGAAATAAAACTTGTAAATGATAAATTAAATCTTCTTAAACCTAAGTTAAGCTTACTAAAAGAAAAATTAACTGAAAAAAAGAAAGAAATATCAATCTTTGAAGACAAGATGAAGAAATTCAGCAAGATAAGCGAGGAATTAAGGACAAGCGAAAGCCTTCTTAACTTAAGATCTGAAAGATTAAATGTAATATTAAATGAGGAAAATACATTAAGTAAAAATATTATAGAGCTGAAAAAAGAGTTTAACAATAATCTAAAGGATTTTGATGAAAATAAATTCAAAACTAAGAAAATAGATATTGAAAAAATTGAACTTAAAATAAAAGAGATAATAAGGAAAACTGAAGAGCTAAAACACAAGATAAACTCTGCAAATGAGATTAAAAATGACATTTCAAAGCTTGATGTCTGTCCATTATGCAAGCAGAATGTAAGCAATGACCATATTCTAAATATTAGCAAGAATGAAAATGATAAGATATCAAAATTTGAGCTTGAACTTAAGAAAATACAGGGAGAAGAAAGAGAAAATGAAAAAATACTTGAAAATGCAAAGAAAGAACTTGAAGAGTTAAGAACCATTGAAAGCAATCTAAAATTAACCAAGGTAAAGGCTGAGAATTTAAGAGAGAGGGAAGTTAATTTATTAAGAATAAATAAAGAAATAAAAGTTTTAACATCTGAAAAGGATAAATTAACAAGGAATATATCAATATTGAGCAAAGATTTTAATGAAAATAAGAATTTGGAAGAAAATTACGGCAAAGCAAGGAAAGAATTTGACAGTCTATTGAATGAAGAAAGAAGCTTGGACATAGAAAGGGCAGAATTTGAAGTAAAAATAAAAGACTTGGAGAATTTTTCTGCAGAAATTGAAAAAGAAATTGAAAGCAAGCTTAAGATAAAGAAAAACCTTGACAATCTTATTGGACTGCAGGACTTCATAGAAAATACTTTAACTAACCTTGTTGAAACTATGGAGAAAAAAGTAATGATGAAGATACATTATGACTTTGATCACTTAGTGCAAAAGTGGTTTTTCATGCTAGTAGATGCCGAGAGCATAAGCTTGAAGCTAAGCGATGACTTCAGCCCTGTAATAATACAGAACGAGCATGAGATTGACTATGGGTATTTGTCTGGAGGAGAGAAGACAGCTGTTGCATTGGCTTATAGGTTAGGACTAAATCAAGTAGTAAACAGCATCATGAACACCATAAAAACAAGAGACTTGATAATTCTTGATGAGCCTACTGATGGTTTTTCTTCAGAACAACTAGATAGGTTGAAGAATGTGTTTGATGAACTAGATATTAACCAGATAATATTAGTAAGCCATGAAAGCAAAGTAGAAAGCTTTGTTGAAAACATAATAAAAGTCAAGAAAGAAAACCATATTTCTGAGGCTGCATAACCTTTTTTGTTCAAATTTTAGTACTTTTTTTCACCATAATGTTTATATATCACTTCGAAGTTATAATAGCTGATTCCAATGAAGAGGCTCATTATAGTATTGGCAGCAATTCTACTTTTAACGACTTCTGCTTATGCGGCTGACCTGACTTTTGGGGTAAAAACTGACAATCCTGACGTGCCAGCTGGGGGGGAAATTGTATATGATGTCACAATAGTGAACAACCAGCCCAGAAGCGACACAATAAAAGTATTTGTAGATGAATTGAATTTGTTTCCTTTTTCAGACTTTGCTTTAAGTGCTAAAATTGAGCCTAATTTCTTTGACATTGCTGGAGGAGCTAGCAAAAAAGTAAAAGTTTCAATAAGAACTATGGACACAACAACTGAAAGCAGGAACTATGAGATACCGTTAAAAGCGCATTCTGTAATTGATTCAAGTGTCAAAGAAGAAACTTTATTAGTGATGCATGTAACGTCTTCAAAAGATTTAATAAAAGTTACTCCTCATTTGCCTGATGAGCTTATCCCTGGTGATACTAACGGCATAGCTGTTGATTTCAAGAACAATGGAAACATATTGATTGAGAATGCAGAAGTATATGTCACTTCAGAGGTTTTTTCTGCAAGCAAAGTTTTGACTTTCAGACCTGGAAAAGATTTTACAGAAGCTTTTGACATTGACTTGAAGCCAGATACAAAACCTGGCGTCTATACTTTGAGTATAAGAATCTACAAGGACCAGGAATTGAAAGGAGTTTACACTTCTGACTTTGCCGTAGCTTCCAATCCTGACATAAAGGAAAGCAAGAACGTTGCATCTGGATTTTTAAGAAAAAAAATTACAATAACAAATGAGAATGAAGGCAATGCTCCAATAAAAAGAAGAATTGAATACAAAATTTCAGGAATTTCAAGATTTTTTACGAAAGTTGATCCTGCAGCCAGCTATCAAGACGGGATGTATGTCTGGGAATTCAATGTAGGAGCTGGGGAAAAGCAGGTAATAAACATCCTGATTGATTACAGAACTCCTTTCATAGTGTTGTTTGCATTGGCATTGTTTATTTTACTAGCTTATTATATTCTAACAAGGGGGGTCAATATAAAGAAGAGAGTATTCAAGATAAGCCACGATGTTGAGGAAGGAATTACAGAACTTAAGATAATGCTTCATATAAAAAATAAGGCTGGAAAACCTGTAAAAGAAATAAAAATAATAGATTTGATACCTGATCACTTGATGCTTACAAAAGAGTTTGGAACCTTGAAGCCAGACCATATGCAGAAAGGAAGCAACAACATAAGATTGATTTGGAATGTTCCTTCTTTGGAAATTGGAGAAGAAAGAATATTTTCATATAAAGTCAAGAGCAAGATTGATATTGTCGGAAGCTTAGTATTGCCTGCTGCAGCTGTGCATTTTGTAAACGACAAAGGGCAAGTAGTTACAGTAAAATCAAGAAACGTTACAATAAACTGATTTTTACAGAAACCTTTATAAGCTAAATTTATTCTTTTTAATTCATCTCTTCGTAGCTCAATGGTAGAGCACTCGGCTGTAGGGATTACCCATTATCTGACGGAGCAGCATGCTTTGAATGAAAGATGATCAGCTGATACCGAGGGGTTGCTGGTTCGAGTCCGGCCGAAGAGATTCATAATATTTATAAGCCTTAAGCAATTACTTATTTTATGGATGAGGAAGATTGTTATTCTGAAAGTTATTCTAAGGAATTATTAATACCAAATGGACCTTCTTTTAGAGTTTGGTACAGTGCTTGGACTCCTCCGTTATTGATGTACCAAAAGAATTCTGACATTGAACTATTTTTAAGGTTGGGAGATAAAGAAATTGTTATTTTTGATGGAAAAAAGATATTTTTTGAAGAAGCCTTAGGCAAAATAAAGGGTTATATACCTAAGCCTTACAATCTCATCAAAAAATCCAGCAATCTTGATAATTTACTAAATAAAATATAATTTCATAAGTTTTATAAATTAATTAAATTCTGGCTTATTATGGTTTGGCAAATTGAAAGTCTTAATCGTAGGAAATATATTCCAGACATGGAAACTTTATTTTCTGTAAAAGATGGCATGATAGAAATTTATAAAGGACGTACTGTCAAAATATCTGGAAATGTAGATCGTAGGGTAGTGAGGGATGCTCTTAGGCAATACTATCGCTTTTTTGGAGAAAAAATTACTTGTAAAGTTGGATACTCTGATGATATTGATAGCGATGTTTGTGGAATTTTTTCAGATTCAGCAAGGGTAATTTTGATCAATAAGACTGGAGATTGTGATGAAGAATCTTCAATATTATTACATGAATTAGGTCATCTAAAATATGCTTCTAATTTTTCTAAATTTAGATTTAGAATTCCATTTTCTGATTTATTTATTCATACTGGTCTGCTATATAGGGGCTATATAGATGAGGTTGCTGCTTGTTATCTTGAGCTTGCAATGGGAATGTTTTACTTTGATCCTGAATGTTATGATACTAATAATGGTGCTTATGAAGCTGCAAATGCTTTACTAAAATCTAAAATTGATAGAAGGAATGTTTGGAATTCATTGGTCAAGGCCAGATCTTTAGATCAAGTTGTTCAAAAATTAAATGGAAACCTTAAACCTGAAATGCAAAAGCTACTTTTAGATATATCTAGAAAATAATTTACTGTATTAAATCATAATGTGTAAAGCCTTCATCTCTCAATGTCAAATAAACTGGCTTTACAAGAGTCCTTAGTTCCTGTGTTTTTGCTCTTGAAGTAGCCATAAATGTTGCTTCGTTTATTTCTTTTCTTAAATTTAAAATATCAGTTTCTTTTAATCCATTTTTAACTATTGCTTCATCTATACTTGTAAAAAACTGATTTAAAGATTGTTCTAGCCTTTTTTGACTGTGCAAGGAGGTGTGCGCAAAATTATCTAAAGCTATCTTTTCAATTGGAAAATCACTAGCTTTTGCAAAATCTTCAATATCTGCCCTTAAAGTTCTTGTTTTATCCCTATGATCTCTTTTGTAACCTCCAGGAAGATTCTGTGGAAAATTTACTAGATAACTTGGATCTGCAATAGACATTAACTTAGGATTAGAATTAAAACCGGCTATTGTTAAATCGCTTGTTGGAACTGCATCTATCAAATCTGTAGTTGTTCCATCTAAAAGTAATATTGCCATAGTAGTTACTATAAAGTGACACTATTTAAGGCTTCTGAATCTGAAGTATATAGCATAAAACATCTTTTTTTATAACAATAATATTTATATATCTAAACTGCTTAGTATTTCATTAGATTGTGTAAGAATTAATATACTTGGTAAAACAAAAGCTTTATATAGTGGTAATTTTCTAAAAATGATTAAATGTTACAATCTTTCTATGAGCTAGGAAAAAGAAGCTTATTTTGGGCTGTTTTTCCTGAAAATAAACGTCATAGATAGATTGCTGTGCCCTAGTTGTCTAGTGGCTAGGATACGGCCCTGTCATGGGCTGTTCAAGATTAAAATGAGCCCACAGCCAGGCCGTGGCGCGAGTTCGATTCTCGCCTAGGGCGTTGGGTCGGTAGCTCAGCTTGGTAGAGCACCTGACTTTTAACAGTCGGGAAGCAATCAGGTGGTCGTGGGTTCAAATCAATCGAAAAGGTTGGGAAAATCCCATCCGACCCGTTATACTCCATAAAAAATGACGCAAACAGAAATAGAGCATAGCTTGGTTCCGAAGCATAGCAAGCTAACTGATGTAGAAGTCCAGAAAGTTCTAGAAAAATTTAATGTTTCTTTAAAACAATTACCAAAAATAAGAGCAAAAGACGCAGCAATAACTAATCTTGAAGTAAAGGAAGGAGATGTCATAAAAGTTGTAAGAAAAAGTCCTACTGCTGGGAAGGCAATATTCTATAGGGTGGTTGTAGAATGAATAAAAATAATCTTTTAATTCAAAAATATTTTGAAGAACATTCTTTCATAGAATCAAATATAAGAAGTTTTGATAATTTTGTAGATAAAGGAATGCAGGAAGCAATAAAAGAAATTGAAGATGTTGTTCCTACAATAATTCCTCAAGAGATGCAAGACTTTAAAATTAAGTTTGATAAAGTTTGGGTTCAAAAACCATTATTGATTGAAGCTGATGGAAGCAAGAGAGATATTTTCCCAATAGAAGGAAGATTAAGAAACTTAACTTACTCAGGACCTATTCATTTACAGATTTCTACTCATATAGATGGAGTGCAGAGAGAATCATTTAACACTCAAATTGGAAAGCTTCCAATAATGTTGAAAAGCAAGTATTGTCATTTAAGTGGCTTAAAAGAACAGGAATTGATAGAAAAGGGAGAAGATCCTAATGATCCTGGAGGATACTTTGTATTAAATGGAAATGAAAGAGTACTAATTACAGTAGAAGATTTAGCTTCTAATAAATTATTTGTTGAAAAAGCTTCAGGTCCTGCAAAATTCTTAGGAAGAGTATTTTCAGAAAAAGGAAGTTACAGAGTTCCGCATATACTTGAGCAGATGAAAGATGGAATTATCTATTTAAGTTTTACAAGATTCAAAAGAATACCTATAATTTCTATAATTAAAGCACTTGGAATTGTAAAAGACTCTGAAATTTCAAAATGGATTTCTGAAGACAGACAGTATGATGATATTTACATTAATTTATTCGATTCAATAAACTTAAAGAGTCAAGCAGAAGCTGTTGATTTTATTTCTAAGAAAATAGGAATTGCACAGCAAGATGAAAA
>DATDVR010000007.1:0-75551 GCA_035289925.1 Candidatus Nanoarchaeia archaeon | reverse complement strand
TTCATTTGTGTCTGGTTCCTTCAATGTAAACCTTTCATTTGTTAAGTTTGCACCAGTGGTGTATGACGCAATTCCTAACTCATTTCCAGCTCTTGTAACAACAGTGAAGTTTATCTGTTCATTTGTTGCTGATCCTCCAAGTGATGTTGGTGTGTTTTCATCGAAGTTTTCGCTTATGGTTACCAAGCTTAACTGAATGTCTGCAAATGTACCATTTCCTAATGTCAAGGTACCAATTCTCTTGCCATTTCCAGTCCAGTTAACTTGTGACTCATTAAAGTCTGGGCCAGATTGGTTACCAACTGAAGGACCTAACAACAACACGCCTCCACCATTTATGGTTGGGTTGATTTCATCATGTGCGATGTCTCCGTCAGAGTTTTGGTCTACTGCAATTGTCTGATTTCCAGTTGCTCCCTGAATTGCTGAAGGTCCAAGTATGGCAGTGTATGTTGAACCACCAAATACCAAGTCAGCTTTACCAGTTGAGTTTACTGAAGCTCTTGTAAACGAAAAGTCTTTGTTTCCGCCTGCCAAGTCGCTGAACCTCAATTGATTGTTTGCAGTGTCTACGTTGTCAAACCTGATTACATGTGTAAATGCTGTATCATCAAGTCTTGTAGATTTTTGGTTTGATAATATAAACCAGTCATCAAGTCCGATGTTGAAGTAGTCAACTGCTGTAATTGAACCTGTTAAGTCTCTTACAGTACCTTCTCTGAATACAAGTTCATTCTTGTCGTCTCCATATTTGAAAGTTCCACCTTCAATTGTCAAGTAAGGCATCTTGTATACTTTACCTTCCCTTGATTCAAATACAAGCTTGTACTCGTCGTCTCCAGATGGGTCTAGTTTGATTATAGAAACACCCGTGTCTGTTAGACCTTCATATCTGATGTCCCAGTCTCCAAGCATACCTTGTGGTTCATCTAAGTATTCTCTGATTCCATGACCAGCTGCGACATAGATGTCGTTTGATCCTGGCAATGCATCTGCATTCAATCTGTATTTAATTGTCTGTATCTCATAGGTTGTTGAATCAAGTTCATTACCTTTGATAGATACCCAGGCATCTTCTATGTTTTCATTGTCAACATCTACTCTTTGTTCAAAGACAGAGTCTGTATATTCAGTGTCTTTTAACTCAAGTTTATGTGCTCCAATGTAAAATTCTACAATGTCTCCTGATCCAGACTCGCCTGCTTCGTTGTTGATGATGTCTGATACACCTACTAGTGTTCCATCATCCAAAACTTCAGTTTCGCCTTCTAATAACTGGTCTGTTAATTTGCCATTTATTCTGAAGGTTGCTGTCTCTGGTGAGACGTCTTCAATAATTAAAACTTCAACTTTGTAGTCTTTTCCATTGACTGTGTATGTCTTCTGTTCTCCTTCTTCTAAGGTGTCAAAGACATTTCCACCCAATAACTCAACTGTAACTTCGTTAAGTGTTGTGTCAATTTTTGTGTCAACTACATTGTAGACTTGTCCCAAGATTACTAGCTCTTCATCTTCAAGGTCGTCTAGCTTGTTGCTTACGATGTCAGATTCTAATCCTTCAGAGAACTGCAACTCATATTCAAAGAATACTGTGCTTTCGTTTGTTCCTTCTTTTATGTAAAGGTAGTCTGCGACATCTTCAACATTGTCGTCATTTCCTGTAAAGTTTACTAAAGGTGAATCTATGTTCAAGTCCACTGAGGTAAATCTCAAATACTGGTTGTATTCTGTTGAACCCTCATTTGTTGTTACTAATCCGCCTCTTAAACCGTCTAATTCTAATTCAGTCATTGTCTCTCTTACGTTACCAAGTGTTTCTCTTAGTTCCAACATGTCAGATCCGTCTGTTATTCCAACAGAGTCTCCGCTGATTGATGTTGCACCAGCTCCACTTCCAGATACGCAAGTTTTGCTCAAGAACTGTAGGTTTGTTGCTACGTCAACAGCACCTAATGTGTCTGAAGCAGCTGCTCTTGCACCGACAATGATTGCATTTGCTGCATCATATACTCCATTCTTTACAAATGGTGCAGGATATTCTGCTAAATCTAATGCCATAGCACCAGTTATTGTTGCGCCTAACATGGCGACACCAGTACCAATAGCTGCCATCTTTTTGATAGCTTTTTTTAATCTTTGCATTACAAAACACCTCCGTGTTTAATCATTAATTTTTTTTATTAGTAGCTACTTCTTTCTATATTCTCGTACCTACTAATTTAGTCTAAACTACAAATTGATTATTTATAAACATTTATATGCTCAAGAATATAAGTCTAGCCCTATAGTCTGGATTATAGGTACTATAAGGCTTCTAAAGCCATTTTAACTTTAAGCCAATAGGTAAATCACTAGTATTTAGCTGCATAAAGCTAGGTTAATATTGAGCTCATTTCCTTCCAAAACTAGTGGGTAATTATAGCTTATTTTATTGCCTTCACACTTGCCAATATTTAGTATTTCACTATCCTTGTTTTTGAGCTTGAAGTTGTAGTTAGTTTCTTTCAACAGCTGCATTATTGATTCTATTCTTGACTTTACCCCATTGCAGTCCTTAGTCTTGCTGCATTCTAGTAGCCCATAAGATAGCCTTTTCCCATTATAATCCACCTTGATTATGGCATTTAAGATGTTAGCAGCCTTGGTATTGGTCCTTATGTCAGAATATAGGCTTTCCTGCTTGTTTGCCTTGAAAACCAGGAATATTATGCCTAAAAACAATAATAATACTACTATTACAAGCACCCCCATGATCTCTAGCTGGCCTTTTCTCATAGGTAAACCTCTATCTTTATTATAGCTATTCCATGGCTATCAGTCTCAGGATAGTATATTGAATAAGGGGTAGATACAATATAAGTGCTGCTGAACAGCTTTGGCTTCCTTTCATATAACATCCAATACCTGCAGTTTCCAGGATAGCTTGCCTGATTAAGCTTTAAAGCTGTGCATTCCTCAGTAGAATTTACAGCAGGGTAAGCTTGTTCTATAGTTATTTTCTTGTTGCCAAATACAGCTATGTAGTCTTTGCTGTTGCTCAGGCTTTTGAAAGCTAAAAGCTTGCTTGCATCTATGCAGTTATCTTCGCAGCTTATTTCTGGCATGCTTGCTATGTAAGCCAACAATACAGAACTTTCTTCCTCGCTTATTCTTTCTCTGGCTTCATCATAGCTTTGGCTGCTATATTTGTAGTAGACAAAAAACGCAATCCCTATTATAATGACAACTATCAAAGTAATCAAGGTTGTCTCGCTCATTTCCATCTGTCCTTTAGTAGATTTTCTGGCAGTCATTTCTTATGAGATTGTTGTTTTGCTCCTTTATTTTCTCGTTCAAGTTAAGCAAGCTATTCTTCTCTTTTTGATTTCTAAAAACATCAAGGCTGGACTTTATTTCCAAAAGATAGTTCTTGCATTCGTTGTTTGCTTTCAATGCCAAGTAAGAGGCTTTCTGCGAATTGATATTTGATATTATGCTTAATTTTTCAATAGCTTTTTCTTTCTGGCAGTTATAGTTTTCTGGGCTAGTTATTAATCCAATCAGCATTGCCTCATCTAAAAAGAAAAAGTTTTCGTTGTTGTACATAGCATCATTTTGTTTTAAGTTTACTCTCACAATATTAAGATTTTTTAATTTAGTTAGCTCATTCTCATTGACTTGCTTTGTGAACAAAATCAGGTTTGCTCTCTTCAAATTCTTTGCTTGCTCGCTTATCTGGTTTGCATTGAAGTTTCTTGCATCAATTTTAAGTATCTTGAAATCAGGCAAATCTAAGCTATCAACATATTCCTTGCTTTCAGCATCAAACACAATGAAATATACATCTTCCTCGTTGCTTAAATAAAAAAAGTTGGTAATTCTGAAGGGAAAACTCCATGTCTTTGTAGCTGCCTTTATTTTCTCGCTTTCAATTTCTGGAGGAGCAAATATTATTCTTCCAGTCTCCTCTGAAAAATCTTCCGTTATCAAAGCATTGCAGTCAAATCTCATTTTTATTTTCTCAGGCAAATTTATTATTTTTTTTGAGGAGCTTGAAACAGAAAATGCATCCAGTTGTTTTTCAAAAGAGTTTACAATTGCCCTATTTGAATACCTTCCAAAAAGGTCAGTCTGCTGCACAGCAAAGTTTACAAGAATCATTACCAATATTGCCCCGGCAATGCTTACAAATATTGCCTTGAAAGAAAACTCAATTCCCTTGTCCATTTTTTATCTCTACGTATATTTCGTTGTTGCTTGCCTTCGTCTCAATTAAAGCATTCAATCTTCCTTTTACATCAAAGCACAAAGGATTTTCCTCTTCATTCCTAAGATGGTTTATAAAAAATTCAGATTTTAAATTCTCTCCAAAAGGAAGCAAATAAACATTGTTTATTGTATCCAATTCAAGCAGTTTTTTAAAAAATTCTTCTATGTCAGCATTTATTATTTTGTCCTTGTTGTAAAAGCATACTCTGTCAACGTTGTCAGGTATGTAAAGGCTTATTTTTTTTGAGCTTCCCTCGTCAAAATTATAATAGGTATTGACATTGTCTCTCAAGGAAGTTATGAAGGTTGCTAATTCTATATTTTTTCTTTCCTTGTCAATGTCCCCAATTGCCCTTGCTCCAAATATTATTATTAAAGCTCCTATTATTAATGCAGATATGTAGACAAAAGGCTGGCTTAATAATTGTCCATTTTTCATTTTAAGGATATATCTTGTAAGAACCTAAGTTGTTGAATATGTCCTTGCACCTGACATAGTAGATGTTTGAATCCAAAGGAGCTTCATGGTCTTTTGTGTTGTCTCCAGTCATTCTTGTTCCGCTTCCAAATGAAAACTCTCCTTTGGTTGAGTATTCGCACGTTGTGTCTTCGCTCATTGTTAAGTGCAATAAGCTTCCCTTGGTATAAACTTGGGTTATTATTGGCGCATTCAAGTCTACTGAAACCTTGAAAGATGTTGTCTTTGTTGCAATGTTCCCTGCCTTGTCTACACATGTGACATAAGGATTGTAGTTTCCTGCAGGCAGTTGATCTAAAGGTTGTTCATGTAAAGTTGATCCTGTCTTGAAGAAGTCAATTGCATTGTTTATGTTTCCATCTGTAGAATATCCGCAGACAGCCTTACCGTTTTCAGCTCCTCCAGCTGTAGTTACTTTCAAAGTTGGATTGTTTACAAAAACTTCTCCAACAGGTCCTATGTTTGTTATCACTAATGGCAGCGTTCCAATCAAGGTATACTTGTAGCTTTCAGTGTTTATATTTCTCTTCGAATTATCCTTTTCATTTGGCTGGTCTTTGCATCTGAAATAATAATTGTTTACTTGGTTGTCTTTTATTCCTTCCAAGATTGTGCTGCAGTCATATAATCCATAGTAGATTGATTTTGTGTTGAATCCTTTAGTGCTGCAGACAAAATTGTTCTGCATATTTTCAAAGTCAGTGTCTGTTGCATCCCATCTACATTCGCTTGGCTCGTTAGTATATGCAATCAATGAAGTACTTGAAGAGTTAAACGGAACAAATCCATTGTTTGCAATGCTTGTAATTTCAATTTTAGGTGGTGTCAAGTCTGGTCCTGGCTTGATGCCGAATCTTATGTAATAGTCTTTGTCGTTTGCATTTCCATTTGCATCCTGGCATCTTACAAATAATTGGTAATTGCCGCCATTAGTTAATTTCAATGCTTGTTCTTCTGCTAATTCTGATGGTAATGAAAATATTATTGAATGATTGTACAAGTACAAACTATCACCAAAGTCATGAGGCATTGCATTGAAGTCTACTGAAGAGTTTAATGCAAACTTGCAGATAGATGGTTCATTGGTCGCAATTCCCAATGTAACTGGACTGAAAGGTTCAATCTTTTCAACAATCTCAAATCCTTTGTTCAATACTTCATTTATCTTTTTTCTTGAATCCATAACAGATTTTAATGCTTTTATTGTTGGACTATTAACATCATTTGGATGAGTATTGATGCATTTCTCTTCAGTTGTTCCGTCATTTACTATTCTGCATAATTGCCCTAAAGATTTGCACCTGTATTCTGAGCATGGCTTTCCATCTTTTCCGCATTTCTCGCAATCCTTTCCCCCAGTTGGAGCAACCCATGGATTGCAAGTCACAGTATAGGTCTCGCTTCTATCTTTTGCAAATAAAATATCTACCAACATATAAGTCAAATAAGCTAAAGCTATGAAATTTATTATCATTAATGCAGTTCCTAAAAACGTAGCTCCTGGAACCACTGGGGCAGTCACAGGAATTGATTCAGTACCTGCATTTACCATAAGTCCATCAGCAATCAAAGGTTCTGCAGGGGATAATGCTGCTCCGCCAATACCCTCAGCATAAACTGCAGTCTGTGGAATTGTTGCACCTACTGGGAATGCTGCTTCAGGAGCAACAGAAACAGTAGCCGTTGTAGTAGTAAGCGACCCAGCCTCAGCACCAAAGGCAGTAACCGCAGTACTTCCAAAAGTTTCTCCTCCAGCGCCAATCCAAGCTCCAGTTGCTTCTAAGAATGTAGCGCCAGAGTAGAATCCAGCACCAAAAGTAGATCCTGTAACCAAAGCTCCGGTAACAATCCCAGAAGCCAAAGCAATTACAAACACTGGTAAAAATCCTTTTTTGAAAAAGTTTCCGAAAGTCTTTTCTCTATCATTGTCATTTGGCTTGAATATGCTGTCAAATTTTGCTAAGTCTTTTTCTTTTATGTTGAAATCTGGCTGGTTCTCTTTCAATCCTTCAGTTGTTGCTTTTCCAATGTAGTTTACATAAGCACCACAGTCTCCTTGAGCTTTACACAAATCGTTAGCAGCTTCCAGCCAGTTTTTCTTTAGGCAATGGCAATTTTCTACGCATTCCCATCCGCCAGAAATTCCGCCTTTCTCCCATTTGACAGTGCATTCCTGGTTTGCTTTGTTGCAAGTTGCTTTTGCATCAGCAGGAGGTGCAGCCTTCTCATCTTTCACTTCCTCAGGCCAGAACTTTAATCCAGGTGGAACAAATGGCATGCAAGTTCCTTTTCCTTCTCCAGTTGCAGCCCAGATACAATCTCTAAATGCAATATTCTCACAATCATCTTTTTTCTTTACATCATTGCATGTTTGCCATCTATTATTACGACAAGCAGCTTCAATGTAATTTCCAGTAGCTTTTGTTGTCTGCTGTAATCCTAAAGGCGGCTGTCCTTGAACTCCTTGTATGCACATTTCTTCTCTATAATCTTTGCAGGCTTCAATCAGCTCTTGCCCATTAATGCATAATCTTCTTGAATGTCTGCTTCCTATAGGATCCAATCCAAACCCAACTAATGAATCATACGCGCACCAGCTTTCTCCTAATTTTTTTGGCGTCTGCGAAGAAGGAACAGTAGGTTCTTTTGTTATGTCTGGGCAATTTAAATCTATACAAGTATATTGTCCATAGCTTGGCTTTTCGTCATTTGGTGCATTTCCGCATAAAGTTCCTGCTGCAAATTCGCAGTTGCCGCAACTTTTATCATAGGCTCCATTTAATTTGCAAGATTTTTCTTTGTCCAAAACATATCCATTGTTGAAAGAATTTTGTTTGTTTGAAGTGTAAATGTTTTCTGGATTGCCACAGCTATCAAACCAATAAACTCCATCTTGGTCTGGTAGACATCCAGTATATTGTTGCGCTGCGCATTTTGTTCCTAATAAAGGATTTGAGCACAGCATTCCAGAATGAAATCCAAAATTTGGATTTAATGTTGTTGCATTTTGTTCTAATTTCAAGTCTTGTGCATTGCATGTCTCTCTTGTAGTAAACTGACAGGTCCCATCTTCTTTGACGCATGCTCCCTTGTCTTGGCTCTTTGCTAGATTTATGCAGCTTACCTCATCTTGTACTGAAGCATCAAATGTCATTTTCACATTTGGCAGTCTGGAAGTTTCAAGCTTGCATCTTGCTTCTGTCACAAATGAAGCTTCTCCAGATAAAATGCAGCATCCTAACTGGCAGTTTGGAACATCACAAACTGCAGAATCATCCCAAGTGCAGTTTTCCCTGCCATTACATGTTGCTCTTGGCGTATTTTTGTAGCATCTTCCTTCGCTCAAATCAAAGCCGCATCCAAGCTTGCAGAAAGAAGTTTGTTCACAGCTTGTTGAAGCAGATTTAAAGTTAGGATCACATTGGTCGCTTGCTGCATATGTGCAAAAATCTCCAGAAATTGTTTTTTCACAGCAAGATTTCTGCTCAGCAACAGGCTGTGCAGCAACAGGATTTATATTAATGACTGAAAAAATAGAAAAAACTATGATAAATATCTGAAATAAAGCTTCCCACTTCAATTAGGCTCACCTTCAATGAAAAACTGGAATATGTATTTGCTATCTTTGGTTTGCAAGACATAAAGCTTGTCAGGATAAGGCTTGTCCTTATTTATTACGTATTGTCCTTTTTTAGCAAGCATGTAATTAAGCTGCTCAAAGTCCCCATACTGTGCTTCAACATTTATTATGTCCTGGGCAACATTGTAAAGTCTTCCAAGAGGATACTTCAAACTTGTCTGGAATTTGTCTTCTCTTGCATCAGTTCCTCCTTTGCTCAAGATTGTTGCCATGTTTAAAGTTAATAGAACATTGTCTTCTCCTATTGAAACTTCAGTGTTGTAGTTAGGCAATACTCTTATGTCGAATCCTTTCTCGAATTGTTTCAGATTTAGGCAGTTCATCAATCCTGTATTTATTGCTTTTGCTAACTCGTCTTCCATGCTGTTTAGTGTAAGCATCCTATTAGAGCAAATATCTTGGTCAGGAACATCATAGCACAAATAGCTTATTGGAACACTATTTTTCATCCTGTAAGTTGATTCATGGCTGCTTAGATATCCACCTTGAATTCCAATCTTTTCAATCAAAGGGCTTCCAATTTTAGCCAAGCATCCTTCAACATGTTCTCTTATAGGCTCAAATCTAGTCTGCAAGTTTTCAGGAGTTACAGGTCCTAAGAAAAATTGTCCTCTTAAGTACAGCACAAGTATGATTGCGGCTGCTACTACAATGCCAACAATGACAAAAGCAGTGATCTGTCCTTTTTTATGCATTTAAACAACCTCTTTTATTCATTTTAAGTTTTCAAAACTTTATAAACATTATGGTGTAACTATCTTAGTCAATGGCATTGAATTTTCATCTTCGTCGTAGCAGATTATGTAGTAAGTTTTTCCTGAAACTAATAAAGTGTGTTCTTTCCCTTGCCCGTTCATCTTTGCTCCATTCCCTTTTGAGAAAGAACTTGGTGAATACTCGCATGATGCATCTTCGTTTGTTATCACATGTAAATTTGTTGAGTCTTTGTATATATACTCTATCTTAGGTGCCAAGTTGTCTATGTTCACTATGAAGTTTATTGTTGAGTTAGCTTCATTTCCAGCAGCATCTCTGCATATCACATTGAAGTAATAGCTTCCCAGCAGCAAATTTTTTAGTTGCTGTAGATGCGTGTTTGAATTTGTCTGGAAAAATTCTATGAAGTTGAAATTGTTTTCTGTGTAACTGCATTTTGCCTTTCCGTTTTCAGCTCCGCCTACTGTAGTTACTTTCAATGTTGGATTTGCATCAAATATTGTTCCTGATGGTCCTGAATTTGTTATTGTCAACTGGTCTGTTCCTCTCAAGTTTAATTCATAGCTCTGCTGGTTTGTGTTGTTTGCTAAATCTTGACATCTGAAATAAAATTGGTTGTTTGAATTGTCTTTTATGTTGTTCAGTTCCATGTCGCATTCATAAAGTTCAAAGTAGTCTTCAGCAGGTTCATTGTCGCAGATTGAAGCTCCTTCCATCTCGCTGTAGCTTTTGTCATTCTTGCTCCATTTGCATCTGGCAGGCTCATTAAGGTATAATGTCGTCTCAGTTGAATTTGCTCCAAAAGATATTGGCGCATTGTTTGGCAGTGAAGTATGCATTATCAATGGCGGAGTCAAATCCGGTTCATCTGTTGTCTCAAAGCTTATCTCATATTCGTTTGCATTTTCATTTCCTTGGTTGTCTTGGCATCTCACAAAGTACCTGTATTTCTTGTTTGCAATTAATCCAACAGAGATGTTGTGCTCTTTTGCAAAATAATCTGTGAGATCATTCTCCATTTCGTCAAAGTTTGCTGTATGTTTATTATCATACTTGCATAAAGCAGGTTCGTCAGTTTTTATCCCAAAAGTCAATGCATTGAATGGATTTATGTTTGGCGTGATGCTGTATCCTGAACCAGTCTCTCTTGCCTCATATCCAGAACTCAATGTTTCCTTCCATGGCATTATTATTGGACTATTAATATCATTTGGATTTGTGTCAACACAATCAACTTTTTCAGAGCCTTCATTTACTAATTTGCAACTTGTTCCAAGGCTTCTGCATTTGTATTCTGTGCACTCATGTAAACTGTCTTTAGTGCATTCGCTGCAATTGTCTCCGCCTAAAGGAGGTATGTATGTATTGCATTTTACAGTCAATGTCTTTGTTTTTGTGTCGCTTCCGATTAAAAAATTTGCATACTTGCCAGTAAAAAATTTAAATATGCCCACGCCAAAAGCAGCAAGACTTCCAATAACTACCCCAGCAGGACCTCCAAGTTTAAAGCCTGTTGTTATAAAGTCTTTTATAAAACCAGAATAAGCTCCAGGATCAAATGTCCCTCCAAAATGAAATCCAGAACCTTCATTATAAGGCTTATTCAATAATTTATCATAAGCTTCAACGAGTGTCTGCATCCCGCCAAAAACTCCGTATTCTTTTAATTCTTCCCATAGCTTGTTGCTACCATGTTTTTTAGGTCTGGGTCCTGATGCGCTTCCTCTCCATTTTATTTTTAATCCTGAAGTTGAAAGCTCTTGCTCAACATTTAAGTCAGCTCCGCAGTCTCCCTGCGATTTGCAGAACATCACAGCTTTATCTACAATTTCCTGTTTCTCGCACGCGCAATTTGAAACGCATTCCCAGTCTCCAAAATAACTAGATTTAGCATACGTCACCTTGCATTTTAAATTGCCTTTTTTGCAGGTTTCTCCAGAATCTCTCAAAGGAGAATCTTTATTGCTTGAATCATAGCTCTCCCAAAATCTTAAACCTAAAGGTACTGTTGAAATGTTGACTGGCAACGCTCCTTCATTTTTTGAAGAGAAACTATTTTGCAGGCATCTTGAGCTTGATTCTGCTTCTCCAATTGAATTTGTAAAGCTTCCTTGAAGACAAACTTCTTCCCTGTATTCCCTGCATGGTTCAACATATTCTTCGCCATTGAAGCAGTAATGCCTGTAATGCCTTGTTCCAGGATAGTCCCTAAAATCTCCTGTAGGTCCTTCATATATACACCAGCTTTCTCCATTTGATCTATGTCCGCCAACTTTAGCGCTTTCCACTAATTGTCCTTGAAGGCTGCTGATTTTTTGCTTTAAATCTGTTTCTTTTTTGTTAAGATTGTTAAGTTTCTCTTTTATAGTTTTCTTTCTGCTCTCTAAATTGTCTTTTTCTGAAGGAATGTTTGGGCTAGAGCTGCTGTCAGTTTTTTCGAGATTGTTAAGTCCATTTTCAACTTGAGTTAGTTGCGCATTTAAATTTTGTATCTGCTTTGGAATATCCTGCAGTACCTTTTCAGCAGTCTGAAGCTGCTCGCTTAAAGAAGCTGCATTTGTTTTATAATCAGCAGTATCTTCGCAGTTCAAACCCCCACAGTAAGCTTCTCCATTTTTATCTAATTTGCATACTTCCTCTTCGTTGCACTGCTCAATTTTTTCTTCCTTGTTGCCGCAGCTGTCAACCCAATGCATAGCATCGTCAAAGCACTGCTTTCCTGCATGGCTTACGCAGCTGCATTTCAGGCTTGGTGAGCTGCATAATATTGAAGAATAAAATCCCTCACTTCCGTCTGTTACCAAAGAATCAGAGACTTCACAATTTTGTTTAGTTGTAAAAGTGCATTGCTGATTGTTTACGCAGCATCCTTCTTCCTGCTGTCTTGCTAGATTTAAGCAGCTTGTCTCGTCAGAAATGCTCTCGTCAAAATTATCAACTCCATTAAGCATTGGATAATTTTTTGATTTAGATTTGCATCCTTGCTCTGTATCTAAAAAATAATTGCTTCCAATCTGGCAGCAGCCTTTGTCACATTCGGGAATCCCGCAACTCGCCTTTGGATCAGCCCTGTTGTTGCCGTTGTTTACACATGTTGAAAATGGAACGTTTTTGCTGCAACTTCCTCCTACCTTGTCAATGCAGCACACATTGCCGCAAAACTGTGTCTGGCTGCAGTCCTGGTTCACAGCCTTGTTGTAATTTGCATCGCATTTGCTTTCAAAAGAATTCAGGCAATAATCTCCATCCAAGGTCTTCTCGCAGCATGCCTGCTGCTCAGCATTTGAAAAATCAGCTAGAATAAATATGGAAAAAACTATTGTTATAATTTGTAAAGCTGCTTTGGTCTTAATTAGCATAATCTGCCTCTTTTTAGCTGAATAGATTAAAAATTTAAAAGATATAAAGCTTTTTATTGGGTTTTCTTTATCTCATTAAGTATTTCTTCTGCGCCAATAAGTTCTGGCATTACTATGTAGTCGGCTCCAGCTTTTTTCAATTTCTTAATTAAGTCTCTTTTTTCAGCCCTTGCATAAATTTTTATGTCAGGCCTATGCTCCCTTACTGTTAATACAATAAGGATGTTCTTCTCAGTTTCTGGCAAAACTGCAACAAGTGCCTTTGCATGCATCAATCCAGCAGAAAGCAAGATGTCTTCGTCCAGCACATCTCCTTCCAATGCAAGCAATCCTCTTTTATGAATCTCGCTTACAAGGATTGGATTTTTGTCAACAACAAGATATTTCTCTCCTTTCTTCTTCAAATCTTCAGCAACATACATCCCTACCCTGCCAGCGCCGCAGATCAAGTAATGATTCTTTATTTTTTTTATTTGTCTCATCATGCTCACCTTTTGAAAATAATCTTCAAATTGCCCTTCAAGCACCAAGTCAAAGGACGTCCATACTGAAAACCAAAGTATCACACCTCCAAATAATAGCAAGGATAATTGGACAATTCTGCCTAATAAAGTTGTTGTTTCTTCATGGGCAAAAGCCAAGGTCTCCACTGTTGCAACGAAAGCTTCCTTGAAGCTGAGATTTTCAGCAAGCATATAGCCCAATGTGCCAAGAACAAAAAGAGCCAGAATAAGCATCCCTAACACCTTAATCTTGTTTGATGCTCTTATCACCTCTTTGAATCTAGAGGACACTATGTTTCCATAAACTATGTTCCTTGTCACTTGATTAAAGCTTGAAACTTCTTTTAAATAGTTTTGTTAGAACTAACTAGTCATTAGAAACTCTTGGAGCTAATATAAAAGACAAGCTTAGTTTATCTTTTACGATGTAGTCTACTTTCAGAGGATAGTCCTTATCAAACTGTAATATTACGGTATTTGCCAGCTTGCTTCCCTTGATTATTCTTTTTAGGTATTCCAAAGAGTATCTTGCCTTTACTTCGCTCTTGCTGCCTGCCTGTATTTTAGTGTTTGTATCAGTTCCAATCTCCACTCTTGCATCATTCAAGTTGGATTCAGCTTCAACAACGAACTTGTCCTTGTCAATTCCAAGCGAGACAGCTTCTGAAATTACATCCATGTCGTTTATTGCTTCGTCAAAAACAACAGAATTTGTTTCAATTTTCAATGGGAATTTTAATTCGGGTATCTTCTGCTCTTTTTCATCAACATCAATCAATGCTATGTTGAAAGTTCTCTTGCTTTCTCCGCTTATCGTGATTTTCAGCTTGTTTCTTTCAGAATCAAGTTCTAGGCTTAGCAAGTCAGAAGGTTTTGCTCTCTTCAATATGGTTTTCAGTGCATCCAATGACAATGCAAGCTTCACAGGCTTGTCAACCTGATATGTTTTGAAGGCAGATCCTAATAATCTGAAGATTACCATTGCGACATTGGCAGGGTCCATCGCAACAACTTCAATTTTTTCCTTGTCAACCCTGAAATGAACTTCATTGACAAGCTCAGAAATTATTCCAATCAATTCAGTCAATATTCTTGGTTCTTCTAGAGTTAGTTTCATGTTCCCCCACGTTTTCTTAAACCTTAAGCCATTTAAATAATTTTGGTTTTTATAGCATAGATTTTATTTTTTTATGCAGGTTCTTGTCAATTTTACTCAGATCTTGTACTATTTCAGCCTGCAAGACAAGCCCTTCTTCAAGGTTTGTAAGGTTTCCAAAGACTCTGACATATTCGTGGTTAGGCAAGTTTTCTCCTATTACTCTTATCTGCCCTGTTCCATCATCAATCAAAAAAGAGTTCTCAGTCCTGTTGACAATTATCCCAGATACAGCTACTTTGAAATCTTCTATCTTCAAGTCTTTCACAAATTTCTCAGCAAAAGGTTTTCTTTGTATGTCCATGACAATGAAATGGAAAAAGAAGTTTAAATTCTTTTTTATTTTGGATTCTCAAGAAGCTTCTTTCTTATATCTTCAGTCTTAGGCTTTGGACCCTCTACAGGTCTTCTTGGTACTTGCTTTGGCTCAAGTAAATTGTCTTTAACTGCTTTTTGTATTTCTTCAATCTCTTTCATCGTTGAATCATATTTTGATTTCTGCACCTCGCCCAAGTCAGTATAGCTTCCATTTTTTTCTTTGATAAAAACAATTAGCCAATTGTCGCCTTTGGCAGATATAGTTTTTATTGCAATTCCATCTTTCAGGTAGACGCCACTGAACACTGTCCTGTGATCTCCTTTGTAAAAAATTACATTGTCCTTCACTTCAGAAATTTGTCTGAAGCTCGCAGAATTTAATATTAAAGGTTTTCTTCCAGTTATTTCTTCAAGCTCTCCAGAAACTCTGGCTTCAAGTTGTTTTGCCTGCTTTGCAGCTTCAATTGCTTTTTGCGTGGCCAATGAATTATAATTTGCAAATGCGCTCACATCATCTACCTTGTATTGAAACAGCAATGCTTTCTCGCTTTTGTCCTTGTGCTTTACTGTAAGCAACAAGTCCTCTAGTTTGTCGTTGTTGACATCAATTGTTTCTAAAGATAATTTGTCTTCATAGCTTAAATCTTCTTTTTGTACAGCTTTTCCTTTTGAAGCGCATCCAGCCAATGAATATGCAGCTGCTAATCCTAGAATTAATTTACCCAAATATTTACTTGTCATTTTTTTCACTCCAATATATTTTGTAGGTTGTCTTTTTTATTCTAACAAAGTCTTTATTATTCAAATCATCAATAAGAGTTTTATGAGCATCTCTTAATATTGTGTCTCTATAAGGCATGCTACTTTTGCTGTATTTGTTATCAGTATAGTCATTGAAGCTGTTAGTTACGCATCCAGAAAACATGCCTGCTAGTCCTAAAACTCCAATTTTTTCTAGTTTTCCTACTTTTGGCATGTATTTTAAATATTATTGGCTATATTTAAAACTTTCTGTATGTATCCACTTTAAAATGGTATCAATACTGACGCCAAGTATTGTGGCATTTCACGCATTTGAAGAATCTAGTTTCAGCCTCGTCTCCAGCTCTTGTCTGCACAAGCCAGTAGAAAGCTTCTTTGTGTCCGCACTTAGGGCATTGCTCATCTGTCTTTGGCAATACTTCATTTTTCTTGTCAACAACCTCAATCTGATCCTTCTTTTTCAACGTCACTTTTTCTTTAAGAACAAGCTCTTCTTTTTTGGCAGCCTTATATCCGCAACTGCAGACTAGCTCAATTTTCCTTTCATCTTTTTTAGGCATCAAGATTGAGCCGCATTTTGGACAAAACATTTTTTTAACCTGTTATTCCCATGAACAATATTTTCACCCAGCCTAATAAAGGCAGCCTAAATATCGCCTTTCCAGTGTTTTTTATCTGGTCTTCTGTGACTTCAGAAGGATCTTCACCATAGTTGTTATCTCCTTTAGTTGTGAAGTAATATCTATCTTCTTTCCTTATTTCAACAACTCTGTGTATTATCGGGTTTTTGTTGAAAGTATTTTCGTACACTACTACATCCCCTATTTTAATATCTTTCGGTTGCACGCCTTTAAGCACCATTATGTCTCCTTTGTTGAAACCATTCTTGAAATTGAATTTTTCAAAGTTTTCTAGAGTTATGTTTTTTGCTTCATAAAATTCCTTGTTTTCATTCCACCAGTCATTGAATCCTTGATTGTGCTCCATTGAGCTCGAAACAACAGCCACCAAAGGAAATCCAGTTCCTAGGAATGCTCCAATTAACGGATAGATTATGAACTTAACAAGTAAAAATGCAAGAACTAGATTGGCAAGCCAGCTCCATATTGAATCTTCATGCCAGATAAAATTCCAGAATTTTTTTAAAAACTCCTTTACCATGGAATTAGAAAAATTATGCCCTATAAAAAGCTTTCAGTTTTTTCGTAAATTTTCCATTATATACTGCAGAATATAGACACGCGACAAACGCCCTATGAAGGCTTACCACAATAAATCCACAATTGTATTAGGTAATTTTAAAAGAGTTAAAAACGATAGAGGAAGAAAGTTTAATAGAAAACTCTACAATCTTCCCTACCATAAGTTTTATACTTATATCCAATATAAAGCAAAGGAAAAAGGAGTTCCAGTTATCTTTATAAATGAAGCCTACACTTCGAAGACCCGTACTGTCTGTGGCAATATAGGTTTAAGAAAAGGTAACTGGTTCTCTTGTAGCAATTGTAAATACGAAGATAATGCAGATAGAAATGCAGCCTTTAACATAGGCAAACGGGGTCTAAGCTATATGCTTAGATCAGGGGTAGACGCTTCTGCCCTGAAGTCTCTCGTTAGTAATAATGAAGAGATAAGCACTGTAAAAATGCAGGACTGTGTCTCTGCTCAACGCTGTGCTAAGCTTTTAATTTCTTGAACAAAGTTTCCATTTCCTTGTTCTGCTTGTGAAGCCTTTCAGCAGCATCCATCAATGCTTTTTTAGGATTCTTTGCATTGACAATCAATCTTGGCTGTGAAATCAAGGAATGTTCTATTGTGTATCCTGCCGCGTCAACCTTCTCATCTTGCCAAAGCTCTCTTCTTATCGCATTTACTATGGTATGGTCAGCACCTTTAACTTCAACAATTGCCTGATTTTCCTTCTTCTTGATTAGCTTAACTTCCATGGTTTTTTACTGTTAAAGTCGTTTTTTAAACCTTTCTATTTCAATTGGTTTACATAAAAAATCCTAACTTTTTCTATAAAAACTGCAGCAAAATATTATTCCGATTATGCTTCCAGCAGCATTCGCCAGCAAATCAGTCATTGTATCCCAATAGTCTATGCTAACGTTTTCAAATGGTCCTGCTTCAGATTCTAGTCCTAGCAACCCTTGTCCATCTTCTAAAAATAAAGTTCCTCCAAATTCAACAAATTCCCCCACCAAGGCAATCCCAATTGAAGCTAAAAAAACAATAAGCAAAAAATATTTTAAAAAACCTTTTTCGTAAAGTCTTACTCTAGATTTTAATGCAGAATAAATCAAGATTGCAATTGCAATGCTTCCAATTACGTGAGTATAAATGTCCCAATTAACATTAAAGAATTGCATGCTGAAAAATCCAAATCTCCCAAGCTCGTGCAGGCTCATTGCAACATTGATAATCAAATAAGAAAACAAATTCAAATTCAGTTTTTCATAATAAAAAAAGAATAGGCTGCTTAAGGTTATGAACAATATGCTGTCAAATACATAGAATCTTTCTCCAAGACTCAATGAGTATATTACCACAAAGGAAAAAAATAAAGCAAATATTCCATAAATCATTTTTGCATATTTATCTTTCATTTTCCAGTCTCCACAAACCGACTTCAACATTATAAACTTTTTTCTTGTGATAGCTTTTTATCTTTTTCAGAGGAAAATCAAACTCCCAAATAAGTTTTTGGCTAAAATCATTGTCCTTTGCCAATTTTTCTATGAAATTTAAACTTTCAATCTTGTGTATTGAATATATTACATTAGATTTTTCCATTGCCTTCCCTAAAAATTCCTTGTCAGCATGCTCTTTCTTTACTCCAAAAGGAGGATTCTGTATCACAACATCAACTCTCTTTTCAAAGTCCTTTAGATCTAGATTAAAGAATTCAGAATCAAATTTGTTGTTTAATATTTCTTCTATCAAAGCAAGGTTTTCTTTTGCAAGTTCAATTGCCTCTTTATCTAAATCCGCGAAACATGTCTTTTTTGCCCCAAGTATCAAGCTACCAATCCCAAAAATTCCATTGCCGCATCCAAAGTCAGCTATCTTCTTCTTTACTATGTCGCCGTTCATATAAGCCATCCACAATATTGATGCTGCAATTTCAGCTTCTGTCTGGTACTGCTCTAGTTTTATCTTGCTTTCATCAAAAGTGCTTAACTTAGAAAGCAAAAAGCTTAGTTCTTTCTTGTTCATTTTTTCTCTTTGATCTTTATTAAGTCACCAATTGTCAAGCTTTCATCTTTGAGGTTGACTTTTCTTTTCTCGTCTTCCCTGTAAACCTGGACAATTTTTATTCCAAGTGCCTTTTCAAGTTTTCTTGCAAGGCTTATCGAAGGCGTTATAGAATTTGACTCTATTTTATGCATCAAAGATTCCTTTTCATTCAGTCTTTTTGCAAGTTCTTCCTGCTTCAATCCTAATTTTTCCCTTGCTTCTTTTATTGTTATTGAAAAATCAGGCTTTACTATTTCTAGAATTTCTTCTTCTATTATCTTCTTTATTTTACTCTGGATTATTGGTCTTGTCTTCCGTACAGCGATTACATTGCCAAATTTTGAGCATTCCTTGCATACATTTAGCATGCTTCCTTCAACTACCGCCTGCACAAGTTCATTATTCCTTCCGCAAAGTTCACAGCTCATTGATTGGCTCCTGCAATCTCTTCTATCTTCTCTAAGCTGGTAAACCCTTCTACCTTCTTGCCTTGAATTATTAATGTTGGGGTCTCATTTACTCCATAATAAATTTTTATTGCCTCTAGCAGAGGGTCCTCCCCGTAGTTAAAATTGATGGAAAAAACAGACAGCCCTATTGACTCCCTTACAAGAACGTCCAGGATTTTTCCCTGCCTCTCGCTGACGCTGTCTTCTGGGTCAAAGAAATATAATATCAGGGTTTTATTTAGTCCGCATTCCCTGTTAAGCTTTGTGAATTGTGTGTAGGTTCTTACTTCCATCAGGAAATATTTTCTCAAAAGATACTCGTAGTCTTCCTGCTTAAACAGATTTTTCCTTTCAAAGTTCACGATGTATGGGCCAAGCTCGCCAAGTTGCTTTGACAGATCATCTATCCTCTTCCCTGCAATAGTGCAATCATAGCCCCCAAATTCTTCGAAAAATTCTTGTTCTGAGAGATAGCTTTGGGCGTCAAGTTCGCTGTTTCTAAGGTTGAATAAAGCTTCATCAGATCTTAAGCTGTCAAGATAGAAACCCAAGATGACGCCTATGACAAAAATCAATGCAGTCAGTATAAATGCCTTAGCCAGTAAACTTTTGTGTTCTACCATATTCTTTTAGCTTTGGCTATCTCCTTGGTGATTGATCTGAGCCAAACATAAGAATGAAAAAATCCAAAATATGCAAGATACGCTATAAATGCAAAAGGATATCTTAGTTTTTCCCTTGCTAGGCCTCGTGCCTTGTAAAAAGAATACAATGCAAGCCCAAACCCTATGATGATTGGCAGGTAAAGTATATAATCCAACGTCAATATAAAAAGCCAGTTTGGTATCTCAATCAGTCTGAAAAACAAAGTTTTGAGCTCTATAATGTCAAACAACGCATTTAACATGAAATTTGTCAGCTTGAAAATTGTGAAGATGCTTGTGAACATAAGTATGCCAAGGGTCAGTAAAGTTACAGGCAGGTGGAAAGTGCCAAGAATCCCATATTTTTTGTTAAAGAACATTTCCTTATATTTAAATCCGTTGTAGATGTAGCCTCTTGCCCATCTTTCTCTCTGCTTCACTAATGAGCTGAATTTTTGCGGCGCGTTTGTGTAGCCTACACTCTTGTTTTCAATTTTGACTTTGTATCCGTTTTTATGAAGCCTCATCGCAATTTCAAAGTCTTCTGTGATGTTTTTCTCGTCAAAGCCTCCAACTGAAGACAAAACTTCCTTTCTATAGAAGCTGAACACTCCAGGGGTCATGTTAAGCGAGTTGACTCTGCTCATCAGTCTTCTGGCAAATGCGCTCATGAGGTATTCATGCCACTGGAATTTCCCCCATAAAGTTTCAGGCTTCTCGACTTTTATTGCCGCTATCACTGATGCAACTTCTTTGTCAGAGAAATGGTGGATTAAATTTTTTAGAGCATCTTTCTCGACTCTTGAGTCTGCATCCAGGCAGGCAAAAAATTCTCCGTTGGAATTTCTCAAGGCATTGTTCAATGCTGCCGCTTTCCCGGCCTGTCTTTGCGTAATAAGTCTGACATTTTTGAATCCGGCAACAATTTCTCTTGTTTTGTCAGTGCTGCCATCGTCGACAACAATAATCTCCAGCTTGTTTTTTGGATAGTCAAGGCTTAAAACAGAGCTGATGGTTTGCGCTATTCCTGATTCCTCGTTGTAGGCAGGTATGGCTACCGTGACTTTAGGGAATGTTTTTAGCTTGCCTATCTTTGAATCCTTGACAAAAATTACTTGTATCCAGTAGAATGTAATGAATAAAGAAAGGTACATCAAGATTATAAGCAAGAGTGCCATATCACAATTTTACCTCTTTTGTTTCTTCTTTATCTTCTTTAATAACAGGAGTTTCATCCTTTAATACTTTTCCATCTTCTCCTTGTTCGATTTGCAACTCTGACTGTTTTTGCTGCTGTACTATCTGGTCAAACTCCTCTTTTACTTCTTTTGCTGCAGTGTCAAAATATTCATAGAATCTTGGCGTTAATTTGATTAAGTTGGTTCTTCCGCTCTTCTCAGTCAATATCAATCCTTGATCTCTTAAAGTATGTATATGATCATAAGCCTTGTTTCCTCTTATCTTTATTATGTCGGACTGAAAAGCAGGGTCTTTGTAAGCTATTACCGCCAAGGTTTTAGTTGTAGAATTGTCTATCTCTGTTGTAGCTACTAATTTGTTTGCAATATGTCCATATTCTTTTCTTATGTTAAGTTTAAATTTAGCTTCAACTTCCTGAATGTACATCGCAGAATCTTTTGCTTCATACTCTTTTCTTAGTTCTTCAAGCAATTCCTTTACATATCCAGGGCTTCCTATTCCAGCGCCATTAGAAATTTCTTCAATTGCCATGAATTTGCCTGTTGTAAACAATACAGCTTCCACTTTTTTCTTGTCTTCTTGCCTTGGTTCCATTTTGTTTTAGTTGTTGTGTAGATTTAAAAAAGTTATGATTAGCCCATAGGGTATCTCAATATGGCTGCAGCCTTCCCTAAGTCCCTTAGCTGCTGGCCTTCCATAGTATCAACGGATATAATTCTTACATCAGCTCCAACAGCTTCTCCTTCATCTTGTAATCCTTCTAGCTCATATTCCTCAAGCGATTCTGATAATAATAACATGTCAACAGCGCCTAGCTTTATTGCTTCCCTTACTTCGTCTATTCCATAGACAGCTCTTTTAGGCTCCTTTGCCAAAGTTGTCAAGAACTTTTCAACAGCAGCTTTTTCTTCTGAAATCTGCTCTTTAGCCAAAATATCTTTTGACTTGTCAACCAAATCATGCAGTCCTTTCTCGCTTGTATAAGTTATGTCCTGTACAGCAACAACTTTTCTTTTCAATTCGTTGTTCATATATTCCATGAAGCTTTCTTTTGTTGGTCCAGGACCTCCAATTATTATACCTTTCAAGTCTTTCAAGCCTAAAAACTGCTTGTTGCAGATGTCAGCTACCCTCTTGTAGAATTCTATTGCCATTCCCTCAATTAATCTATGAAAACGGGCTGCGGATTGTCCGCCAGCTTTGAATTTTCCTGGAACTCCGGAAGTCATTTCATGCAAAACAATTATTGAAGGTCCTTTTAAGATTCCAATTGTTGCTTCTTTTCTGTCAATTACAACTAATCCATAGCTTTCCTTATGTTCTAACATTGCTTCCAGAATGTCTAATTTAAAAGTCTGGTCGCATCGATAGACTTTGATGTTGATTGGACTAGGCGGCTCAATAGAAAAAACTTGTATGTCAGTTTTATTTTCTTGTGTTGAAACATTGCCTGAAAAAACAGCAAGTCCATTGGCAGGTGTTTTCTTAAAAGTTTTTAAGTGTTGAATTGCTCTTGACAAACTGTCAATTACATTGTTTCTTGTCTTTGCATCTTTTATGTTTACAGCAGTACCTTGTTCTTGCTGCAGATGCTGTATTATTTTTATGATGTCATATCCCGCAGGCACATAAACAGAAACCAACTCAGTATGCCTTCCCCTGACTATAGAAAGCTGCCTAACGAATTTCTTTAGCTGTAATTTTTGTTTTGTGTCCATAGTTATTTAGAACAAATATTGGTTTATAAATATAGCTTAAAATCATTTGATTATAAAACAATTCAAAGAAGTAACTGACATAAGGCACATAACTTACTAAAGATTCATAATGTTTATAAACTAAGTATTGTATTCCTCAAATATTAATATTGGATTTTATAATGAAACTAATGTTCGAATTTATGGGGAAGAAAGAAGAATATCTTACCTTAGTAGATCAAAAAATAAAGTGTGAAGTTGGTGGATTTATGTTTTCATATAAGCAATTTGAGGTTAATCCACAAGTATTCATTGATTTAGCATATAACCTCGAACGCAAAGTAATTGCTGGGAGAGCATTTGTTAATTCAGAACAAGAAGTAGGACCACAGATGCAACAAGTTAAAGTTACGCTTACAAAACTTCTCAATCGTGAAATTGAACGATTCACTTATTCGCCCGCGACAACATGGGAAGGGTCACCAGATCATGAAAGGTACATTCAAAAAACAGGTAATAGAATTAGTCTGAGTGGGGTAGTATAAAATATACGCTACAAGCTTATAAAAAGCTCTTTGCCATAGCTTATCTTTTTGGCATAAGTTACTGCTTTCAAGTCTTCCATGACAGATTTTAATTTAGCTTCATCTTCTTTTAATAATATTAGATTAACTTCAGCCTTCATTGAAACCTGACTTTTGGCTTTAAATCTTCTCACTTCATTGAGAATTTCAACAAACCTGTCTCCAATTTCTTCAGCTTGCTTATCTAACTGCTTGTCATCATGCTCAGGCCAGCTAGAAATATGTATTGACTTTAGTTTTTCATCTTTAGCAAATTTTTCATTGTAAATTTCTTCAGTAATAAAAGGCATTAAAGGTGCAAACAATTTCAATATAGTTTTCAATCCAGTATACAAGGTATATTTTGCTGATTTTTCTCCTTCATACAATCTTTTTTTAGAAATTTCAAGATAATTATCGCAAAATATCTTCCAGAAAAACATTTCAGTTTCAAATTTGGCTTTAGAATATTCATAATTGTCAAATTCAACTGTCGCTTTATGTATTACTTGATTCAATTTCGACAATAACCATCTGTCCATCACTTCTAATTTTACTTTTTCAAGCTTATAATTTTTCAAATTCACCAAAACAAGTTTTGAAGAATTCCACAATTTGTTTACAGTCTTGTGTCCAGTCAAGACTTCTTTCTCTTGATAAGGTGAATCTTCTCCCAGTTTAATGCTGGCAGCATAATATCTTAAAGCATCAGCAGAATATTTATTGATTATATCTTCAGCGAGAATAAAATTCCCTTTGCTCTTGCTTATTTTCTGCCCTTTTACATCCAATCCATGTCCTGAAATCATTATATCTTTCCATGGAATGCTTTTAGTATGAGTGTATGATTTTACAATTGTATAAAATGCCCATGTTCTTATTATATCATGTGCCTGTGGTCTTAAGTCCATAGGATATATTTCCTTTCTTTCAGTCCAATCAGAATTTATTAAAGGAGTTACAGAAGAAGTCATCCAGGTATCCATAACATCAGTTTCAGGATTGAATTCTGAACTGCCGCATTTGCATTTCTTCTTTGGCTTGTCTTGAATTGGCTCGACAGGCAAGTCTTTTTCTTCTGGTAAAACAACTTCCTTGCATTTTTTGCAGTACCATACAGGGAAAGGAACTCCATAGAATCTTTCTCTTGATATGCACCAGTCCCATTTCAAATTATTTACCCAATGATCATATCTTACCTTCATATGCCTTGGATACCAGTTTATTTTGTTTGCAAACTCGACCAATTCTTTTTTAATATCTAAGATTTTTATGTACCATTGGGGGGTTATTATAAACTCAATTGGAGTCGAGCATCTTTCATGAACATTAGTTACATGTTTTATCTGCTTTTGATTTACTAAAAGTCCTTTTTCTTTCAATTCATTCAAGATTTCTTTTCTTACTTTGTCAATGTGCATGCCTTTGTATTTCCCAGCTAAGCTATTTGTCATTCCATTCTTATCAATTATAACTCTTGTATGCATTTTATGTGTTTTCCATCTTTCTATGTCTTCTATATCTCCAAAAGTGCAGACCATCATCAATCCAGTTCCAAATTCCATGTCAACTTTGTCATCGCCAATTATTGGAACGCTGTAATCCATCAAAGGAACCTTTGCTCTTTTTCCAATCAGGTTTTTGTATCTCTTGTCATTTTTATTTACAAACAAGGCTACGCATGCAGGAATTAATTCTGGTCTTGAAGTTGATATTGTAAGTTTCTTTCCATCTTCACTTTCAAAATTTATTTCATTCAAGAAAGAATTTTTCTCCAAGTCTTCTAAGTCTGCTTGAGCTAAAGCAGTCTGGCATTTGTTGCACCACATTATTGGCTCTTCTCTTCTTTCAACTCTCTTTTTCTTGTACAAGTCTATGAAAGATTTTTGAGATATCTTCTGGCATTTTTTATCTATTGTAGAATAGTTCTCATTCCAGTCAACACTTATCCCTAAAGAAGTCCATAATTTCTTGTAAGTTTTTATTCCTTCTTTTGTTTCTTTCAAACATAATTGGATGAATTCTTTTCTAGAAATCTTGCTCTTGTCAATATTGTATTTTTTCTCAACAAATCTTTCAGTTGGCAGTCCATTGTCATCAAATCCCATTGGATAAAAAACATTGAATCCTTTCATTCTTTTGTATCTTGCTATGAATTCAGCTTGAGAATATGACATCGCATGCCCTAAGTGTAGATGATCTGCAGAAACATATGGTGGTGGCGTATCTATAGAATAAACTGGTTTTTTTCCTTTCTTGTATTCAAATATCTTGTTCTTTTCCCAATATTCCTGCCACTTCTTTTCAGCTTCTTTAGAAACGTAGTTTTCCATTAGATTATAGTCTTTATTTAGTTTAAAAGATTTGCTATGATGTTTTCAGTATTAAATAAACTCTCCCGAACAGGAGAAATATTTATAAAGGGTCTAAAACAAGATTAAGTAATGGAGTACGAACAATTAGAACTTGTAGGATTTACAAAAAATGAAATTGCAATCTACATTACTTTATTGAAGATAGGTCCATCAGCTACCGGAATTTTAATAAAAAAAACGGGAATCGCAAGCTCCAGAGTTTACGCCTCTTTAGATTCTCTAATAAAAAAGGGCTTAATTATCCAGTTTCGAAAAAATAAAAAAACATTTTTTGAAGCACAACCACCAAATTTGATCCTAAAACAATTAGAAAATAAAAAAGAGAAACTAAAACCAGTAATCAAGGAATTAAATAGATTTGAAATAAAAGCTAAAAAATTAATTGAGAGCAGATTGCATAAAAATATACAATATTATGCAAAAGCAGATTGGACTGTAGAGAAAGTACGGGAAGAAATAAACAAAGGTTTGGAGCTTTTAAGTAGGGTTGATAAAAAAATTATTACCTTCTTCGGTTCACACAGAGTACCTCAAAATAACGAATATTATAATCATTGCAAGAATTTAGCCTTTGAATTAGGGAAGAAAAAGTATGCAATATTATCCGGTGGTGGTCCTGGGATTATGCACGCAGCAAATAGCGGAGCTATGGAATCTAAAGTTCCGTCAATAGGACTAAGAACAGAATTATTAAAAGGAGAAAGAGTTACAGATCCAATATTCACCGAAGATTTGGATTTTCATTTTCTGTTTGTTAGAAGATTTATAATGTCTATAAAAAGCGAAGCTCTAATCTTTTATCCGGGTGGTTATGGAACCTTAAATGAATTATTTGAATATCTGGTTTTAATGCAAACCGGTATAGTTGATAAAGTCCCAATAATTTGCATCAACAGAAGATACTGGAAAGGTTTATTTGAATGGTTGACAAACAATCCTTTAAAAAAAGATTTTTTTATCCATGCTGAAAGAGATTTAGACTTAATTCACTTTGCAGACAATGTTGATGAAATAATAAGGATCATAGAGTCTAAATGAACGTCTCATTAGAAAACTTTAAATAAGCACTTTTAAGCCTTTATTCACATGTGTCTGTAACTTAACCCGGGAAAGTGCTCGACTGAAGCTCGAGTTATTGGCGGTTCAAATCCGCCCAGACACATTTTCCACTTCTTAATATTTTTAGGATTAGATATACCAATTAAATCAACGTATTCCCCAACATTCTTAAATCCACTAATTTGAATAGTTGCTCTTTCGTAGATATTTCCATTTCTCTTATCAAAAGATGTAGTCTCACCAAAGTATAAAGGAACCTCCTTTTCTTTTAACCAATCTGAAACTGTTTTAACCAAAATTTTATCCTTGAGCATTAAGGTCATAACAGGATAATAATTAAATTTTCCACGATTTTTCTTTAAAGGTAAAGAACCGTCAGTATCAAATAGCCCTTTAATAAAAGCTTTAGAATATTTTTCATCTAGCCATATCCAATCAGGGACTTTGATAATACAATGTATTTTTTTATATCCTATTAATTCTAAAAAAGAAAGTATCCCAACAGATTGCCTTTTTAACTTAATAGTTAGTTGATTTTTAACCTCAATTAATCTAATGTTTAAGTTAAATAATTTAACAAACATATTTTTTACATATTGATAATATTCTATATCATCTATTTTATGCCCTGAAATCTCAACTGAATGATGATAATCAGTATGATGCCCAACATGTCCATCACCAGCTAAAATGCCTATAAATTCAGCAAGTTCAACAGAAGTCTCTTGAGGTAAAGTAAGTCCTTCTTTTCTGTCAACATAACTTATTTTTACTTTACTTAAGTCAAACTTCATAAAAAACTAAAAAGTAAAAACAATTTATAAACTGTCTTAGTGGGGTTGTCTTGGTGTCGTGAATCTAAAATTTACGAAAAAGGCGGAAGATTTACGATTAATAAAATATATAAACAAGAACAAATTATGAAGGATATGCGGCAATTCACACTTTTTAAAGAACCTTTTCTAGAAAGACTTACTAAAAAAGACGATACTATAAAGAAAACTTTAGAAGAAATTGCTAAAGAAGGAAGTAAGTATCCATTATATTATGGAGAGAATTCTGCAGTAGGGCCTGAAAAAATTAAGTATCCTTTTGAACATTTAAATGTTGATAGACCACCAAAAGAAGAAAGAAGATTTAATTATATTATGCTATATGTTAAAGATGAAATAAGGCAAGAAAGAGAATACTTGATAAAATGTGAAGATAAAATAATAGGTTATGCAAGTCTAACAGGCCCATGGAATCCATTAGAAATGGAAGATACTGGTTCTACTATAAATTTAATTTTTATGGTTAAAGAATACTCCACATATAATTCTAAGATATTTAGAGAACTTAATGAAATAACCAAAAAAATGGATGTAGAATTAAGCGACTTTTAGTTACAACTTGAAAAACCGAAAAGCTTTTAGGCTTATTACTAGTTTAATTTTTAGGTAACTAAATGTTAGAAGAAAAAGTGAGGGATTTTGAAAGTGAAATTATTCCTAGATTAAATAAAGTTCATTTAGATTTCATCTCAGTAATATCTCCTTATTTTGGGATATCTGAAAAAATTCAACCATGCAAAATAGACTACTCTGAAGACGGTTTTTACGCAGGCAGGTTTGATCATGTGACTAAGATAATAACAATAAGAAAGGAATACAATAAAAAAACAATGAATGATGTCTGTGAAAAAAAGCCAGCAGAGTTTGAAAGATTTATAGGAATAAAAGAATTGACATGCGCGCATGAGAGTGCACACTATCTGCATAGTTTAGTAAAGCCACATCTTTTTAATAATGGAAAAAGACTAGCAGGGGATTCGCTGTTAGAAATAGTTGCAATAATGAATTCAATAGTATTTTTTGATTTAAAAGGTAGGTTCCATGAGATTAACTTAAAAGATGAAGTTACTAGTAAAGATGATGAATGGCATAAGGATTGCTATGACTTTTATTCAAAGCATATAAAAGGAAGACCTTATTTAGAAAAAGAAACTTGCAGATTACTTTCACAAGCAAATAATTTAGAGCATCTAAGAAGTTTATGGTGGGGATTAGCAAATATAGCTTTTCAATGGGAAAGGAAAGAAGAAGGAGTAAAAACAAATGAAAGTTGAAAATCACATTGAAGAAAAGTATTTGAATTAATTAGAAAAGATTATATATAAGTTTATATAGATATAAGTCTATGAAAAGTATCAGCCAAACAGTTTTACATTATCCCAGATTAGATACAATATTAATGATAGAAGAAGTTTTAAAAAAAGCAGATTTTACATTATCAAAAAATGAAATACTTAGAAGATTGCCAAAACAAGTTATGAGACAAACCTTAAATCTAATTCTTGATTATCTTGAAGAGAAAGGAGTTATTATGATTGGAAATAAAGGAGTGCTTTGGGTAGAAAATAACAGTCCTAAAATGAAGAAATTGTTAAAAGAAAGTAAACTAACATTTAAGTAGAAGTCACCCCTTAAAAAACAAGAGAAACCTTTATAAGCAAAAATAGTTTCATTCTGTATTATGTTAGTAGGTAATAAAAGAGGTGCCTTAGAGCTTTCTGTAAACACTATTGTAGTTGTAGTCATAGGAATCACATTATTAACTTTAGGATTGAAATGGATTTACAATATTTTTGGTGGTTTAACAACACAGCAGCAAGATTTGCAAAGATTGTCAGAAGATAAAATATCAGAAATTTTTGGAGGCTCAGATGAAGCAATTAATGCGCCAACAAGAACCTTCAGGATAGAGCAGGGCGAATCGTACAACTTAAGAATTACCATGCGTAATATTCTTCCAGAAACTCATAGCTTCCAGTATAAAATAGAGTCGTATCAGGCTCCTGCAAGCGTTGACAAAACCAAGCTTAACTCGCAGATTACATATTACAAAGACAAGATGGAATTAAAATCTGGAGAAGGCTTCCAAGACATTATCATTTTCAATTCAAGATCCTTGCCTTTAGATGCTTACACTTTCAGGATAATTTTAACCTGCATAGATTCAGGCTGTGATGAAGAATGGTCAGTCCCAATAGTAATGGATGTCAGTTCTAGTTAATTAAATCCAAAATTTCTTCAGTATTAAACACTTTAATTTTGTTCTGTTTTTTCAGTTCTTTATCATTTGACCAAATAGAAAAATTAAACTTTAGAGCCAAAGCAAAATAATGCACATCATTCAGATCAGGAGAAACTTCTTCAGCTTCACTAATTTTATCAATAAAATCCTGCGAAGATATTATTTCAATTTGTCCTTTTAAAATCTCAAATAATAATTCTAAGTCTTTTCCGCTCAATCCAGATTTGCTAAGAATTTCATCTTTATGCTTATGGTACTCTTCAATAACAAAATCAGGAGTTATAAGCCTCAATTTATCAGAGAAAATAGTCTCGTAAGTTATTCCTCTTTTTATAAGTGCAGAAAAAAGAACATTGGCATCAACTATCAAAATCAAGTTTTCAACTCCCTAAACTTTTTAGCCACTGCCTTGTTTACTTTTCTTCCTAGTTCTAAAGCATTCTCTTCTGTAAGCTTGCTCTTTGATACTATTTGCTCAAAAATAGCCATTTTCATAGCTTTATCGCTTATAGCTTTCCTAGCTACTTCGCTCCAGTTTATCTCTGGAAATTTATCCATCAGCTTCTTTATCTCACTAGATACTGACAAAGTTATGTTTACCATTTTTATACCTCCACATATATTATTTGTATTATGTGTAATATGTGCAAGGTATTTAAGCTTTTCCATTTTATAGTTTAAGCATTACTTCTTTAAGAAACTTGTCTAGAAATTTAAGAAATTCTTCTGGTTTTTCTGCAAACTTTGCATTAAACAATTATAATTACATTTTTAAACCTATTTTCTAACCTATAGAGTATGCTAAGCAGCCTTGATATCATGTACATTGTAAGAGAGCTAGATTCATTAGTTGGCTCTATAGTCGATAAGGTTTTTCAGATTGATCCTAAGGAATTTATTCTGCAGCTGCACAAATCAGGAGAAGGAAAAAAACTATTAAAGATAATAGCAGGAGAAGCATTATTTTTGACAAAAACAAAAGGAGACACAGACGCTCCATCAGGTTTTGCAATGTTTTTAAGAAAGCATTTAGAGCAGTCAAGAATCACTTCTATAGAGCAGCATTCTTTTGAAAGAATAGTTGAAATAAATTTCTCAAAAGGTTCCAAGATGATTATAGAGTTGTTTTCTCATGGCAATTTATCTTTAATAGAAAACGACAAGATAGTTGCATGTTTGGAAGAGCGTGAATGGAAAGACAGGACAATAAAAAAAGGTTCTCCATACGAATATCCCCCAGCAAAAATAAATGCATTTAAATTAGATATGGAAGAATTTTCAAAATTAAGTGAAGAATCAGAAAAAGATTCAATAGTAAAAGTTCTAGCAACAGAATTAAGCTTTGGTGGCAAATACGCAGAAGAAATATGCAAGAGAGCTGGCATAGACAAGAAAAAGAAAAGAATTGATACTAACAAAATATTCAAGATTTACAGAACTTTAAAGTCAGTTCAGATAAAAGCCAATATTGCCTACAAAAAAGAGCTTGATTTTTCCCCATTTGTGTTGGAAATGGATGAGGAATTTGAAAAAGAATACTTTAAAACATTTAATGAATGCACAGATTACTTTTACAGTCAGACTTACTACAAGAAAGATGAAGTAAAGGGTAAAGTCAAGTTAAAAGAGTTGGCTGAAAAGCAAAAAGGTCAATTAGAATTATTAGAAAAAAGGTCAGATGAATACAAAAGAATAGGGGATTTAATTTTTGAAAACTATAATGAAATAGAATCATTGATAGGAGAAATCAGAAAGAATAAATGGAACGTTAAAAATCCAAATTTGATTGAATTGAAAAAATCAGAAGCTAAGTTTGTAATAAAATTCGGTAATTTAAACATAACAATAGACATTGAAAAGACAGTTCCTCAAAACGCTACATTTTATTATGACATTGCAAAAAAATCTAGGAAGAAAATTGAAGGTTCTAGAAAATCTTATGAGTATACATTGAAGACTATTGAAAATTACAAGTCAAAAACTAAGCAGGTTTCAGTTCAGGTTGAAGAAAGAAAAAAAGAATGGTATGAAAAATACAGATGGTTTACAACATCAGAAGGAAAATTGGTAATTGGAGGCAGAGATGCAACTACAAATGATATTCTTGTCAAGAAACACTTGGATAAGAATGATATAGTTTTCCACACAGAAGCCCCAGGCTCGCCTTTTGTTGTAATTAAGTCAGAAAACAAGGAAATTTTTGAAACAGAAAAAGAAGAAGCAGCTCAATTTTGCGTTACAAATTCAAGGGCATGGTCAAAAGGCATTGCAACAGATGATGTCTTTGCTTTCAAGCCAGATCAAGTCAAGAAAGACACTAGCTTGCCTAAGGGCTCTTTCATGGTTTACGGAGATAGAGAATACTTCAGACCTATAATTGAACAAGCAGTTGGCTTGACAGACCCTGGAATTGTTATGGGCGGTCCTCTAAGAGCCATCAAAAAACATTGCAAAGTTTTCTTTGTCGTAAGACACGGTGATGAAAAGAAGTCAGATACTGCTAAAAAAATTAAGCATTTCTTTGACAAGCACCATAAAACAGACTTAAATGAGATAATGCAAGCTTTACCACCTGGAGAATGTAAAATAATTAAATCTTAAGATTATTTATATCTCTTAACAAAAACACCATTATTTCTAAGCAATTTTATCCCATCATCATTCCCATAAGGATTAACATAAAAAACTTTTTTAATATTGCTCTTTAAAATTTCATTGGCGCACATAACACAAGGCGATATTAATATGTATAATTCACATAAATTCAAAGGTAATCCTTTCTTCTTTGCTTGTTTTATAGCAATAACTTCAGCATGAACATCTTTTTTACTAATGTTTGATGATTTTGCAACTATCTTTTCTTTGTATTTAATTAAAGCAGCAACCTTTCCGATATTAGAAATTGTTTCATCAGCAAGCTTATACAATTTTCTCTTTAAAGAATCTTTTATTTTACTATAATCTGGTTTTTCAAGAATTTTATTTACAATGAATGATGTGCTTACTCTTTTAGTTCTTTTTTTAACAAAAACAACGTTAACTTTAGGAAAATTTTCATTTATGATTCTTTTCCTATTAAGTCTGTATTTCATGTTTTCTTTAGAAAAAACAAAAGTTTTAGGTTTAATTGCAGCCATATATTTATTGTAATGGGAAGGTTTATCCAAAATAATTGCATAATCCACAATTTCAAGAGCGCTAATTATTTTAGCTCTTCTATCTTGAGATATAATTGGTCGATTTAATCCCTTTCTATATCTCACAGTTTTATCAGATTGAACAATAACTACTAAAGGTCTGCCGTATTTTGCACAATCTAACAAATAATTTAAATGCCCAGTATGAAACAAATCAAAAACTCCCCCTACCATTGTAGCGGTATAAGGTTTTATTAATTTAGATACATCTTTAAGTTTAATGATATTATCCATATTTTACCCCAAAAATTTATAGAACCTAAATTGTTATAAACTTATCCAATCAAAGCTTTTTTTGAACAGTAACCTTTATAAATAGATTTTCTAGCCTCTAATTCACTTAAGGTATTAAAATGGCAAGCTTAGATATCTCACCAAATGAACTGATAAAAAAGGCAGCTGAAGGCTTGAAAAAGGACATTAAAATGCCAGATTGGGCAGCTTTTGTCAAGACAGGTGCTTTCAGAGAAAGGATACCAGACACAAAAGACTGGTGGTATCATAGGGCAGCCGCAATTCTAAGGAAAATTTACATTCAATCTCCAATAGGGGTTAACAAACTCTCAGTTTTATACGGTGGCAAGAAGAACATGGGAGTGAAGCCAGAAAGATTTATGAGAGGTTCTAGGAAATTAATCAGAGTTATTTTACAGCAGCTAGAAAAATCAGGCTACATTCAGCAGGTCACAAAAGGAACTGTTAAGGGCAGAACAATAACTAAAAAAGGTAAAAGTTTCTTGGATAAAATAGCAAAATGAATCAAGATGAAGAGAAAAATTTTCAAGATCAATTAAAAATTCAGCAACAATTGCAGCAGATAGAGATAATAGTCAAGCAGCATCTCACAAAAGATGCAATAGCAAGATTCGGCAATATCAAGAGTGCTCATCCAGAGCTTTCATTGAAGCTGCTTACAGTTTTGTACAGGGCAATCGAAACTGGAGACATAAAAGAGCAGATAACAGATACGCAATTAAAATTAATATTGCAGCAGCTGACAACAACAAAACAATTCAAAATCAAGAGAGTTTAAGATGGCAAGAATAAAACATCCAGCAAGAAAGCAGAGATTGGCAAAGAAGAAGCGCCAGACTAGATGGGCTCCTTTCTGGACAGTGCCAAAGAAATATGGAAAGGGAAGAAGAGTTCACCCTGGAAGACATACGGCAGTAAAGAGAAATTGGAAGAGGAACAGAACCTCAGTTTAAAATGGCAGACGAAAGACTTTACACAATAAATGTAAGAAATGAAATGCTGAAAGCTCCTATTTACAAGAGGACAGCAAAGGCAATTTCAGCAATAAGAGAATTTGTCCAGCATCATATGAAGAACGATAACGTAAGAATTCAGAATTACTTGAACATGCACATGACAGCTCACGGCATGAAGAATCCTCCAACAAGAATAAAAGTAAAAGTCTGGAAGGAAAAAGTAAATGATTTAGAAGTTGTAAAGGTAGAGTTGGCAAACGCTCCAGTTGCAAAGCCAATTGAAACTCAAAAAGAAACAAAGAAGGAAGAGAAAAAAGAAACTCCAGCTGAAAAGGAAAAGAAAGATGTCCTGATGCATGAAGGTCACGCTCACAAGGAATCTAAAAAGGCAAAAGCAGTTGAAGTTTCAACTAAGAAGCCATTTGATACTGAAAAGACTACAAAAATAGCTCCACATGGAAATCAGTCAAAGAGAGTAGATAAGAAAAAATAAGCTTAAAATAACTTTACTTATACTTTAAAGGAATCTCTTTCTCCCATTCTTTATGATAGGCTTCAAAACCTTCATCACCTTGTTTTAATACATTTACGACTCCCTCTTCTGCAACAACTACTTCGTCAAGAGATCCAAAAGGCCTATAGTCAATGAATTTTCTAAGAGGTTTGCCATCTCCTTGCTTGCATTTTATATCAAAAGTATGCTGTGGTTGAGTAGCTTCAGATTTCCTTGCTATTGAAGTATAAGCTACTCCAAGATAGCCACCTAAAGAAATAAGTGTTAGCGCACCTGCGATGGCACCTACGCGAATACCGTACGCCCAACTTTGTACCAACGCGTCCATATACTCTTTTTGATATCTTTCAACTAAATCAATTTCTGTCTTAATGTCCATTTTAATCATCTCCCTTTTTCTTATTTATAGTATTAATATTTACTATCTAGTAGTAATGCAGTAAGTAGAATATATAAATATTCACTCTCTAAAAAAGGAGAGTTTATATAGAGGTTAAATTATCAAAAAAGTATGGATACTTCAATATTAGAAGGTTTAGGATTAAGCAAAGGCGAGATAGGGGTTTATATTACACTGCTAGAAATTGGCACAACAAAAGTTGGTAAAATTATAGAAAAATCGGGCATGGCAAGTTCAGCAGTTCACAATTCAATTAATTCTCTAGTAGAAAAAGGACTTGTTTCTTATATAAAAAAGGGTAAAATAAAGTCCTATCAAGCAACTCCGGCAAAGAACATCTTGGACTTTATTGATGAAAAAAAGAAGAAATTTTTAGAAGTATTGCCCGAATTGGAAGCTAAACAGAAATTTGCTAAAGAAAAACAAGAAGCAGAAATCTTTAAAGGTATAAAAGGCATTCTAAGTATGCTAAATATCCAAATTGAAGATACAAATAATGGAGATGAATATCGCTTTTTCGCAACTCAATTAGAAGGAAAAAATGAAGAGATACAAAAATTCTTCAGAAGATACGATGCAAAGAGAGCTGAAAAGGGTCTTATAATAAAAGGTTTGGCTCCATCCAATCTGAAGTCATTATTTCAAGGAAGAAAAGTATTAAAGATGAAATATACTGATAATCCTATTCCTTCGGATATCAGTATATGTAAAGATAAAGTTGCGTTAATCTCATGGGGCGAAAATCCAGTTGGTTACTTAATAATATCTAAACAAATTTTTGAAAAATTTAAAAGATTTTTTGATGAAACGTGGAAAAATGCCTAAAATTAATTATACGAACCATTTCCCGTAAATCTTCCGATAAATCCGTAAATTAATAGAGACACGCGACAACCTCACTACGAGTGTTTATAAATGGAGATTACCCAAGATTAAATATAAAACCTAACAAAAGTGAGATAGAATATGAAAACAAATTTGCTCAATGATCCTCTTAGAAAACAATTGTTTTTGAAAAAAGACAAGAACATATACAATAGTAAAATAAATTTATTTGGAGCCCTATCAGATTCTTCTATCTATTTTAGAAGAAAAGTTAAGATAACAGGCTCAGCATATTTGGTAGGTATAAGAGCTCTAATTGAAAGTCGTTTAAAAGAAGTTAATCTCAGTGATCTACTCAATACATACAATTATTATTTAAATTTACGCACACCATTATATAGTTTCAAGAGAACGTTAAAGAACTGGCTTATTAAAGATAGGATTCCATTAGAATTTATCAGAGTTCTTTCCATAACTTTATTCGACAACTTTAAAGTGCAAAAAGATTTTCTCATCAAAATATTCCTAAAAATGAACTACATAACAGACAGAGCTGGAATGTCTAAATTCAATCCACCTATCCTACTAAAAGATGTATTAAGTCCGCGTAGGATATACGACGTGGGGGTTTCAATGGGTGATGGAAGGTTATTTGGGCGTCATCAACATATCGCCGATGGTTCGGTTAATGGAGAAGATTTAAACCTAACAAAGTTTTATCTAGAGAAACTGAAGAAGTTAAAAAAAGAAATTTGGGGGCTGTCGGATAAATCAATAACTATATTAAAAGGTAAAAAGAGGAATAGAAATATGTATAAACTGGCTGTGCAAAATAAGTTTTATGTTAAGTATCTGAATTTTGTATATGACTTACCAATAGGAAACAAGATAAAACAAAATCTAAAAGAGCCAGAAATAATCAATTTCACTAAAAAATTAGAAATAAATCTGCTAAAGAGTTTTTTATATAGAGGTTTATTTGATACGGACGGGCATTACTCAAAAGGTTCTTCAAAAGCAAGTTTCTGGAGTGAAAGCCAAACACTAATTAAACAAACCAAGAATTTTCTCGAAATAAATGATATAGGTTTTACATCAACAGACAGAGAGATTAATATTAACGCAGAAAGTTACAGAAAATTTTTAGAAAGAGTAGGTTGCAGCCATGCTAGAAAGCTAAAGACTATTTCTAATAGGCTCTCCATCCAACCAAAAGCCTATTTTTTAAAGGGAATAAATAAGGATAGACTCATAAATGGTTACTTCAATTTTGAGGACTTAAATTACCATATAAAAGGAATTGGATATTTATTCAAAGAATTCAGAGAAAAATTAGGGTTGACACAAACCAAGTATTCAAAAGAATTCAATATAGACGTGGTAACTATAAGGCATTGGGAATATGGACTAAATGGAATACCTTTCAAAGAACTTTGCAGGGTAATCAGACTAAACAAATTAGACCTCTATAAAGAACTCAATAAAAGACTTTCTCATTTAGATATTGGGGGTATCAAATTGCCGTTTAAGCCCTCTCAAAAAATGTTGGAAACTGTAAATTTTATCATACCTCAAAAATCTTTTAATCACGCCTGTGTAATCAAAAGAGAGTCTACATCTATGGGAAAAAATCAAATAAATAACTTAATAGAAAATATAGAAAGATTATTTCATTGCAAGATCAAAGAAAATAAATCTACGGGGGCTTTATATATTTATAATAGCTATCTTACCAAGTTTCTAGATACTTTTTTCATTTACAAAAAGAGTTGGTCCACAATGAACAACTCTGAAATTAAAGATTTTCAGAATAATATGATCAATATTTTGGAGGGGGATATGAAATGTGAGCTACCATTTGAAATGGAGAAAAGAAAAGAGATTATAAAAAAAGAAGCCGAAACAAACGCAACTTTCGGATGTAAACCAGATGAAAGGCCAATTGAGCAATTGATACAATATGGAGTAATCAATCTCAATAAGCCTGCAGGTCCCAGTTAGGTCTACCTAGGGAAATTCGCATCTGGTAACTGATTACGTAAAGAAAATATTAAACGTAGATAAAGCAGGTCATGGCGGAACTTTAGAAAGTAAAAAAGCTTGAAGATATCCAAACGTGACAGGCTGTCTACCTATCGCCTTAGATAGAGCTACAAGAGTAGTTCAAGCTTTATTATCAGCAGGAAAGGAATATATATGCTTGATGCATATTCACAAGGAAGTTTCTGAAGCAGAAATAAAAAAGACATTTGAATTTTTTAGGGGAAAAATTACTCAGCTTCCACCGTTGAAGTCAGCTGTAAAAAGGCAGTTAAGGGAAAGGAACGTTTACTACTTAGATATTTTAGATATTCAAGACCAAGATGTTTTATTTAAAGTTGGCTGCCAGGCAGGAACATACATAAGAAAAATCTGCTCAGACTTTGGAAAAAAATTAGGAACTCAATCACATATGCAGCAGTTAATAAGAACAAAAGCAGGTCCTTTCACTCAAGATTCATGGGTTTCTCTGCAGGATTTGAAAGATGCTTACGAATTGTACAAAGAAGGCAAAGAATCTCAAATAAGAAAAGTAATTCAGCCTTACGAAAACGCAGTAGCACATCTGCCAAAAGTATACGTCTTTGATTCAGCAGTCGCAAACATCTGCCATGGTGCAGAGGTTTATGTTTCAGGAGTTTCAAAATTCAATGAATTAGCTTCAGAAGAGCAGGTTGCAATAATGACTTTAAAAGATGAATTAATAGGCTTAGGAACTTCAAAGATGTCAACTGAAGAAATACTCACTTTAAACAAGGGGGTTGCTGTCAAGACAGCCGCTGTCTTTATGCCTATAGATTTATACCCAAAAATCCGGCTCTGTTGAAAATCTCAGTTTAGTTGTAACATTCAAGCTATAATATTCTTCAATTTACTAGTGAGCGACTATTTATACGAACCTTCTATTGTAAAGAGATGTAGCTTTTCTAGACATTTTCAACAACACCCAAAAATCCATAAAGCTTAAAAATAGCATAAAAATCAAAATTAGCATGGCAAGTATATTTGATTCTATTCCAGCGAAGATAGAGACTCCTCAAGCTTTAGTAGATTTAAGAGACAGACTTATGACAGAAGGTTTGAAGGTAAGGCATATAACTGCTTCTGCAAAAAATCCTTTTGGCGGCGATCATTACGAATCAATATATGATGATGGCATGAAAGCCATTGTTGAAGCTGTTGGTTCAGAGGTAGTAAGCGATTATCTATCAAATTATGCAATGCCAATTCTTAGAAAAACTTTAGATGTCTATAATGAGTCTGGAATAAAGAAGAAAATAGCAGGAGACATTGAGTTTTTTAAGCAAGGAATGTTTCAAGAAACAATTCAGATAGGCCAAATATCATTTTTTAGCAAACCAAGAGAAAAAGGAAAAATAGATAGCTTGGAGTGTAGCTTAGAATAACAACTTTTATTAATTCTTTTAGGTTTTTAGGCATATGAAAATAATAAAAATAACAAGAGATTCTGGTATTCCTCTTATAGGTGCAATCCAGTTTGGAATAATTGATAGGGGCACATCATGGATTCAGGTTCGCGCTACTTCTGTATGCAACATGAAATGCGCTTTCTGTTCCACTTCAGCCAATGATTTAGATCTGCATCCAAACAATTTTGAAGTTGATCTTGATTACCTTGTTGATTATGTGAAGGAAGCTGTAAAAGTTAAGGGTGAAGGCTTAGAAGTTTTTTTAGATTCTGTAGGAGATCCAACAGCATATCCAAAGTTTGTTGAGTTGGTTGAAAAAATCCGTAAGATAAATGGAATAAAGCAGATAACAACTGTAACAAACGGCACTTTGCTGACAAAGGAAAAGATAAAGGCCTTGGAGAAAGCTGGTTTGAACAGGATTAATTTGAGTTTGCACTCTTTGGATGCAGAGCAGGCCAAGTTCTTGATGGGAAATTCCAGCTACAATCTAGAAAAAGTCAAGGAAATCGCAAAAGAAATCTCAAAAACAAATATTGAATTGATTTTAGTTCCAGTTTATCTTCCAGATGTAAATGACAAGCAGTTGGAAGACATAATAATGTTTGCAAAAGAGATTAAAGCCAAGTTGGGAATACAAAAATACGAGACTTACAGGCATTCCAGGAAATTAAAAGAAGCTAAAGACTTAACTTACTATAAATTCTATAAGAAGCTTGAGGAGTTGGAGAAAAAATACAATGTAAAGCTTAAGTTATCGGCAAAGGATTTGGTTCAGGAACGCAGGCCTTCATTCCCTACAATGTTTAAAGTTGGGGAAAAAGTAAGCTTGATTGTTGGCTGCCAAGGTTTTTTTAGAAATCAAGTTCTTGCTTGTGGTCGTGGACGCTGTGTTAGTGTAAATGACTGCTCAAGAAGTCCTGGAGACAGAATAAATGTCAGGATTCTAGACAACAGGAACAATGTCTACGTAGGTGAATTAATTTGAAGATAGCAATTTGTTTGCCAGGTTTAGAAGATGTGGCAGAGAAGGAAGTTAAAGGTAAGAAAATAGCGCCAGGCAGGGTGGAATTTGACTTGCCTTCAAACGATTTTAAGTCAATATCAACTATTTATTCCTTGATTAAGCACTTTGATTTCAAAAATCTTGACGATTTGGAATCAGAATTAAAAAATATCACTTTCAAGATAGATGAAAGCTTCAAGGTTATATGCAATAGGAAGGGCAACCATAACTTCAATTCAACAGATGTCAATAAAATCATAAGCATTTCTCTGATAAAAAAAGGTTATAAATTAGATTTCAAGTCACCAAAGACAATTATCTATTTAGATATTATAGATTCTAGGTGCTTTGTAGGTTATTTAGAAAAAGAAAATTTGTCAAAAAGGGCATATAGGATAAGATTGAGTAATCAAACATTAAATCCATGTTTGGCTTATTCATTGATATCAATGTCAGGCTTCAAGAAAAATGATGTGCTTCTTGATCCATTCTGCAGGGATGGAATAATAGCAATAGAAGCAGCTTTGTTGAATAAAGGGAAAGTAATAGCTTTAGACTATTCATCAAACAACATAAAAAATTCTACGATAAATGCAAAGACTGCAAAAGCAGAAATTGAATTTATCAACGACTCAATATTGAATTTCAATGAAAAAGTTGACATAATAATTGCATATCCTCCTTTCTACTCAAAGAAGAAAGACAAATCAACAGTAATAAATCAATGGCAGCAATTTTTGTCCCATTCAAAGACAATTCTTAAGAAAAGTATGGTTTTGATATGCCCAAAAGAAGATATTAAAGATTACTTGCAAGATTACAAAATTTTAGAAGAAAGAAAAATAGTTATAGGGAATACTAATTATTTTATTTTCCATATTCAGGAATGTTGACATCTTGTGCTTCGCAGTCAGCTTCGCCACGATTCAAGATGCATTTCGTTCTAGGTAAGCATTTCTTAACAAGTTGAATCTCTCCATTGTCATTGCATCCAACAACGCTTCCTTCTCTGTTAGGTTCTATCCCAGGATAAATGCCAGAAAAATCGCATCTTGTTTCATCTTTCCAGCCGCAGTAGTTTTGCCAAAGATATACTTTTTCTTTTTCTATATCAATCTTTTTGTGAGAATCACCTGTGATTCCATACAAGTTTGTAGATACAAATGCAACTGCAATTATTAAAACTGCAAAAAGCATTTTTTTAGTGTTAGCTTCCATTTTTCCTCATCAATTATTTTCAGAGTTGTAAGCAAGTCTGCATCTTGCTCCAGTAGATGTTTCTGTGCATTGGTTTGCCCTATTGCATGAAGTCATGTATTGCCATGTTGTTCCGCCATAAGATGTCCCAACGCATTTTACCACATCGCCATATCTATTCGCTATTCCGCCAGCTCCGCTTCCTCCATAGTTGCAGCTTATTCTTCCCACAATGCATTTAGTTTCTCCGCCTGCACGAAACCTTTGGGCAGCATTTTCTATTCCTCTTTCCATAGGTGAAACTCTATTGTATTCACCTGTAACTCCGCTTAAATTGGCGTAAAAAAAAGATATGCCAATTATTAAGATTGCCAATACAATTATTCTGTTGTCACTCATTTTTACCTCCTTTACTAATTTGGCAAGTCTCTTATTGTAATCGTTCTTCTCATAATTTCAACAACTTGCGTCCCTTTCTTTGTTTCATAGACCCTTACTAAAATATCTACTTTATTGTTTTTCGCAGCCTCAATAAATATTTTGCTTGAGACAACAGTTTTCTGGTCATTAGAAAGTGTAGTATAAACAGGCACTTTTGCTTCAGGTACATCAACTTGGTCAACCTTGTTTGCAGCAATTAACACAATAATAGGCATTGGAGACTCAGACAAATGTTTAGGTAAAATAATTGTGTCTATCTGAAGCTCAACAAATTGGCCTATTCTTCTAATTTCTGTTACTCCAAGGTTGGCTTCTATTGATGTTTTTTCAGCAGAAACTGGTGTTGTACTTTTAGTAGTCTGATTGGTTTTATTTGTAGTTTCATTAATTATTTGCTGACCATTATTATCTGGGATAGTTGTTGGTTTTTCTTCTGGTAAAGGTCCAACTTTATTAAGTAGCTTTATATTCCCATCTGCTTGACCTTTGCCTTTAATATATTGCCTTTCAGTATATTGGGCGCCGCAAAGTATTCTAATAGTTTTGTCCCTTTCTGTAACAGGGAAAGAGCCTCCCCAAATAGAATGAGGATCAGAAGGTCTCCATTTAAAGGTAGCTGTAAATTTGCCGCTTGCCTTGTCATAGCAGCTGTCTTTGTTGTTTCCATTGCATAAAGGAATTTCCCCACCAAATAAGTTTTGTAATGAGGTATATCCTTCGACATTTAATGCTCTGCCATCTGCCATAAACTGGAAAGTTCTTCCTATGTTTGTTTCACCGCTGCAACTTATGCTCAAATAGTCTTCAGAGTTTTCATAAAATTCAGGTAATGGTTTATTATTTGGATATATCTCTTTATAATTCCATTTGCTTGGATCATTGCCAACAATTCTTGCTATTTCAATTTTGTTTACTTTAAAGTCTCTTTTACCTTCAGTTTGTGATTCTTCGGATTTAATTACGCCATAGTTGATGTCTTTGAAGTTGTTATCCTTGCTGCTCTCTGGTTTTGCAGTAAGCCACCAATCATATCCAGGATAATCAATGAATAACCTTCCTTTAAGATTTGAAATCTTTTTATTTGAAGGAACAAACGGGCTTTCAAATGCAGGAACAGAAAACCTTATAGTAGATGACTTCTGAGGAGCCAAATCTAATTTTATTTTGTTAACAGTGTTTTGATCTAAATTATTACAAGAGCCAGAATATCCATAAACTGCAGCCTTCCATGAAGCGCACCAGAATGCATTTACATCCCCTTTGAAATCTGTTGGTCCGATGTTTTTTATTACAGCTTCAACTTCAAATCCCTGCCCTTCATTAACGTTAGTTGTTTTACCAGCAGTCGTTATAATATTTACAGAATCCACAGTTATATCTGATTTAGAAGGATTTAATTTAAAGTCAAAGGATTTTACTGTCGGATTATCAAGTGACCATGGGTAATTTAAATAGCTGCCACAGTGTATTTTGATATAAGGATTTTTTGAATTGATATTTGGAAACTCTTTCCCATTTATATGGTTGAAAGGTAATGAAGTATAGGCTGAAAAATCACCATTGCTATTATAGCAATTTCTATCTTCATTCGCTTTGCATTCGTCAATCCTTACTGAACCGGCAGCTTTTATATTTCCCGTTGTTCCTATAAAAATGTATTTTGGAGACTTAATATTATTTTTACCATCACATTTTACGCTAATTACTCCATGTTCAAAAATAATGCTTGCTCCTTTTGCAGTTAGCGGAAAATACTTCAATGAACCTTGAGTCTCTGAATTTGATAAAGAATTTCGAGTTGAGGGATCAAGAGGTAATTGACCAACAGCAAGACCTTTTATTTCTACAGCTGGTAGTTTAGTTGCCTCACCAGTTAAATCGTTAAAATCTTCAGAATCATCCATGATATTTGCATAAAAAAACGATACGCCTACGATTAATAGGGCAAATATTAAAATCTTACTGTTACTTGTCTCCATTGTCTATTCCTCCTTTATCTAAATAATGACTTAAACCATGATGCTAGACTATAAAATAAACCTTTCGGTTTTTCCTTAGGCGCTTCTTTCTTTATTTCCGGTATTTTTACCTCTTCCTGTGTTGGCTTTACCGCCTCGAGAACAGGTTCTTGCTCAACATAAACAGTTACAGGCTCTTGATTTGTAACTATTTTGCATTCAACAATTGCATCAAATTCAATAGCAGATGAAGTATCATCATCGAAATATTCCCAGTCAAAAACTATTCCATCGTCTGTAAAATCGACTACCCTTGCTCTTGTATAGTATCTCTGCTTGTTGTATGAAATGCTGTCGCAGGTGTTCATATAAATGAAATATCCTTGATATAGCTGCTCTTCAGGATCAGTTAGCAGCCCATTTATGCCCTGCCAAGCAAATGGATGAGGATCATTTAATACATATTGCCTTCCTTGGTCTGCATATCCTACAAAGTTGCCTGTTGCACCGCTGCAATAGCCTCTTGTCCTATGTATGATATCATTATCTGTTTTCCATGCTCCTTTTATCGTGCAAGAAACTGGTTTGCCTCCAAATCCTTCAAGCTTGATTTGCCCTTCTCCCTTAGGTCTTAACGTGAATTCACCTTGTGCTCTAAACTGCAACTTTTGTTTTACATTTTCTTCATTCACTTTCTGCATCTCGCAGTTCACAACATTGTTAGTATCCAAAGCTTTTAACTCGCCTCTAGAATTGTAAAGATATGTGTGCACTGCTCTTTTGCCTTCTATGTCCCCAACATCTTGGCAGTAAGTTGCAGGACTAGAATATATTATTGGAGCTTTGTCCAAAGATTCGCCGCCAGCAATGTAACCTCTTGCGTAATACCCATTTGCCTGTGCCCAGTTCATGTACTCGCAAATCTCAAAGTGATTTTCTCGCCAGTTGCATGAAGCGCTTTCAACAGTTATGGTATTCGGGTCTGAAACTGCTCCTCCAGTAAATCCGTTTATTATGACAGTATATAAAATGCTTAGAACAATGGCTATAATAGAAACTAAAAATATCTTATTGCTTTTCATCTATTGAACCTCTTTTCTATTTTTTATGAAGCTTTTTTATATTTAAATACCTTATGGTTTAAACACGATTACAGAAAATTATATAAACCTAGTTTAAAAAGGATACTCTATGGAAGAGGAAAACAAGCTGATCAAGCAGAGGAAAGCTAATCTTGAAGCATTAAGGAAGCTAGGCATCAATCCCTATCCTTACAATTTTGACAGGAATGCTAGCTCAATACAGATTCTTAACAAGCATGCTTCAGTGAAAGCTGATGAAAAAACAAAGGAAAAATACAAAATTACTGGCAGAATCACTAATTTTAGAGTGATGGGCAAGGCTACTTTTGGCCATTTGCTTGACGCAACAGGAAAAATTCAGTTTTATTTCAGGCAGGATGACTTAGGCACAAAAGACTACAAGGCATTCACAAAGCTGCTAGACTTAGGCGATATAATAGGAATAGAAGGGAAAGTTTTCAGGACTCGCAAGGGAGAATTATCTTTATGGGCTGAAAAAATAACTTTGCTTTCAAAATCAATAAAGCCTTTGCCAGAGAAGTTCCATGGATTGAAAGATGTAGAGCAACGATACAGGCAACGTTATATTGATTTGATTTCAAATCCAGAAGTCAGGGAAATCTTTGTAAAGAGAACGAAAATTATACAAGCAGTGCGTGAATTTCTAGATTCAAGAGGTTTCTTGGAAGTTGAAACTCCAATTCTTCAGCCAGTTTACGGGGGGGCATCAGCAAGGCCTTTCAAAACTTTCATGCATGAATTGAAGCAGGAAGTTTATCTAAGCATCTCTCCAGAAACTTACCTGAAAAGATTATTGGTAGGCGGCTATGAAAAAGTTTATACAATTTGCAAGAATTTTAGGAACGAGTCTATAGACAGGACTCATAATCCAGAATTTACAATGATGGAATGTTATCAGGCTTATGTTGATTATGAGGAAATGATGAAGATAGCAGAACAATTATACGAATATGTGGCGAAAAAAGTCAATGGAACTACAATTATAGAGATTGAAGGCAAGAAAATTGACTTGAAGGCCCCTTGGAAAAGACTTACAATGGCAGATGCAATAAAGAAATTTGGTAACATTGATATTTCCAAGATGGAAATAAAAGATTTGCAGAAAGTTATAAAGGAAAACAAGGTAAAATATGATGGAGAACCTAACAAAGGCTTGATGATAGCTGCAATTTTCGAGGAATTGGCAGAGGAACATTTGATTGAGCCTGTTCATATCATTGACCATCCAAAAGAAACTACTGCATTATGTAAGAATCACAGAAAATACCATCATTTGATTGAGAGATTTGAGCCATACATCAACAGCTGGGAAGCAGGCAACGGTTATTCAGAATTAAACGATCCAGTTATGCAGCGTGAATTGCTTGAAGACCAGGAAAAGCTAAGGAAAAAAGGCAATGAGTCAGTTTACCCAATGGATGAAGATTTTGTAAACGCAATTGAAATAGGAATGCCGCCAGCAGGCGGACTAGGTATTGGTATTGACAGGATGGTAATGTTGATTACAGGTCAGCCTTCTATAAGAGATGTTATTTTCTTTCCATTCATGAAAAGTTAAAACCACTTAAAAGTGGCTTAATAATGCCTTAAACCACGTTTTGAAGGGAAAGCTTTATATACTAGTTTAGTTCAATTGATTTTACGAGTTAAGAAAAACTTGATTCGAAATAATCTTAAAAAAACGACGGGGTGTTAAAAACATGGCAGATTTGTTAGTAGTAAAGTCTAAGATAAAAGATGTTGTTAAAAACATGAATGTTGCAGGAGACTTCGCTGAAGGTTTAAGCGAAAGAGTGTCAGAGTTAATAAAAGATGCAGCAAGAAGAGCCAAAGAAAACGGCAGAGCAACAGTCAAAAGAAGAGACTTGTAAGGAAATATATTTCCTTTTTCTTTTTTTATTAACCAACTCTATAAAATTGATTCATTTATCTTTGCAGCAATTTTTTTCATAATATTTCTACTATTAGCCCACCTTGCATAAGCTTTCCATCCTTCAAAACTTCTAATTAAATCTTCATAGGATAATTTGTTTTCATTAAATAACTTAATTTTATTTTTCATAGATTTAATATTCCTCCTCCTTAACAATTTAAAATGATAAAAATTTCTAAAACCAAGAAAATCTACTCCTTTGCAGATAGGAATTATTTTAGATTTCTCAGGATGAATCACAAGTTTCAGTTTTTCTTTTAAAAAATGGTCAATCGCCCCCCCCCCCTTATTTGCAGTTGTTCAAGAGAAGAATCAAGAAGGACAAAGTCGTCAACATATCTTATATAATATTTAGCTCTTAGATGATGTTTGACAAAATAATCTAATTCATTTAAATAAATGTTTGCAAAGAACTGAGAAGTTAGATTACCAAGAGGCATTCCCTTATTTTTAGGATAATTTTTTATTATCTTACTTATTAAATCAATCACATTTCTATCTTTTATCTTTTTTGAAATTAAACTAAGTAAAATTTCATGATCAACTTCATCAAAGTAGTGTCTAATGTCTGCTTTTAAGCAATATCCTTTCACAAAATTATTATTAAAGAAATTATCAATTTTAGTTCCATTTTTTGAAACCTTTCTCTTGAATTTATCAAATCTTTTTATTGCAAATAAATTTCCCTTGCCTTTCCTGTTTGCGCAAGAGTCATTGATGAAAGACGTATCAAATAATGGCTCAATAATATTGCATAAAGCATGATGAACTATCCTGTCTCTAAAATCAGATTTGCTTATTTTTCTTGTTTTAGGATCCCTTAAAACAAATCCCTCCAAGGGCTTAGGCTTGTAAGTCAAATCTTTTAGTTCCTTCTGAAGAAGTGTAAGATTATCTATTAGATTTGCATCAAATTCAAGAACATAATCTTTTTTTGTTTTACCTTTCCTCGCTTTCTTCCATGCAAAGAATAAGTTTTCAAAAGTAATTATTTTTTTGTATAAATTTTTGTAAGTCTTCATTTTTTAGTCCTAGCATTGAACCAAGCTATTCTGCCATCCGAAGACTCGTCTAATTTATTTTTAGATTTCGAGTTATCAAGGTTGTTCCAGTTGGAATTCACGTTCAAGTTCCTGTTCAGGTTCAACCTAGAAAGGCCTCAACCATTTAGCCCATTAATCTAAAAAGCACCACTGCTTCATATTTCAAAATAGTTTACTTAATGTTGCAGTTGAATTTTATAACCTTTAAAGGTCATGATTAACAGGCTTGTAGCCTGGCTCAATGTTCACGCTTTATATCGCATCAAGCTAGGATAATAAAAATAAACTAAATTTTTTCGGCGACTGCGTCGCTCACGACGACTACCCTGCCACCCGAATCCGAGCTATCAAGGTCGTCCCAGTCGGAAACCACGTTCAAGCTCCCGTTCAGGTCCAACCCAGAAAGGCCTCCTTGTCTTGTGTAAAAATTTCTGTTTCCTTTTCCAAGTTTCTTAGGTAATCCAGTTTTCTCGTCTATGTCTTTTGAATCAAATCTTGATGTTTCTTTATTTAATACTGGTGCGTAAATTATATTAGAATCATCTCTAAGCTTGAAAGCCAATCCATAAGGTGATTTTTCATCTTTTGCTAAGTCTAAATCTGTCAAAGATATCATAACAGGCATCTTTGACTTGCCTCTTGCTTTCACTTGATAAGTTAAATCCTTTGCCAAGTAATCATTTCTTTGGTAAGAATCTCCATCTGTTCTTAGAACTAATCCAGAATCTTCATAAGTGCCTTTTAATTGTAAAGCGCCTACTTTTAATATTCTTTCTAGATCCGCAAGTGTTGCAGTTCTTAGTCCTTCTTCTCTTATAACTTGATTTATTAAAACAACTGCAAATGGATTAGAACCTACAATTAAATTGCTTGAATCAGCCAAAACATTTAAAACTCTTAAATTTTCATAATCAGCTTTAACTCTTCCTTGATATTCTTCTAGAACTTCTCTTCCAAAGTCTCCTTGTAAAAAGTCTGCTTGAGGGATAGTTTTAGGTACTTCTATCAAAGGCTTTCCTCTAAATTCAGGTAATTTTGTTTTAGCTACCATTTTAATCAATAATTAAGTAAAATAACTAGTATTTAAAGTTTTCTATTTTGTTATTATTATATAGTAGTATAATGAATCTAATATTGAGGACAAACTCCTTAAAAACCCTTATAAATCCAATTATCTAATATATTTTAAAAGAGGTGGTGTCATAAAGTGAAATCTAAAGGTACTCGCGCGGAAAGGGAACTTTTCCACTTGTTCTGGGGAGATGGTTTTAATAGCATAAGAACGGCAGGTTCAGGCTCTACTTCAATGCCAGCTCCAGATTTGATTGCGGCAAAAGATGGGAGAGTTTTAGTCATAGAATGCAAGTCAGGTGCTGGAAATTATCGTTACATAAAAAAACAACAGGTAGAAGAACTGATTGCTTTCGCAAAAACATTTGACGGCGAGCCATGGATAGCAGCAAGATTCGACAGGATAGGTTGGTTTTTTGTTAAGGCTGAAAATTTAGAGCAGACAAAAGGAGAAAACTTTGTAGTAAATTTGGAAACGGCAAAGATTTCAGGATTAAAATTTAAAGATTTGGTAAAAAGCGAATAATTTTTAGTTTTATCGCAAGATTTTTAATTTTTTTAGGGCAACAGTTATAAAAAATGGTTCTTTATTAGCTGGATGAAACATTTGCTGATGTTTATATTGTTGATGCCAATTGTCAGTGCAGATATTTTCATAACCGAGATAATGTATGACCCAACTGGTAACGACAACAATCTTGAATATATTGAACTATATTCAAATGAATCTTTTTCTTTAGAAAATTTCACAATAGAGGATCTTTCAAGCTCAGATAATTTGAAATTAGTTCATTCTTCTAACTCAAGCTACTCCATAATTGTAGAAGAAGGCTTTAACTATTCAAACATTGATGCATCAATCTATTCTGCAGGCGCTACAATAGGCAATAACTTGAACAACGATCGAGACATAGTCATAATAAAAAACTCTTCAAGGATATTTGACGCAGTAAACTATGACGAATCTTTAGGCGGAAAAGATGGTCTTTCACTTTGCAGGATAAATTCTACCTTAGTACAATGCTATCCAACTCCAGGCTATGAAAACAACATTGCTGCTATAGAAAATTTATCTTACAATTATAGCCAAGTTTATAACAAAACAAAAAACCTGATTTTAGATTCTTTTTTGGAAATAGAAAAAATATATGATAAGGATATAAAATTTGGTGATTTACTAACTGTAAGGATAAAAGTTTACAAAGGAGACACAAGAAAAAAAGAGATAAAGCTTTACGTAAAGGACTTAAGCAGGCAGACTAAAGTCTTGTTGAATAATAGGTTCACAAATTACACATTAACTCTGCCTCTGCTTTTAAATCCAAGATGCAATGACAATTCTTCAGGTTATTATGATTTAGTTTTAGAAGGTTTGAATCAAAAAACAAAGGAAAGAATAAAAATATCTGGCTACAATTCTGCATTGTGTCAAAAAATAACTGTAAAGGAAGAGAAAATAGTCTACAAATCATCAAAAAATTCAACTTTTCTGAACACTTCGTCAACTTTAGCAAACAATTCCGAAAGTATTAAATATGGTAAAAAAGCAGTTTTAATTTATGAGGCTTCAGATGCCAAAGCAATGAGATATGCAATTTATTTCTTCTGCTTTGTATTGATTTTGATTGTAGCCTACTATCAGTTTAGGAAAGAAAAATGAAGGAAATCAGCGTCAGGTCAATAATTGAAATTTTAGGATCACCAGAAGAGCATGTAAACAAAACTATGGATTTAATTCTTAAGAAGCTTGAGCAGACTCAGGGAATAAAAATAATAAAGAAAGAGCTCTTCAAGGCTAAAAAAATAAAAGACAAGCCTTTCTGGAGCACATTTGTTGAAATAGAGATGGCTGTCAAGAACTTGGACATACTGATAGGATACTGCTTTGATTTCCTGCCATCTTCAGTTGAAATCCTGAATACGGATGACATAGACATGAAAAATGACGATGCAACAGACTTCATAAATGAGTTGCTAGGCAGGCTGCACCAGTATGATATGACTTTGAAGAACATTTTTGCAGAAAACATGATTTTAAAGGAAGAAATTGAAAAGTTAAGGGATAAAAAATAGCTATTTTCTTTCAATACCTTTTACATAATCTTCAAACTTCTCATGCTTTGTTTTTTTTCTAGTGAATATATAGACTATAAAAGCCAATATTATAACTAGAATCATGATTAAAAGCGATCCAATTCCGGTTTTTTCGCTTTCATCTTTGTAATATGTGGCATTCTCTTCAAAGAAATCCTTTCCTTGGTCAAACTGATTGTCTTCAGTCTTGTTGAAGATGTCTTTATTTAAGTCTTCAGCGTAATTGTCATTTATTTCTTTTTCATCAGCAATATTTAATGTCATTGGGATGTTAACCTGATAGTTTTCAGATTTTATGGTTAAATTTCCGTTGTAAAATCCAGGTTTTGCATTTTTGTTTTTATTGACCCAGAAATATTGAGTCATGATTTCGTTTTGTTTTAACAAAAATGATGAATAGTTCATTCTTGTTATTTCCTTTACATTTCCATTTAGTTCAAAATTGATTTGGATGTCTTTTCCAGCAGTATTTTTTATTTTCAAAGGCCCTTCTAAGCTTTCAGAATTGTTTAATTTCTTTTCAACCTTCTTAATTTCTTCGACTAAAGAGAATTTAACATTGCTTTCTTCTATTTTTCCAGCAATCTCCTTGACAAATATTGGTATTGAATAGCTTTTATTTGAATAAGAAAAAATTATGCTGCTGTCATTTTTAAGTTTGTTTAAAATTTTAAAGTTAAAAAATCTTGATCTTCCTTCCAAAATTTCCTGCTCGCCGCCATATACATTCTTTATTTCAGTAGAAGTGCTAACAACAACCTTAGTGTCTCCTTTTTTGCTTTCTAGCTCAATCTCAAGGAAATCATCATCAAATAAAAATGCAGGCTTGACAGCCAATATTGGAGAGCTTTCGTCAACGCTAACATTGGTTTCAAAGTTCTTAGCAATTAAATTATCTTCCTTGTACAAAAAATTGTTTACTCTAAGCTTGAATTCCCCCTTGGTTGGCAAATCAAAATACAAATAATATTTATTTTCTCTTATTTTATGAAAAAACGGGGCTATTTTTACCTCATTATTATCAGAATCAACAAAGTTTATGCTATCCAAATCAAATTCATTTAATGGCATCTTGTTGATGTTTATGTCAACTTGTAAAGTTTCTCCAGCGCTATATTTATCTTTATACAATCTTAAGTCAACTTCAGCCGCACTTGCAATTGGCAGTGCTATAAGAAGTAATAAAAAATATTTTATCATTGTCTTTTGAACAATTTTTTAGCTTCTTCAATTGATTTGTCAAGGGCGCTCTCAATTACAGATTTCTTTTCACTTTGTCTAGGCTGGCTAGGAGCATTATAGGTTCTTTGCTGGTAATAAGTTTGTTGTGGCAAAAAGCTTTTAGCCTCAGTTTTCTTCTCTTCTCCCTTGCCTCCTTTTTTATGCTTGAAGTAAAATATTGTTGCGCCTATCAAAACTAATAGCAACAGGACAAACCACCATGGAAATCCTGAGCCTTTTTCTTCGCACTGGCATGCTAAATTGCATGAGCCAGGACAATTCAAATCATCAACGCCATCGCATTGTTCAGTGCCTTCTCTTACGTCGTTGCCACATATTGCTTCAGCTTCATTTTTTCCACAGTCTTGGCTGCAGGATTCTCTTAAATTTTCAATATTATCGCATATTCCATCGCCACAGAAGCAGTCAGTGTTGCAATTTCCAGAATCCTCATTATTTGCAACATCACATACCCCATCTACAACGCATGCATTTTGCTGCTCGCAGTCTTGCCTGCAGCTAAAAGAATCTTCATCAGCTTCGCAAATTCCGTTTCCACACACAGATATTGGCGCTGAGCAAGGTCCGCAGAAGCTTCCTCCGCAGTCAACACCAGCTTCATCTCCATCTCTTATCCCATTTGTACATGCAGGTAAGTTTAAATTTCCAGTTTCACCAAAAGCTGCGTACAAAGCAACAGATGTTTGTAAATTGTTAGAGTTCCAGCTTCCATCTGTTTTCTGTTGTTTCTTTAGCCACTCAGTTGCTCTTGTAAGCTCATCTGCAGCAGTTCCCTGCTTCAATGCCAATACAGCCAAAGAAGTGTCATAAACAAGTCCATTAAAGCTGCCGTCATTTCTCTGTAACCTTTTCAAATTATCCAAGTAATTTTGTTTTCTAGTTATGTCATAAAGCAGCGCATTTTGTATAACATTATTAGGGTCGTAGTTTCCTTCTATCCATGGCAATGTATTTACCAAGGAATTTATTCTGAACAAAGCCCAATTTGCAAACAAGCTTGAATCTAAATCGCAAGGCTGTTTGCTCGCTCTTCCAAAGCATCCGTTGTTGACTTTCAATGTTGCTCTTGAGCTTGAAGCCTCGTCTATTATTGTAAAAGTGTTTCCTGACTGGTAAACTAAAGATATTAATGAATTAGGAATTGCATTGCAGTTCACGTCAAAGTCTATTGAAGGGTTTTGGCTTAATAATCCAGGTTCTAAACATCTATCCAAGTCGAAGAATTTTGGTGAAGGCGTTCCAGTGCATCCTGGAAATTCTCCTTTCTTGACATCAACGCTTATTTCCTGCGATTGAGCATTTTTAACATAAGAAATTTTGCATATTCCTTCAGCTTCAGTTATTACCTGCAGCCACCAGTTTCCGCCTGCAAGAGCAGTTGACTGTGCTTTGTTTAGATAATCCTCAATTTTTGCAGTGTCTTCTCCAAATTCGTGCATGAGCAAAGCAACCAAGGCAGTGTCTTTTATATTGCAGTTGCCTTTTGGATAGCATCCGCTAGAATCTTCAAGAGTTTTGAGATAGCTTAAAGAAGCTTCAGCCTGGCTTACAGCTCCAGTTTGCTTCAATGCCAAGGCAGAAAAAACAGTTGATTGAATATCCCCATAATTGCCGTTGCTTCCCTTTGAAATCAGCCAGTTGTAGCCTAAATCAAGGTTAAAAGCAGAAACCGCAGTTATGCTTATTAATAATATGGTGATTATAAGCTTTAATTTCATGTATCTCCCTCTTTTTATGATATGGCTAAACAGTAATACATTTAAATAATTTTCTATTAAAAATGCCATGGAATACCTGACTAAAGGCAAGCGTGGACTAATATTTGTAGATTATGTTAATGGGAAGAAGGTTGTCATAAAAAAAGGCAACCCAAAGAGCGCTGCAATCAACAGGATAGAAAATGAGATAGAATTTCTCAATATTTTAAATAAATACAAGATAGGTCCGAAGCTTTTGTTATATAATGAAGATTCATTTACGATGGAATTTGTTGAAGGCAGGTTATTTGATGATTGGTTGAAAGAAAACTATGATAAAAAAGTTGTTGTTAAGATTATGAAGCAATGTTATCTTCTAGACAAGCTTAAAATAAACAAGTTTGAGCTTACAAATCCTGTAAAACATATAATAATCAAGGATAATAATCCAGTCATGATAGATTTTGAAAGATGTAAAAGGACTTTAAGTCCAAAAAATGTCACCCAGTTTGTCCAGTTTTTAAGAAATAGAAATTTAGTTAAAAAAGAAGGGCTTATACAAGCATTAAAAGATTATCATAATAATAGTAGTATAAATAATTTCAAAAAAATTCTAAATTTTTTAAAACCATAAACTTTTTAAAGTGATTTTTTATCATATTTCTAGTTAAATTATAGGAGGAATAAATATGACAAACTATAAAGGAACACCAAAAATAGGAATTTCTTTGGATCAATCAGAAAGACAAGAAAATTTACTTAGTTTAGAATTACTAACTGAATGCAAATTAATAGAAGCGCCTTTGCTGGATGTTGCAAATCTAGAATTAGAATTGGAAATCTTTAAACAAATTCATGCAACAGATAAAGGGATGTACTTAGGAAAGAAGCACATTGTTACTGCAAACGGTTGTTTGAACGCTTACAAAATGAATCTTAATTCTAAAAATAGGGAAAGCAGAGTAGAGCAATTTGCAAAGGCAATTGAGAAGGCAGCAGAAAGTTCAGAGTTTTCTAGAAGTGTCATGTACACAACACCAGACAAGAGAGAAGGAAGGTTAATGGATCTCACTTACGACGACATAAGGGATTTAGCAGACTATGAAATGAGAAGATTCAATAGGTAATTACTTCTTTCTTTTTTTATTTTCATCTATTCTTAATTTTTTTAGAGTATACTGGGCAGGATTTTTTATTAGTCTGCAGAAATTATCTGGCTTGCATACCCCAATTCCCTTCATATAGCTCGGATTGTCGCAGTTTGGCGGCAATACATTCATGTTATTCTTCTTCTGCCAATTTATCTGAGATTTTATGTAGCCTTCCCTTAAAGGTTCATAATTTTTCTTATTCCATTCAATAAGATAATTTTCAATGTCTTCTAAAGTCCATCCTAAACTTTTAAAATAATTAATCATAATCAAAACAGCCCTCTTCCTTCCATCTTCTTTCACCCCAGTAATCATTAGCTTAACACACGGCGGAAAAAGTTCCTCATTTTTTATTGCAATCTTAGGAACACTAAAATTCTTATTTGAGTTGTTTTTTTCATTGCTTCCTTTAATCATTGATTTGTTGTCTTCTCTTTTTAAGATATCTACCCTGTACTCTGATGCTCTTTCCCATAGATGGCTTGCCTCTTCTTCTTTGTAATTGTCCAAAAATCCAAGTTCAGCTTCAACATTTTCAATTTTTGCATCTTTTATGTTAAATTTTAAGGGATTTTTTACAGGAACACTAACTAAGTTTCTCTTTTCATTTATGGAATAAGGTGCCCTGAACATATGTCTTGAGCTTATCAGTACAGGATCAATATCCAAGACTGTAAAAGGATTGAATTTCCCTTTCAGTTTTAGTTCTTCAGGCTTTTTCTCAAGAGTTTTTGCAATTTCATCAATGTTGCTTACATTTAATATTCTCTCGCTCAAATGATCCTTAATTAATTCTTTAAGATAATTTGCAACTACTCTTAATCCATCTGGAAAATAATTTTTAAGTTCTATTCCAGAGATTTTATTTGGAAAAGATTCAAATGGCACTCCAATATGAAATCCATTGCCTCCAGAAAACTTGACAGAAAAATGATTCAGGTCATGAAATTTAAAAGCTTCCATTATCAAATCTGCAGCTATCTTAGAATATTCCAAAAATTTTGTATCAATATCCAGTATTAAATCCCAGCCTTTTCTAGCCTCATCAAGCTGTTTTTTTGCCATTCCTGGCTTCAATAGTAATGGGTTGTTCCATCTTTCCTCAGAAATATGAAAAGAGCTTGCTCCTCTTTTTGCAAATTCAAGAACATCATTCGGATACTGCAATATATCAGGTCTTTTTCCAAAGCCCTCTGCAAATTTCACAGCAACTTCTCTTTCTTTTGCAGTTTCAACAATCCTCTTCTGCACATCCTTCCTGGAATAATACTTAAGAAACTTTTCTTCCATAAAAAGGCAATATAGTCAGAATTTATAAACTTTGGCAGGCTGCTTGTCCTGTTTCTTGATTACTTCTTGCTGTATCTCCATCTGGAGCTCGTCGCATTTGGTTATTAATTTGACACTTTCTTCTTCCATCTCTTTTATTACATTGCTAAGTTCTTTGACCTGTACTCCTACAATTTCCTTTGCTTCATTTATAGGCTTAGCAGTCAAAGTCTTTGCCCCAACATTCATAAGAACATTTTTATTATCTTTTATCTCAGCTTTGACAAAAACACCTGCTCCTAGAGGAGCCATTATCTTGCTTCCTTCCTTTACTTTGTCAATTTCATTAAGATGCTCGTCTAGATTGCTCAGTTCATTTAATTGCTGTCTTAGAATCTGAAGTTGCTGCTGAAACTGCTTCAGCTGCTGGTCAAATAGCTGAAATTCAATGTACTTTCTTTGTAGATCTTCATTCATTTTTTTGCTTTCTTAGAAGTAGTATTCTCTTCCTTAGCTTCCTTCTTTTCTTTTTTCTGTTTTGGCTTCTTTTTTTCAGCTTTCAATCCTGCTTTGCCTAAGGCATCAATAATGTCATCAGAACTTGCATCTTTCTTTATTTTAAGCATCAAATCAAGTGGTTCAAGATGATTGATGTTGCACTTTCTTCTTTTTAATTCCCCATCTACTATTACAAAGTTTTCATTTGCTTTCTCAACTACAACGCATTTCTTTCCTGCTTCTCTTCCCAAAACTTTTACGCAAACTCTGCCTACTTCTAACATTTTTATTCCTTTTTGAAGCTTAATTGTCTAGCTTCTATTACTATTTTTTGCCTGACGCAATCTGCGCATAAATATCCATTGAAAATTCTGCCAGATTTTGCCATGCCTTTCAATTGAATTTTACATTTGGCGCATTTTGTATGACCTGATTTTCTTTCAACATATCTTGCTACTGTTCCACCAACTATTCTTTTCTGCATTCTTCTGAATGATCTGCTTTTATGCATTGGTTTTGTCATGTAAACTCTCACTTTTAGTGTATTTTAAAAAGCTTTCTAATTAGCATGCTGAATACAATTGAACTTAGAATATAGGTCCCTAGCCAGCTCATTCCTGTTCCAAATAAAGGCAGCCAAAATCCCCAATGAAATAAGTCGCCATATGGTGTGAATGTTGTCCTTAGCCATCCAAATATTATTAGTAAAGGTACTAATGTGAACAATGTTGGCTTGAAGCTGTGCTTCATGTACTGCAAGTTTTTCTCCATTGCCTTCTTCTGTATTTCCATCATTTTTTCAGGATTTTCTTTGTTTTCTTTCATCTGTCCTTGATACATCTTCAGTTCATCCTTCATTTCTTTCATCAAAGTTTGATTTGTAACTAATTTGTAAATCCACGTAACTAATGCTGTTAATAAAAATGAGATAAATATTACTGTAGTTGCAGCTCCAACTAGATTTACAATAGGTAAAAAAATTGTATTAAAAAAGCTGTCAAATACCATTACTCTCCCCCCATCATTTTTCTCATTGCAGGATGCATGTCCATCATATGCTGTTGTGCAATGTCTTCATACAATTTGTATATAATCATCACTGCAAGCAAAATTCCAGTTCCTCTTGATAAAGCTCCTGCCAAGTCAGCACCAGCTGCTAAAACTCCTACTAAAATAGCGCCCATGATAGTTAAGGGAGTTATGTATCTGTTTAATATTTGCTCTAAAACTCTTTCGTCTCTCCTAAATCCTGGTATTTGCAATCCAGATGCCATTATTTGTTTTGCCTGGCTTCTTGCATCCATCCCAGAAGTCTGAACCCAAAAATATGAGAATAATATTGCTCCTCCAACCATGAACAACAAATAAATTACTGCCTGCACAATATTAAATGGTGTGAAAGAGCCTGTTATTACTCCAGATAATATATCAGGAGAAAATAGCCAGGCAACAAGTCCACTTGCTGGTGTATTCCCTACGAAAGTTCCAAACCATGGATGCCCCCAATTCTGCAATAATCTTGCCCATAATTGAACATTAGCGAGCAAAGCAGCAACCAAAATGACCGGAATGTTTGAAGTGTACATAAATTTCAATGGCCATCTTATTCCATGCCCTCTTACTCTCCCAAATGACAAAGGAATTTCAATTTTCATTGCTTGTGCATAGACCGAAACTACAAAAATTATTACTGTTGATAAGATTCCTGACAAAGCCAATACAGCTCCAGTTGGGTTCCCGCCAGTTAAAGAAGTAAACAATACCCACAACTGCCCCACGGGTGGTTGTCCAGAGCCAAATGCGATTGTTCCTGCGCTTGTCAAAGGAGAAAATACTCTTGTTACAATTGAAGATGCAACACCAGCAGCGATGAATAATGAAACTCCAGATCCAAATCCCCATTTTGATGTGACTTCATCCATTAACATTACTAAAAATCCGCCTAGTATAAGTTGCAGTATCAATATAAATTGAAATCCAAGGTACGCTGATGTGCCTAGCAATTCTGGACTAGGGGCAAGTCCTCCTAAAAATACATAAATTGCAGCTTCAAACAATATGAAAAATATTGAAAATAATTTGCTTAATCCCTGGAAAAACTTTCTTCCATCAGGTGTTGTCTGGTCTAGTTTTAATATTCCAGAACCAACCAATAACTGCAATACTATTGACGCTGTAACAATTGGTCCTATACCTAAAGACATTACAGAACCAAATGATGCTCCTAAAATAATTGACAATGATTCAAACTGTGAAAGTGCATTTTGCCCTAGCCCATACAAAGGAATTACAGACAAAATAAAAAATGCAATCAATACTATCAATGTCCACTTGAGCTTGACTTTAAATGGCAGATATTTCTCAGTAGGCTTCCTTACCTCTGGTAAAAATGAAATTATAGTGTCAACAAAGCCCATTTTATTCTTTTAAGATAACGCTTCCTCCAGCTTTCTCAATCTTAGCTTTGGCTTTATTTGAGCAGCTTTCAACTGTTATTTTAATAGGTCTGTTTAAACTTCCTTCAGAAAGTAATTTTGTAAATCCTAACTTTGTTAAGTCAATCTCTTTTCCTTCTGGCAGGTCCTTTATGTTTATAGATTTTCCATGCTTCTTGACTTTTTGTGGTATCTTGAAGCCTTTTTTTCCAAAATAAGTGTTTCCATAAAGCTTTAATATTAATGATTTAAGTTGGTCTGCTCTTTTTCCTGTTCCTGCTTTTCCTCTCCCGCCTCTATTTCCAGCCCCTCTATGCTTCTTCTTGCTGCCCCAACCATGAGTAGTGTATCCTCTATACTTCTTGACTTTTTTTGCTCTTCTTGCCGTCATTTTAAATCATCCTTTTTATCAAATCATTAATCTTGTCTTTCCTATATCCTAATGCTCCGCCCAAAGAAAATTGTATCTTTATTCCCTTTGATTCAAATCCTTGTCTTGGTGGCATCAATTTAAAAAATGGCTTCATTCCAGGAACGTCTTTTATTTCTTTTTTGAATGTCATGAATTCTTTTGTAAATATTTCAAAGCTTGAGTTTGCTTTTTGTTTTAAATAATCTGCAGTCAGGCTTACCTTGTTGGCTACCCTTCCTCTTTTTTCAATCAATGATTTGAATGTTTCTTCTGTGATTTCCCCCCATGTTGCTGCATCTCTTAATCTTCCAAGCATTCCAATATACACTGGGGTATTTGAAATTACAACGCAGTTGTTCTTCTTGTACAATCTAAGCATCTTGAAAGTATCTCTGACAGGCTTGCTCAATCCAGTTTCTCCCCTTATCCTTACAACTGCTATTCTTTTGTTTTCCATTTTAAGATGAACCTTCAGTTACACCAGCTTTTTTATAATATTCTTGCTTGATTTTCATTCCTGATAATTTTTTCAATGCATTGAAGCATGCCGTTATGAAATTTAATTTTGTTCTGGTCTGTCCTGAACCTTTTGAATAGATGTCTTTTATCCCTGCCAATGTCAATAATTTTGAAACTTCCTTTTCAGCAGACAAGTTTGCACCTTTTGGTGCTGGAATCAATTTTATTCTTACGCTGCCGCATCTTGCTTCAATCTTTAATGGAATTGTATGTGGTGTGGCGCATCCGCACTCCCATGATCCGCAGCCTCTTCTTATTTTTATTATGTTCAACTTTGCTTTTTTAAGTGCTTTCTCCCTTGCTGGCATTGTTTCTCTTGCTTTTCCTATCCCCATTCCTACATATCCGTTCTTGTTTCCAATTACTACTAAAGATGAAAATGATGGCTTGTTTCCTTCAGCAGTTTTTTTTTGTGTCTGCCTCCAGATGCTTCTCTTTCCTCCTCCAAACTTACCCTTGCTCTGTCCTACCATAATTAAGTCTGATTCAAGGTTAGGTATTAAGCAATCAACAATCTCAGGCTCTAAAATTTTCAAGCCTCTGTCTAAAATCTGGTCAATGTTAGTTATCTCCCCATTCTTTACTTTTCTGCCTAGTTCAGTCTTTGGCTGCCATGATACCTTGTCAAATTCTTTTGCTACTTTGACTCCTATTGGCACTTCTTCAATTTTTTTTGGTACTTCTATTTCTATGTCTCCAGGCATTTTTAGGCTCCAATTATTTTTTTCCTCATTGTTTCGTATTCTGATTTCTTCAAATGTTCGCCTTTTATTCTTTTCTCATCTGGCAATATTTCTTTTGAATGGGGTACGTCAATTCCTGCATCTACAGCTCCCTTAACAACTGCAAACAGCAGGCTTCCCTTTACAGGTCTTTGTAGTCCAATATCAAGCACGGCATTCTTTATTTTTTTCTGCGATGCTTTCTTTCCGACTAAAAGCCCAATTAAATATGCTGAAGTTATGTTTTTCTTTGGCATTGTCATTCCAAATTTCTTCTTTAATTCATTAGTGTGAGCTGAAACTACTACTTTGTCTCCATCTGGGTGGAACTCAACAATCTGAGCAATTATATTCTTTGAAAATCTTCTGACAACTAGTCTTGGCTTGTTTCCTGAAATCAACGCAAGCCTTTTTTTGTAATCAGTTTTTCCCAGTCTTTTTCTTTTCAACGGTAGTTTCTTTAGTTTTCTTGCCATTTTGTCCTAACTTGTGTTCCTCCATGTATAATTTGATGTGTCTTCTTGATCTGAAAAATCCGCCTTTTGACATTAAGTATAAATCACGGTATGTTTTCTTGTCAACTATTGTCTTGTCTCTTATTTCTTTCAAAAAGTCTCTTTGGACTCTTATCTTTGAAATCCATGCTCTCTTTCTCTGCAGTCTTGCTCCTTTTCTTCCTTTTCTTGAGCCTTGACCGCCTCTCCTTCCTTTTCTTTTTTGAAGCAATATTACTCTTGTTCTTCCTCTTGAATGTCCTTGCTTCTGAACTTCAACGATAAAGCCTTTATTTATCAATCCTCTAATATCTGATTTTGTTATAGCTTCCTTTATCTCATTCAAGTGTTCTGGATTAAGCCATATTCTATGGGGACTTGACTTAAGCACATCTGCAGCCATCCTTTTTTGTAAATCTAGCATCATTTTTGTTCAAGCACCTTCTTTAGTTCTTCTTTTTCTCTCTTCTGCTTTTCTTCAGGAGTCTCCTCTTTTTCTTTTTTCTTTTCAGCCTTCTTTATTGCCTCTTCCTTTGATTTTGCCTTTTTTTCTTTTGCCAATTTCTTTGATTCCTTGGCTTTTTTCATTTTATCTTCAACATTTTTTATGAAAGCATTTGAATCTTTGACGTTCAATACGAGTAATTTCATTTCTTGAGCTTTCTTTAGTATTACAATCTTATTTTTTGTTCCTACATCGGCAGCAATGAAGAATGGTTCTTTCAAGTTTGCCATTTCTTTTATATTATGTATTACGATCTGCTTATATCCATCTCTTGTTAGTCCTCTTACTGCCTTTGGTGATGAATAACCTGGATCAGGCAATCTTACATGCCCTTTGAATCCTCTCCTTATTTTTGAATGTAATCCTCTTGGATATCTCCATTTGACTTTGTTCATTAATCTTTTTTGCTTGCTAGTTTCCTGTCTGACAAAAGTTGGCTTGTGCCTCTTCACACTTTTTCTGTGCTGGATTAAATTTTTCATATAGGCGCTCCTGCTTTTGATGTTATGAATATGCCATCCTGGAATCTCCTTCTGTCTCTGTTGAGTATTCTTGTTGCAATTTCTATATTCGCAGCAGTCTGGCTTACATCACCTAAGTTAATTCCTTCGACACTTATCTGGTCTCCTTGAACTTTCACAGAAACTCCTTTCAATACATTGGCCCTTCTTGGTATTTTTTCTCCAAGGAAGTTGCTTACGACTAGTTTTTCCCCTTCAACTTTTGCAGTCATAGGGAAATGTCCAGAGCATACTTTCAATGTGTAGACATAGCCGTTTATTGAACCATGTATAAGATTATTTAAGTGGGATTTCAATGCATAAACTATTGCCCTCTCATATGAAGTTGGATTTTTCATCTCTAATTTGACATCATTGCCTTCCTTTTTCATTGAAACTTTAGGATGGCCTATTGTTTTTTGTGTTTCTCCTTTTGGTCCTTTGATCTTTACTATGTTTCCATCTATCACAATCTGCACTTTTTCTGGAATTTTCACAATTTCAATTATGTCTGTTTTTTTCATTTTAGTATACAAAGCAGATTAACTTGCCTCCAAGCTTTTTCTCCTTAGCTTCATAATGTGTCATTATTCCTTTAGGTGTTGAGACTATTAATAGCCCAAAGTCTTCTGCTGGCAAAAATCTTTTTTCAAACTTTTCAAAATTGTCTTTCTTTACTGAAAATCTTGGCTTTATTACGCCGCAGTTGTTTATGTTCCCAATTAAATTTATCTTAAGTATCCCGCCTCTGTTGTCGTTTACTTCTTCATAGCTTCCAACATAGCTGTTCTTGTTGAATATCTCCAATACTTTCTTTAATATCTTTGAAGATGGCTTGCTATCACAGCTCTGTCTGCCTACTTTTTCAGCATTCAATATGTTTGAAAGCATTGTTGCTAGTGGATCGTTTAACATTTTTTACCTCAGCTGTACTTCTTGAATCCTATTTTTCTTGCTATATCTCTAAAGCATGTTCTGCATAGCTTTAGCCCGTATTTTTGAATATGTGCATGTGTCTGTCCGCATCTTCTACATTTTCTTAGCATGCTGCCAGTTGTCCTCTTCTTTGGAGCGTTGTGCTTCTTGTATTTTGCAAGCTTAGCTGGCTTTGCTTTAAGTTGCTTGAAAACTTTGTTGTAATTGCTTGTCGTCATCTTTTGCCCTCGAATATTTCAATGTTGTATTTTGATTTCATGAAATTTATTGCATCGTCTTTCAATATTTTGTGTCTTTTTGGTATGCTTGAAGATCTGATTATTCTTCTTCTTATCCTAAATCCAGGCCTTTTCAATGCTACTGCAACTTCAAAACCAATTATTCCAATGCTTGCATCATAAGCAACGCCAGGAACATCAAGATATTCGTGTATTCCAAACGAAAAGTTTCCTTCGTTGTCAAAGCTTGCTTTATTTATCTTGTTTCCAGTGCCATTCAAGAGTCTTCCGAGCAATTCTTCAGCTTTTTTTCCCCTCAAAGTAACCTTGCATCCTATTACAAGCCCTGGCCTTATTCCCCATGTAGGAATTCTCTTTACAGTTTTTGTCTGGACAGGCTTACTTCCTGAAATTTTTTCAAGCAACTTTAATGCCTTTTCTAATTTGTCTCCAGGCCCGCCTGTACCTATGTTCAGGCTTACTTTCTCTATCCCTATTTCTCTCATTCTATTCATCTTTGAATTCCTTTTCAATTACAAATGCATATTCTTTTAGTGTGTCAATGTTTCCTTCTTTTCCTTTCAATACAATTCTGTCTTGCTGCGAACCTTTGAAGCTTAATACTTCATGCAAAGTTCCTGTCTTCCCGATGTGTTTCCCTGAAATCAAGTAGATTAAAGCGCCCTTCTCGAATTTCAGGTGTTTCATGAGTTCCTTGCCATGTACTATCAACGTGTCTCCTACCTTGTAGTCTTTCTTCTCTGTTACCATATTTGTACCGTCTGAAAAATTAAGTTGTATTTTTCCACCTTTCAATATTTTTTTGTTCTTTATTCTAAGATATTTTATTTCCGCATCTGTTTTTGTTGTCTTATGCAGTATGAATTTGCCAAGCCTACTGAACAACAGCCTGAAATAATCTCCTGTTGCAGGTATGCTTATTGTATCAAATATTCCTACAGGATGATTTTTTTCTTTTATTGCAGTATTGTTGACTAAAATCTTTCTTTCATTCAATACTTTATTGATTTCTCTCTTTGTTTTTGCAAATTCTAACAATTCTCTAAGTATGAAATCAATTGGCATAGAGCTAACTAAGTTATGCGGTCCTGGACTTGGCCTTGTTATGAAGCTACTTTGCTTTCTTTTTATTGGCCATGTCTTTGGTGCTGCCAATCTCTTTAGGTGTGACATTTTTCTTCCTCTCTAGTGCTTTTTTTCTTAGTTTGTCATCCAAGTTCAAATCTATAATTTGCAGATTTGAAGGATGTATCGGATAAAATGATCTTGCTCCTGATTTTCTTATATTTTGTATTCCGTCAATGTTTACTTTTATTCTTCTTGTGTCCAAGCTGTTTACAGCTCCATTCTGTCCTCTAAATTGCCCAATCATTATTTTTACCTTGTCTCCCTTTCTCAACTGGAAATTTCTTTTTCCATGCTTTTTTCTTAGCTCTTCTGACAGCTGCACTGTGAAAAATTTTCTCTTTGTGTGTTTTGGCGCATTAAATAGATACTTTCTTTTCTTCTTTGGGTTCTTGCTTCCCTTCCATGCGCTTGAAAATTTGTTCATTTTACACAACTATTGAAGCTACTTTTGCTACTCCAGGCCATCTTTCTGCAGCTTCTTTTGCTATTGGCCCTTTGAATATTGTACCCTTTGGACTTCCTTTATCGTCCTTTAGTACTACAACTGCATTGTCTTGGAATTTGATTCTTGTTCCATCTGGTCTTCTGTATTCTTTCTTTTGCCTTACAACTACTGCAGGCACAACCTGCTTTCTCATGCTCTGAACTCCTTTTACAACAGAAACAAAGATTAGGTCTGCAACTCTTGCAGTTGGCTTTCTTCTTCTGACAGTCTTTGCCCCTATAATTGAGATAACTCTCACCATTTTAGCCCCAGAATTATCGCAAGTTGCCACCAATGATCCATGGGGTAATGATTGTGTTATTCTTCCTTTGATTGCCTTCATTGTTCAACACCTAAAGCCACAAAGTTTTTTGTCTTGGCTAATTTTCTTGTTTCCATGATTCTTATTGTGTCTCCTTGCTTCAATTCCAAGCATGGCGGTACATAAGCTTTGATTCTTGACATTCTTTTTTCATATCTTTCAAATTTAGGAATGTAAAACTGTCTTTGAAATTCAATTACAACTGTCTTATGGAACACGGGTCTGACTATCTTCCCTACAAAGTATCTGCCTCTGACTTTTAATTCGCCATGGAATGGGCATTTCTTGTCAGTGCATTCCTTCTTTGGTAAATTTACTTTCACTCCAATGTTTTTTGCTTTTTCCATTTTAGATCTTGTTCCTTTTCTTTATTCTATCTTCAGGTTTCGCAACTAGCCGGATTCCGTTCACGATTGCTGTTTTGTCTTTTATTTTCATCTTGATTGTTACCTGTTCTTTGAGTATTTTTTTTGTTCCTATTGTAATTGTATTTTTTGTTTCATCTGTTATTTTTCCCTTGATTCCAATCAGGCTTTTGTTTTTCGCATCCACTATCTCTGCCTCAAGCCCAATCATTTCGTATTTAAGCACATCTCTTGGGTTCATTTTAGTTTACATCTATTGTTTCTTTTGCAAAGCCTAGCTTTGTGAGCTCATCCTTGACCTTGTATTTGTGGTCGCCCTGCAATTCTATGACAGAGCCCTTGACAGTCCCACCGCATGCAAACTTTGACTTGAGCTTTTTTGCAACATCCTTCAAGTCTATCTGCTTAGGGTCTATTCCTTCAACCAAGGTTATCAACTTTCCAAACTTTCTTTTGATCAAGGTCACTTTGATCCTCTGCTCTTCCCTTGCAATTGTCTCACAGACGCAAAGGTCTTTTGGCAGCCCGCATTTTGTGCAAACTTCATTCATGCTTTCTTAGTCACTCCTCCCGTTGGTTTATTCATAAATGTGTTAATCTTTGCAATTGTTCTTTTGACAGCCCTCACTCTTCCAGGGCTTTCCAGCATTGTGCCTGTTGAAATCTGAGTGTTCAATTTAATCAATTCTTTTTCCAACTCAATTAAGTTTACTTTCAACATTTTTCCATCCATTTTCTTTAGTTCATTCTTTTTTAGCTTCAACATTTTCTCCCTTTACTTCTTTCTTTTCTTCTACTTTTGTTTCCTTCTTTTTTCTTGTCCTCTTAGGTTTCTTCTCTGCTTCTTTTTTATCTTCAGTCTTAACTTCAGTTTGAACAACTTGACTTTTTCTGATTTCAATTCTATCTGGTAATTCAATATCGGGTGTCATTATTGAAACTTTTATTCCAATAGTTCCAGATTTTAATTCTGCAGTTGTCATTGCTTTCTTTACCAAGTTCTCTGCAATATTTCCTGATTTCTTTATGTAGCCTGCCTTGAATCTCCACGACTTTGCTCTTGTGCTTGGAACTTTTCCGCCAATTACAATTTCGGCACCCAAAGCACCAGCATCTAAAATCTGCTGCAGCACTTTATATCCTACTGATTTGAATCTCTTTGATCCAAATCTTTCAAGTGTTGATGCAATTCTATCAGCAACCAATTGTGCATCCATGAAAGGGTTAGGTATTTCTCCAATCTCAATCTGTGGATTTTCCATCTTGAATTTTTTCTTCAAGACTTTTGTCAAATTGTTTATGTTTTCTCCCTTTCTTCCTACAACTAATCCTGGTTTTGAAGTGTAAATTATTACTTTGTCGCCAAGAGGAGTTCTTTTTATCTCAGTATGTGAATATCCAATCTTTCCTAAAGACTTAGCTATGTAAGCCTGTACCATGTATTCTCTTAGTTTTTGATTTATGAATTGGTGTTCTATCATTTTTTCTCAGCCTTCTTTTCTTTCTTTTCAGCTTCTTCAGCTACAATCTCAATGTGAGTCCTCTTCATCTTTATTCTTCTGTGTCTTCCAGGATGCCATGGCTCTGCTGCCTTGTTTGGTATTATCTGTTTTATGACCAAAGCATTTACATCAAGTCCTTTGTTCTGTGCATTTGCTTCCAATGAATTTAATAGTTGTATTATATGTCTTGCTGCCTTCTCAGGATATCTCCCAGGGCCCATGTTTCCAGGTCTGTGTCCTACTCCTCTGTTCATTCTTGTGTAAGGAATTGCAACTTTTAATTCTGAAACTTTTTGCAAGTATTCAACAGACTTGTGAAGGTTTTTTCCTCTAATGAATTTGCAAATTTCTATTGCATGCTTTGTCGAAATAGGCAAATCTCTTCCAATGACTCTTGCTTGATGTTCAGTTTCCATGTTTAACCTTTAGCCTTTGTCGCAGCTGCACTTCCTCTTGTTGCTCCTATGCCTGGTGCTGAGTGAGTTACCTTATTTCTTGTCATTGTTAATTCCCCAAAATAGCATCCAATCATATCTGGCATAATTGCAATCTGTGCAAATTCTTTGCCTTTGTAAATATGAATTGTCAAGTCAACCATTTCTGGCAATACTATCATGTCTCTGCAGTGTGTCTTTATTGGCTTCTTTGTTTTTCCAGACATAAACTTCTTTATCTTTGCAAGTAACTTCTTCTGGGCCTCAGTGAATCCTCTCTTCAAGTTTCTTCTTTGCCTTGCTGGCAAAAGCTTTGCAAAATCTTCCAAGTTCATTTTTTTCAATTCAGCCACTGTCTTTCCTCTATATGTGAATTCTTTTTGTACCATTTCACTTGCCTCTTCCTGTCTTTCTAGCTCTTATCTTTCCTACTTTTCTTCCAGCTGGAGCGAATCTTGGAGCAGTCTTTGGTTTACCAGGATGTCTTCCTCTACCTGAACCAAATGGATGGTCTACAGCGTTCATTGCTACACCAGCAGTTCTAGGATACAATTTGCCCTTTGCTCTCATTTCATGGTGCACTTTACCAGCCTTCAACCAAGGCTTGTCCAATCTTCCAGAGCCTGCAATTACTCCTACTGTTGCTCTGCATTCTGGATGGAATTCCCTGCTTTTCTTTGAAGGTAATTGAACTATGACTTTATCTTGTAAAATTGAAGTCACTCTTGCGAATGTTCCTGCAGCTCTGCAAAAGCTTCCGCCGTCTCCAGGAACTGACTCAACATTATAAATTAATGTTCCCTCAGGAATATTTTTTAATAATAAAGTATTGCCATTATTTACCTGATTTCCGCCAACAACTACGGTATCATTTACTCTCATCTTGTCAAATGCAAACATCAATCCTTCTTCTCCGTTGTCGAATTTTATTTTTGCTAGAGGAGCAGTGTGTCCTGAGCAGTCAAATATGTCTAATATTACTCCTTTCAATCCTTCAGAGACTTTGTCGTTGGGTAAATGCTTTACTTCTCCCTTGAATCTGAAAGAGTTGCTTCTGTAAGTAAATGAACCTCTTCCTCTTCTCTGTTGGATTAAATCTTTACCCATTTCACATCATTCCTAGTTGAGTTGCAATGTCCATTGCTGAATTTTCCTTTGCTAATTTGACGTAAGCTTTTTTCTCTCCGCCATGTATTAATGTATTTATCTTTGAAATCTTTATTTTATACAAATCCTGTAAAGCTTTTTTTATTTCGTCCTTAGTTGCTTTCTTGTCAACAATAAAAATTAATTTATTCTCAGATTCCATAAGCTTTACAGCTTTTTCTGTTGAAACAGGATGCTTGATTATCATGCTTTCACCTTGTTGAAAAATAATTTTTCTTTTTCAAGCATTTCAATTGCCTTTTCAGTGAATATTGTAAGTCTTCCAGGTGTTGCTCCAGGTGCCAATAGTTCTGCATTCAAATCCTTTACAACACAAACGTCTACGCCAGGAACATTCTTGGCAGCTTTCAATAAGTTACATTTTCCAGAAACAACAAATAAAGGGCCTTTCTTCTTTTTGTAAGGTCTTCCTCTGTTTTTTCCTACTCCAGCTCTTATTGTTTTCTCGCTTATTCTTTCAAGTTCTTTTTCCAATCCTAATTTTAAAAATAAATCTTCAACTTCTTTTGTCTTGTTTAAATTTTCAATCTTTGAATCAATGACATTTATTAAATTTTTAAATTGATGTCCTCTAAGCTTTACCATCTCAGCATTCAATGTTGCTGCAATTGCGCTTCTTATTGCCTTTCTTCTTTCTTTCACGTTTATTTTGTGTCCCCATATTTTTGTCAATTGAGGAGGATGTGCTCTTCTACCTCCAACAGTTCCAGGTGCTACTGCTCCTACCCACCCTAGCTGTCTTCCCCTCTTCCACATTACTTTTCTAGGAACTCTTGCAATGCCATGACCATAGCTTGTTCTGTATTTTCTTCTTCTTCTTGAAACTTCCCCAGATTGTCTTTGACCTGCATCAGGTCTTGCACCATAAGGCTGTCTTGAATTTGCTTGTATTGCCAAAACAACTTTTCTTATCAAGTCCATTCTAACTTCTTCATTGAACTGGCTAGGCAAATTGATTGATTTTCCCTTTGCTCCAGTCAAATCATAGACGTCTGCTTTCATTGTTTGCTCTCCTGGCTTACATAAACAATTTCAGCGTTAGAAGGCTTTCTTACAGGCCTTATAGCATCTGTGAAAATAATTGTTCTTTTAACTGGGCCAGGTACGCTTCCCTTAACAAGCAAGTATTCATTCTTTACCAAGCCATAATGTAAAAATCCGCCTTTTGGATTTATTAATTTAGGATCATTTCCAATTCTCATCAACCATTTATTGTATTCAGTTCTTGTGTGGAATCCCATCTTGCCAGGCTGAGCAACTCTCCAAGAAACTTTCTTTGGCTGCCATGGTCCTAATGTTCCTACACCTCTCTTAGTTTTTTCAGATTTGTGCTTTCTAATTTTAACTCCAAATCTTTTTACAGTCCCCTGCATTCCCTTTCCTTTTGTAACAGCATGAAAATCTAAAAATTGTCCTTCCTTGAATATTTCAGAAGCCTTTATGTCTTTACCAATTAATCCTTTTGCAAATTGCAGTTTAGTCTCTACTTTTCCACCAATAGGAATTTCTAAGACTTCAGAATGTTTCTTTCCAGAACCTGTAAGGTTTGGTTGTGATTTGACTACAATCCTTACATCATCAAAAGCGCTAGGCTCTTGTTTTTTAGAAACAGAATCATGAACCACTTTGAAACCATCATGTGTTTTTTTATATAATCTGAAAGAAGAAACTTTTAGTGGTGGGCATTCCACAACAGTTACGGGCATAGAAACTTGCATGCCTTTTGTATGCGATGTTGGAAGATTATCACGGATTAAAATGTGTGTCATCCCGGCCTTATAGCCAATAAATCCTAAAAGTTTTGTTGCATCAATCTTTGGCCAGTTGTTTATTCTTGGATAAATCCTTTTAGCTCTGACTCTATGCCAAAACTGCATGCTTCCTTTTCTTGGATGGTGTATTCTATTCGCGCCGGCCATTTTGTATATTTCCTTCTCGTCCCCATACTTCTTCTCGAAGTAGCCTCTTAAGACTTCAGAGGCATCGCCTTTTAGAAACAAGCGACTGATCTAATGTATTAAATAGACCCTCAATGGGTGCCTATTTTGATTCTAAAGTAGAATGTGTGACTAAAATTTGGTTTATAAAGGTTGCGGTTTAAAAAAAGTGATTAAAATGCTATTTTTAGTCCCAACATAGGTACTGGAAAGAAATAAAGTACTCTCTTCTTTTTATCATAATAAAAGCCAATCCAGAAATCATACAACGCAAACATTGGCTTTATTTTCAATTAATTTTCTCTTTCAGCTAATTTAATATCCACAGCCTTAACAGTCTTCCTTCCAGAATGCTGGGCAAGAGTCATTGATTTCGCTCCAATCTTCAGTCCAAAATTCTCAAGAACATCTTTCAAAGCCATTTTAGCATCTTCAGAAACTCTAGAAGCGCCAGCTTTCTTAAGCAGTTTTTCCATTGCTGCCAAAGGTATTATGCTTCTTGCCATTTGATTTAAAACCCCTTCTTAAATATTTAAACCTTTGTTTTTATTTCATCTTCTTTGTTACATTTATTTTCTTACTGCATTTCTGACATTGAAATTGCAGGGCATCAGCGCTTATCTCTTTCTGCAGTTCTTCATTAAACATCTTGATTTTCTTTCTTTTAAAAGGAATTTGAATTTCGCCATTATTGCCACATTTTGGGCACGTATAGATTATGTTTGCGGTCAAAGTATCTTCATATTCTTGGATTGAAGCAGAATACTTGCAATTAGGACATTCATAAATAGTAGCTCTTATCTTTGGTTTTCCAGTCTTAGGATCTCTAGGCTTTCCCATTAATCCCTTTTTGCACTTAGGACACTCTTCCTTGGGAACCCAACATTTAATTTTGCCTTTGTCTGTATTTCTATTTGTAAAATAAACGCATTCGTCCATAGATTTTTGTAATGTCAAAGCCATATTCTGCACGAAGAATTTACTTATTTAAAAAGCTTTACATCAGAAAACCGTAAATCTTCCAATATATACTGCAGAATAGAGACACGTGACAACCTCGCTAAGAGGGTTTATAAATAAAAGATTGTTTTAACAATTATGGGAGCGCCAAAAACTATTAAGATACCTAAAAAAGACAAATATCTCGCAGAATTTTTAGGGATACTTTTTGGAGATGGAAATTCTTATCAATTAATTAAAGGAACCAAAATTAGAGTTTATAGTATCACTATCACAGGAGATATAAGAAAAGATTTAGGTTATTTTAAGAACTTTATTAGACCATTAATAAAAAAATTGTTTGGTTTGGATACAAGATTCAAGAAACTAAAATCAAATGGAGTTCAAATAATTGCAGATGGTGTTAATCTAATAAAATTCCTAGAAATAGAGGGTTTCCCTCCAGGGGATAAGATAAAGAACCGATTAAAAGTGCCTAAATGGATTAGAAAAAACAAGGTTCTTACAATAGCCTTTATTCGTGGATTAATAGATACGGATGGTTCAATTTTCAGAATGTCTAATAAAGATCCAAACTTATTAAGAATTTCGCTAACAAATTATATCCCTAATCTTTTAGATGATGTACGAAAGGATTTGATAAAATTAGGTTTTCATCCTTCAAAAATAATCTCAAATAAACATTTCTTTTTATCTAGGAAAAAAGATATCAAAAGGTATACCCAAATGATAGGTTTTAGCAACCCAAAACATATAAAAAGGCTCAAAAAACTGTCAAAGGTTATTAGCCCTATTGTGTAGTGGCCAAGCACGCAAGGCTCTGGATTCCAGGAGTCACCTTGAAACGAAGGTTCAAATCCTTCTAGGGCTATTTCCAATAAAATATTCAATTGTCCTTTCAAGACCTTCTTCAAATGAAACTCTAGGTTTCCATCCAAGCATTCTTTCAGCTTTAGAATAATCTGCTAATGTATGCCTAGGTTCTTTAACAGCATCGACATATTCTGACTCTATTTTTTTATCAAGCATTTTTAATAAAAGATCAGTGATTTTATTGACAGAATAGCTTTTACCATTACCAATATTAAAAGCCTGTCCAAAACAATTTTTATTTTTGGTTTTAGCTGCAAGCAAATTTGCCTCAACAATATTGTCAACATAAATAAAGTCTCTTGTTTGTTCTCCATCGCCTTTTATTTGAGGTCTTTCCATAGAGCTAATTAAATCAATAAATTTTGGTATTAATTGGGCATATCCTCCATTTGGGTCGGCTTTAGGTCCAAAAACATTGAAATATCTTAACATTATTGTTTCCAATCCAAATCTTTTTGCATAAAGTTTGCAGTATCTTTCGCTTCTAAGCTTTTGTTCTGCGTAAGGAGATTTAGGATTTAGCTTCATATGTTCTTTAAAAGGCATTATCTCTTGATCACCATAAATAGAAGAACTTGAAGAAAAAACAAATCTTTTTACTTCATGAACTGCAGAAGCACTTAATAAATTAAAGGTTCCTCTAGCATTTACTTTCCATGTAATTTCAGGATTGTCAATAGAAAACTGGACTCTTGGCAAAGCAGCTAAATGAAAGACAGTATCAAATTTATTGTCTTGAAATATTTCTGTTAAGCTGTCGCAAATATCAGCTTCGACTACTTCCAAATTCTTGTCAAATTCATGTTCAGCTAAGTTGCTCTCCTTTCCTGTTGAAAAATTATCAAGAACCACAACTTGATTTTCATCTTTAAGAAGTCTGTCAACTAAATTGCTGCCAATGAAGCCACCGCCACCAGTAACCAAGCAATTCATGACAAATTATTGACTTAAACCATTTATAAATCTAATAGACGTCAAGTTTTACTAAAGGTAAGGAGTTAATTTAGAAAGATTTATTAAACATGGTTCTGGTTTTTATCTTCAAGCTCCCGTCGTCTAGTGGTCAAGGATGCGGGCTTCTCGACAGGCAGGTTTCAAAGCCTGGGATTTAGCCTGCGACACGAGTTCAAATCTCGTCGGGAGCGCTTCTCTATACACCTTACTAGGATTTCCAAAATTTAAAATAGAACTAGCAAATTGCGCATTAACACCATAAAGAAACAGGCTATACAAATCAGCCCTCCCATATTTAGAAAAAACATGAAACTTAGGTTCTAAATTTAAATTCGCCTTGAATATTGCGTAAAATTGTGAAGCTAGACCTGGAGAGACTGTAGAAAAATTCAAACTTCTTTTGGGAGCATAAAAATTTCCATCAGTGTCTATTAATCCTCTAACAAATCCTAAATTAAAATTATTCTTATTTAAATCAAAATTCTTAAGACGAACGGTATATGTCTTCTTACCTTCCCATGCAAGATATTCTTTTAGAAGAAGATATATCGATTTGGAACTATAATGAAATAAAATCACCGAAACCTTCCCTTCAATTTTAACAAAGTATACTTTCGGATTTTTATCAAACCACTTAACTAACTTATTATACAAATAAAGTGCATAACCTAGTTCGTAGTGGCCAACGAAGATTCTAATAGTATAGTGCCCATGCTCATCATTGTAAGAATATCCATCTCCGGCGAATATACCTAAAAATTCCCCAAGTTCAGATTCGTTCTCAAAATTTATTTTAACTTCAGAGTACTTTTTACCTTTAATTTTTTTATAATGATAATAAATGGTTGACTTGCCTAGTCCTGTTTTTCTAGAAATTTCATTAAGCGAATAACCCTCTTCTATTAGATTTATGACTTCTTCACCTACTTTTACCATAAAACTCTAAGAAGTAATTTGAATTTATAAACTTTCATAGGGTGTTTGTCTTGATTACCGAAAGATTTACAGAAAGGGATGTACTAAGCTCTTTAATGCGGCCTTGTCCTAAATCATCTTGAATAAGCATTCAAAGTTGTATGCTGTCAATCTGAAAAAGACTTCAGCACGCATGTTGCGTGCTGTGATGCAGTTCAAGCTTCTTCCATAAAGCTGCTTAAGCTTGAAGAAAGCATTTTCAACCATTGGTCTTCTCCTAGATGTTCTTCCATCAACCTTACTTCTTTTTCTGTAAAATCCATGAATTGCATTCTTTCTTAATGGAATGCAGCATTTTATTCCTTGCTCTGCAAGGAATTTATGAAACCATTCAGCATCATATCCTTTGTCTGCAACAATCTTTTCAGGCTTTACCGCAGCATTTTTTATAAGATATCTTGCATCTTTTATGTCATGGCTGATGTTCTTTCTGAATCTTGCAGAAAGAATCTTCTTGTTCCTTGTATTTATTAAAATGCTTAGTTTACTGTTCTTTCTCTGTTTTATGTCAATTCCAGCCCTATTGAGGTAGTGAAAACCGCAGCTTTTTCTTTCAAATGTTGTTCCATCAATTGCAGCTAGCTTTGCTTCTCTTGCTGCTGTCGCAGCAAGCATGCTTTTTAAAAAATTCCATGGAATTTTACTTAAAGTGTAATGCAATGTTGACTTGCTTATGTTGCACTTTATTGCAGTTCTTCTGAAAGAAAAGTTGCAGTCTGTTCTTAAAAATAGGGCAGATATTTTTTCTGCTAAGGTGTACTTCTTGGGGCCATACTTGTTTAGATATGTAGGTGCATTTATTCTTCTTAAAATATGGTTAACTTTATTTACTAATATATTCTTGTTTTTCATGGGGTACTTATCCTACCCCCTAAGCAACTCTAC
>DATDVR010000006.1:0-156435 GCA_035289925.1 Candidatus Nanoarchaeia archaeon | reverse complement strand
AGGAGATTTAAGGGCTGCAATTAACGATTTAGAAACTTTAAGCTCAATAAAAAAAGAGATTACAAAGCAGGACATTGACAATCTAGGTTTTAGAGAAAGAAAAGAATCTATTCTTATTGCTTTAAAGAAAATCTTCAAGTCGAAGACGGCAATAGAAACTCTGGATGCTTTTAATTACATTGACATGGATTTTGATGAAATAATGCTTTGGGTTGATGAAAACTTGCCTTTGGAATATCAAGGCAATGACTTGGCAAGGGCATATGAAATTTTATCAAGGACAGATATTTTCAGACGTAGAATCAGGAGATGGCAGTACTGGAGATTTTTGGCATATATGTATAATTTTGTGACAGGGGGTATAAATTCAGCAAAATCAAAGGAAAATTTATCATTTACCCCTTACAAAAGGACTCAAAGATTGTTAAAAATATGGATGTCGAATCAAAAGTACTTCAAGAGAAAGGCAATAGCTGAAAAATTGTCAGATAGATTGCACTGCTCAACTAAAAGAATTATCAAGGATGTTATTCCTTATCTTGCAATTATCTACAAAAAGCACACTTTAAACTTAGATTTAGATGAAGAGGAAGTTGAATTTTTAAAACACAAGGTTTAAAAAGAGTCATAAAATTAATTGTAAAATGAAACTATCAGAATTAAAGCCAAGGATGAGCAAAGTAGATATTGAAGTAGAAATAAAATCCTTAGAAGAGCCAAGAACTTTCAACAAATTTGGAAAGGATGGACGCGTTTGCAACGCCACAATATCTGATGGAGAGTCAGAAATGAAGCTAACTTTGTGGAATGATGAAATTGACAAAGTAAAAGTCGGTTCAAAACTCAAGATTACAAATGGTTATGTAAATGAATTCCAAGGCGAAATGCAGTTGACAGCAGGTAGATTTGGAAAATTAGAGGTTATAAATTAAAATTTCATATTTCTTAATTTTTCAATTAAATTTTTTGGAATAGCAACAATAGTCTCTCCCTCTCCAACTTTGCCCTCAAGACCATCAAAATCACCAGGGTTCATCGCTTTTCCTACAACAATAAAGACCTCTTTATTTTCTCTATCTTCAAAAACCCTAGGGCAAGCTCCATAAACACACTCCTCAGCTAGCTCATATAATGTAGGGCAACCCCCGATCACACAATCTGACGTTCCCAATTTCTTAAGCTTATACTTTAACATAACGCCTCCAAATAATTATACTTCTAATGAGGCTATCTCCAATATATAACTTTTGCATGATTTTTACTAATATATTAAAACTTATTAGTCAATTATTTAATAAATCGAAACTTTTATAAATATTCAATTCTAATAATTAAAGAAATGAAACTAAAACCAACAGATAAAAAGCTTTTAGCATATCTATACCACAATAACAGGGAAACTTTAACAAAAATTGCAAAAGGTAGTGGTTTGAGTAGAGAGCAAGTTGATTATAAGATAAATAAATTGATTCAAATCGGGATTATAAAAAAATTTATTCCAATTATTAATTACAGTAAATTAGGATATACCAAACTTATCGTAATCCTTCTCAAATTTAACAAACAAGAAAATATAAATATTTTTATGAAAGAGCATTTAAAAGATAGCTTTTGGATTTCTAGAGGAGAGATATTAGCGAAATATGACTTATTTATGACTTTGATTTTCAGAAACGATAAGGAGAAAAATGACTATCTTACTAATCTTTTGCAAAAACATAATAAATATATTCTTGATTACTTAATTCTACAGCCATACTTTGCAGAGCTTTATCCAATAAAATTCTTAGGAAATAAAAAGAGGGAAGACTACATTTTAGCAGAATATCAAAAAAAGAATGAGATTTTAGACGAAAAAGATAAAGCTATACTTAAGGTTTTGGAAAAAAATGCAAGAACAAAATTTATTGATATCGCTAAAAAAACTGGACTTTCATCAGAATTAATACTTTATAAATTAAAAAAATTAAATGAAAAGGGCGTTCTTCTTGGATCTAGAATCCAATTTGATACAGAGAAACTAGGTTATTTTTATGCAACTCTTTTGATTAATATTAAAGAATTTTCATCTGAAAATCAGGCTAAAATAAGAGATTTTGCAAGGGATTCGCCACATATAATAACTACTGCTTTTATGCTAGGCAAGCCTAATTGTTTTATTTCTTTGCTTTATAAAAGTGAAAATGATCTAAGAAATCTAATTGAAAATATGAGAAATCTTTTCAAAAACCAGTATATAGAAATAGAAATCTTACCAGTAAAAAGCGAGAAGGAAGAAATTAACACCTTGCCATTTCTTAGTTAACTACTTATCTAAAAGGTTGTCTTTCCATAAATCTTACGAAATTTTCGTAAATCTTCCGATAAATCTGTAAATTAATAGAGACACAAGACAAACTCCCTAAGATAGTTTATAAATAAAACTCTATTTTTGTCCCCTATGGCAAATGGTAAATTTAAACAAGAAGAATTATCAAGTATTCTAAAAGGAATTAGATATATTTATGGTTATACCCAACCAGATTTAGCCAAGTTGTTATGTGTTGGATCAGGAACTGTTCATAGGTGGGAAAATAATATAGCCAGACCAAAGAGAAGAAAGGATAACCTCCAAAAACTATTAAAAAGAATACCCTACTCAAATGAAGAATTAATTTACTATGGCAACATTAATATTAAAAAGCTTATAGAGGAAATAAGAAAAGAATATAACTTAAGTTACAGACAATGCGCACAAATATTAGATATTTGTGATGCAACTATTAAATGGATAAAAGATGAAAAGATAAAATTAAGACCTTATATAATTACTAGAATTTTAAAGAGATATAAGAAATTCATAGATTCGAAAGATAAGGGAGGTATCTTATTTGATTTGTATAAGGCAGAACTAACAAATAAAGAAAGTCTCAAGTTAAAGTCTGTGAAGAGATATCCGGAAATAATTAAATTAAAAAATGAAAACAATGAAGGGTCAAAATTTGAAAAGAAAGTAGCAAAAATCTTCAAAAAAGCTGGTTTTAAGATTTTTTTAAATCCCATTCTTGCTGACAAAAAACTAAAAATAAGGCACTGCACAGACATTTACGCTATAAAAAAGAATTTAAAAATAATTATAGAATGCAAAGCTTCAAAAGAAAAGCAATTGAAAAACAAATTAAAGAGTTACTGCGATAAATTGTCAGAATTAAAGAGTATTTGTTCTAAGGTAGTCATTGTCACTCAATTTAAAACAAGTAAAATTGGTAAGGCAATTCAAGAAAAACGTGGTATTGTTATCCTAGATATAGAAGACTTAAAGAAAATGGCAAAGCGTAGAAATTTTGTTCATAATTTATTGAAAAAGAAGGAAAGTGACCTCCCAAAGGAGATAAACAACAAAGACGACTTGAATAAATTTATGCAATATTCAAATTTGTCATGTAAGCAAATAGCTATGCTAATCGACTATTCACCGGTTCAGATCCTTAGGGTAGCTAAAGGACAAAGAAATTTAACAGAAAACATCAAAAAGAAAGTCAACGAATTAATGAAGAAAACAAAAACAAATTTAAGAAAAACTCATTTTTATGCAAATTATTTGATAGCAAACTCGATATATAGCAGAAGCAAAGATAAAAAACAAAAAATGTGGAAAGAAGCAAACAGATATGACAAAATAATAGGTTTTAAATCGAACAAATCAATTGGGACAAAATTAGAGGAAAAAATATTCAAGAAACTCAACAAGTTAGGATGGCTTACTTTTAATAATGTGATATTAGCAAATAAAGATATCTCGGAAAAGCATGAAATAGACGTTTATGCAATAAAAGGTAATAAAGAATTGATTATTGAAGCTAAAAGAAATCTAAAAACAAGAAAAGCTATCAATTATGCGAGAGAATTATCTCACAAGGCAAAAGCTTTAGATATCAAAAATAAAGCAATCGTTACTCTATCAGAAGATGTAAGAAACCTTGAGTTTTTAAGAAAAGAAATAAAAATTATAACGTATAATGAAGAATTTGATGAAATATTATCCAAAGCTCTTGCTCAATTCTCTTAGTTTCTTTACACGAAGGTGAATTGGGGGGTGGGTTAGAAACAAATTAACTAGCCCTCCGCCAGATAATGGATTACTAATAAATAAATGAGAAAACGATGGAGAGCCGAATCTCATTGGGTGCATTTTATTATGTTTTTCTAGCTTTAACAAAGCAGAAGCTAATCCTTCTCCATCTTTCAATAATTTAGCTCCGCTTTCATCAGCATGATATTCTCTTGCTCTTGAGATTGCTAATTGTATTATCATTGCAGCTATAGGCGCAATTATTGAAATAAGTAACAGACCTATTATGTTTGAATTTCCTTCTCTATCTCTCCCTCCGCCAAATATAGCAGCAAATCTTGCCATATGCGCTACATAGGTTATAACTCCAGCAATTGTAGCTGCAATTGTCCCTATTAAAATATCTCTATTCTTTACATGAGAAACTTCATGAGCTAAAACTCCTTCAAGCTCTTTTTCATTTAAAACCCTCAATATTCCTTCTGTGCAAGCAACAACTGCATTTTTAGGATTCCTTCCAGAAGCAAAGGCATTCAGATTGTCACTAGGTATTATGTAAACCTTAGGCTTAGGAATTCCTGCTTTTCTAGCTACATTTTCAACAATTGCGTGTAATTTAGGATAATCCTTTTTACTAGCTTCCTTGGCCCTATAAATAGCAAGCACTATTTTATGTGAGAAAAAATAGCTTATCAAATTCATGCCTAAAACAAGTATTAAGGCTATAGTCAGTCCTGTAGTTCCAAATAAGCTGCCAATAAATAGCATTATTGCAGTTAATATCCCTAAAAGCAAGACAGTCTTAATTTGATTTATCATAATAGGGCAAACTATTTATACTTTAAAAAGGTTGTGAAATTAATGCCTTACAATGTAATAGTGGGAAGAAACGAGAGTGATAAAAAAAGGCTTGGTGAACGAGGCACTATCTTCATAGGCAAGAACTATGTAAAGATGGGCCCTACGACTTCGTTAAGCAACAACATTCTTTTAGATGTAGCAAGTTCTCATATAGTTTTAGTCTCAGGTAAGCGCGGAAGTGGCAAAAGTTTTTCATTATCCGCAATAGCAGAAGAGATGGTTAAGCTTCCTGAAGAAGTTTCAAAAAATCTTGCAGTTCTGATGTTTGACACGATGGGGATATTCTGGACAATGAAATATCCTAACTTGAAGCAGGAAAAATTATTACAACAATGGAATATAAAGCCTGAAGGATTGAATATTAACTTGTTTGTTCCTTACGGTTCTTTCAATGATTACAAAAATAGGGGAATACCAGTAGACAACGAGCTTTCAATAAAAACAGCAGAATTGACAACTTCAGATTGGTGCTCAGTATTTGACATTTCATTGACAGACTCGCCAGGAATATTGATTGACCAAGTGATAACAGAATTGGCAGAAGAATCATCAGATTATGGAATTGACGACATAGTAACTTTGGTAAAATCTAACAGCAAGGCAGAGCATAAGACAAAAGACTTGGTTGAAAGTTTTTTTTCTGTGGCTTCAAACTGGGGCTTATTTAAAAAATACGGCACTAAGATTGAGGATTTAGTTAAAGCTGGCGAAGTAACAGTTCTAGATCTAAGTCCTTATACAAACGTTTCAGGAAACTGGAGCATAAAAAGCTTGATTATAGGTTTGATTTCTAAAAAACTTCTTAATCAAAGGATAAGTTCAAGAAAAAGTGAGGAAGTTGAATCAATAGGAACTTATGACAAGTATTTTGAAGGTGAAGATAAATTAGAGCAGCCACTAGTCTGGCTAATGGTAGATGAATGCCTACCTTACAAATGTGAAATAATAACTGATAAAGCTCATACAAGAATAGGAGACATAGTTAATAGATCAAAAAAGGGAGAAAATTTTGAAGTTTTATCATTTGACACTAATAAAAAAGAATTTTTACATAAAAAGGTAAAACGAGTCTTTAAAAAAGAAAAAAGAGATTTAATAAAAATAAGGACAGAAACAGGAAGAGAATTAATATGCACTCCAGAGCATAGAGTATTAACAAGATATGGGTTTGCCTCAGCAGTAAGCGTGCCAGAAATAGGCTCAATAGCAATACAACATTACTCAAAAAATTATAAATTAACGCAAGCAAGAATTGTGGGGCATTTATTTGGAGATGGTTGGACAAGTGAAAAAACCAAATCTTTAGGATTCAGTGGCAAAAAGTCAGATTTAGATTTGCAAAAAATAAAAGAGGATTTAAAAATAATGGGATTCAAATCTAGTAAAATAACGACAAGAAGGACAAAGTCAAAAATAACAGATGACAAAGGAATAGAACACTTTGTAAATGGAGTCAGCAAATCAATAGGCGCTTCTACAAAAGCATTTAGATATTTCAAAAAGTTAGGAACCCCTATAGGTGACAAAGCAACACAAAAATATCTAATACCAAAGTGGTTATTAAAAGCAACAAACAAAGAAAAGATAGAATTTTTAGGGGCGTATATGGGAAGTGATGGTAAAAATATTTCACAGTCTTCAACAGCAAAATCAGATTTCAATCCAATAAGATTAAGCTTTAATAAACTAGAAAAACTAGAAAAAAAGGCATTCAAATTTGCTAATCAGTTAAAGTATTTATTCGAAAGTTTAGGTATAAAAGTGAGTAGTATTGCTAAAAGACCAGGCAATATAAGAAAGAATGGAGATAAGACAATAAAGATAGTCTTAACTCTAGCGAAGAGTATAAAAAACACTTTATTGTTCCTAGAAAAAATAGGTTACCGTTATTGCAAAGAAAAGGAGATGGCAGGTTATAAATGGTTGGCCTATCTTAAAGCAAAAGAAGAAAAAGTACGTGAACGATTAAAAATAAAAGAAAATATAACTAGACTCCATAAGAAAGGATTTAAACTTAATCAGATATCAAAACAACTTAGTATCCCTCTTTACTATGTAAAAGAATGGACAAGGCACGATAGAAAAATAAGAGCATCAAATTCTTTTGATCATTTTGATAAATGGATAAAAAAGAGGTATCAAACTGAAATTATATTTGAAAAAATTAAAAATATAGAAATTCTAGAAAAAGAAGAAGTTTACGATTTAGAGGTAGAAGATTTACACAATTTTGTAGCGAATGGTTTTATTGTACACAATTGTCATGAATTTTTACCAAGAACAGGTTCAACTCCAGCAACAGATGCTTTAATCCAAATTTTAAGGGAAGGGCGTCAACCTGGGATTTCATTAATAGCAGCAACCCAGCAGCCTGGAGAGATTCATAAAGATGTTATAACTCAATCCGATGTAATAATTAGTCATCGCTTGACTTCAAAAATAGACTTGGAAGCATTGAATCAGATGATGCAGACTTATTTATTATCAGACATTCAAGGTTTCATGAATGATTTACCAAAAGTTAAAGGCTCGGCAATCTTATTGGATGACAATTCTGAAAGAATTTATCCTATTCAGATAAAGCCAAAAAGAAGTTGGCATGGTGGAGATTCGCCATCAGCTATAAAAGAAAGAAGGCAGTTGATTATCTAAAAATTATAATCTTTTTTTAAGCTCTTCTCTATCTTCAGGAGAAAGTTTTGCTGTTAAATTTAAAATGTCTTCTAAAGTTGGTGTCTTTATTTCCTTTGGAGATTTTTGCGCGCCGACTGCACGTACCCCAGCGAATCTACCATAGAGGTCAAGGAAGTTGAAGCCATTAAGACCGCTGTCGACGTAGTTGCCAACAAACAAAAGGCGAGCTAATGGTTCATCTCTTAAATCATCTGAATGCCAGACTCCAATATTTTTACCATAAACTCGAGAATGTTTTTCTAGATATTTTTCTGCTCTTTCTTGTCCACCTAAAAATGGAACTGTTTGAGGATGTTTTAAAGCTTTAGAAACTTGAATTACATCTGAAGTTGAACTCTTTAATTTATTATAATCTATTACAAATACCTTTTTATCATCTTTTAATTCTAAAAGTCTTTGAAATTCTTCCTGTGGTAATCTTCCAGCGCCATTTATCAATCCTTGTTCTATTGCTGTTCTGATGTTTTTAGGTTCTGAAAAATGATTTGGAACATGTGCATAAACTACAACTGCATTTCCTTGCTTTGTCTTTCCTGTTGCTCTGATGCTTGTTGAGCTTAGCCAGTTTCTCCATAATTGATCTTCTTTTTTAGCTTGAATTCTTGCATCTGCTATTTCTGGCATTGATAATGGTTTATAGCCTGCTTCTTGGCAGTTTTCTAGAGCATCAGCTAATCTGTTACTGTAGAATAACTTTAATTCTTTATTTACTAAAGTATCAGCTGTCATGGTAAAAATAAGCATTTTACTAGTATATAAAGCTTGTGATTTTGTAGTTACTATAGAGTAAGTATTATTTAAATTTAATTAAATCCAAGCAAATTCTATATATCCCTGGTGCAAATTGCCCGCATTTGATTAATTTAACACTTTTAAATTTAGTTTTATATTTTTTAGTTATTTTTTTAAAATCATTCTCGCTTGCAAATCTGTAAAGATGTATAACTCCATTTTTTTTAATTTTAGTGATGGCTAATTTTAGATATTTTTCAGCATCTTTAGGTAAAGGAAGTAGAATCCTATCAAATTTTCCAATTATCCTGGGCACTAATTTTTTAACATCGCCATTAAACAGTTTAACATTTTTTAATTTATTCAATTTAACATTCTCAAGACCATATTCGTTGGCTTTTTTGTTCAATTCAATTCCATAGATATCCTTTGCTTTTGAATTTTTAGCAATGACGCAAGGAAAAGGCGCAACTCCAGAGAAAAAAACAAGTATGCTTTCGTCATTTTTGACTAGTTTAGCAATTCTCAACCTTTCATTTGCAGTCCTAGGAGAAAAATAACATTGCTCAACATCTAATCTTAGCATAACTCCATTTTCTTTATGCAAAGTTTCCTTGGTTTTCCTTCCAGCAATCACTTTTATCTTGGCTAATCTGAACTTCCCAGAATATTTTTTAGTTTTTTTAGCAACAGTCTTGATATTCTTGTTCAACTTCATCAATGTTTCAGCAATCATCTTCTCTTTTCTTCTTAATTTCTTAGAAAAATCATTAAAAATAGCTATGCTTCCAATAGCATCAAAAGAAGTAGGCAATAGGTTTATTTCTTTCTTAGTTAATTTCTCAGCCAATGCTTCTTTGATATTTGTCATTTAAATATTTCCTTTAGTTTTTCAAACCAAGCTTTAGTTGGATCTAAAATGGTTCCATCAACTTCAATTATAGGTACAAAGCTATGCCCCACTTTGCTTTTTAAATAATCCTGTGCTTCATTGTCAAAAGTAACATCTATTTCATCAAATTTAATTTTGTTTTTCTTCAACCAAGATACAGTTTCTTTGCATGCCATGCAGTCCTTCATGGTGTACACTTTAACTTTCATACTTCTATCCCAAATTTATTAAGTTCTTTTCTAAGCTGTTTTGCATTCTTAAAGTGAATAGTTTTTATTCCAATTTTTTTAGCAGCATTGACATTCAGCTGCAAGTCGTCAAGAAAAAGGCATTCGCTAGGTTTTATCCTGAGTTTTTTTAGCATTATCTTATATATCTTAGCTTCAGGTTTTCTTACTCCAACTTCTGAAGAAGTAATTCTTGGTTGAAAATAACTGAAATAATTGTATTTTTTCTTGAGATGATTCATACATTCCTTGTACTCATTGTTGAGCATAGCCAACTTGTACTTCTTTTTAAGTTTTTTCACAATGTCCAAAGTGCCTGGCAGAAATTTTATCAAAGAATATCTAACTTTCAATAGTTTCTTATAGTCATACTTTCTGTTAACATGTTTCAATAGTTTTCTATAAAATTCTTTCTCGCTCTCTTTTCCAACATCCAGTTCAGTTGACAGTTGCCAATAGACATGCTCTAATTTTTTTAATGGTATTTTAAGCATTCTGGCATAATATGGCAGAAAATACTTTGAAGACACTTTTACCATTACTCCTCCATTATCAAATACTATTCTTTTTATCATTTCACATCACTATGAGCCAGACTCCGAATATTATTACTAGGCATGCAATAATTTTTTGCTTCAATCTATGCTCATGGAACAATGTCCCGCCAACTATAGTTACAAATAAGCTTGAAAGTGCGGCAACAGGTATAACATGAGATACTTTTCCAAGATCCATTGCTTTAAAATATAATATGTTTGCAATTGTATATATAGCAGCGGCAATCAAAACGCCAAATCCTACATTTTTATAGCCATGCTTAATCCCTTGAACAAAGTTAGGCCTAAGTGCTGCAACAGGAATAAAAAAGAAGAATATCACAAATCTTGTTATTACATGAAAGCTTACAGGATCTGTAGATGGGATGGGAAGTCCCAAGACTTCTGGACTTAAGACAATTTTTTCTATTATTGAAGTCAATGAAGAAAATATCAATCCAATTATTATATAAATAAGGTATTTTCTATGTTTATCCTTTAACACAATACCAAAATTCTTTATTTTGACCCCAATTTCAAGCAGATAAACACCAGCAATCATGAAAAATATCCCTAAAATGTCCAAAAAAGTTAGTGTTTCTCCTAGAATTAATACGCTTAAGAGTATTGTAAGTAGCAGGCTCAGGTTTCCTAAAGGAGATACTTCACTTCCTTCAAGATTTTTGTAAGCATAAGTCATAAATAAAAAAAAGCATGCAAGGAAAAATCCATCAAGCAACAGCAGAAACGCCTGCAATAAAGAAGTTGGTAAAACTACTTGCTTGTAAAAAACTAAAGATATCATTGCAATTACAAAAGAATAGAAAGCAAGATACACAAATGCATGTTCCCTTGCTAGATTTTTTTTAAGCAGAAGATAATAGCATCCAAATGCTATAGCAGATATCAAAGCGTAAAAAAACCATTCCATTTTAGAAAAAATCTCCTAGTCCTTTTTGAGCCTTGTCTATTTTCTTTTCAGTTTTTCTCAAGTTTGAATCAACTCTTTCTTCTGAAAAATCATGTCTGTCTACAAGTATCTTTTTTACTTTATCAACATCCAATTCATTCCATTTCAATTGATAGTTTTTCATTATCGGCATTGACTTGAACACAGCATATATCTGCTTCCAGTTGAAGTCAGCTTTCACTTCCTTGAACAATGTTTCAAAATCATGATGCTGCTTCACTAATTTTAATGCTGTTTTTGGTCCAACTCTCTCTATGCCCTCATTGTAATCTGTGCCAACTAATATACTTAATGCAATCAATTGGTCTTGATTCAAGCCTAAATTTGACAAAACCTCTTTCAATTCAATAAGTTCTGGCGTTATATTCACAACTTTTCCTGATGGTAATCTTCTTTTCTGGCTTAATGTCAAGTTAGTAACCAATCTAGGGCACCCATGCAATAATGGATCAACGTCTGTTGTCGCAGCAGCCCATGCATCTCCTCTTTCAACAATGAAAGACATCTGTGCATCAGCTTCAGAAGGCGCTTGTATTACTGGCAGTCCCATTGCTTCCATAAGTTCTCTGCTTTCATTTATCATTTCCTTTGAAACTCTAAGGTTTTGCTTTGCATATTTCGCCATGCCTTCAATGTCTTCCTCATCTTTTGCTTGCTGGAATTTCTCTTTTGCAATTTCTTTTCTAAAAGCCCTTTCTTCCTGCTCTTTGATTTTTAATATCGGAGCTTTTCCGTCAAGAACTATGATTAATTTTACATCTTTTCTTATCAAGTTCATGAATCTTGTCCATATCCCCATCAGATGGCTTGTAACTCTTCCCTGGCTGTCCATCAATGGAGTTCCATCAGGCTGCCTTATTGAGCTAATAAACTGATAGATTGAATTAGAAAAATCAACTACTATCCTCTTGTTCTTTAAATCGTCAAAACTCAGCTCTTTTTTAGGAAGCAGACCAGTAAGCTTTACACCCATAGTAAGAAAAAGTATTGCCTTATTTATAAAAGTTATTAAAAACTATTCAGATGCTATCTGTTCAAGTTTACTTTTAGTCATGACCTGATGAGGTTTTTCCAAGCCTTCTAAGCTACGTTTATAATTCTGATTTTCAGATAAAGAAGGCAAGAGATTTTTTTTGCTTTCAGGAACATATACACCATCAACTTCGTAAATTAAAACATCCAGATTAGTTTTAAATTCTTGAACTTCCTCAGGCAAATGGATTATAACGTCTTCAATTCCAAAATCACCTTGTATCCCCATAAGACCATTTTTTGTTCCAAATTCATCAATATGTTTTTTTGTAATTTTAGCAACAACGGTTCCGCCAAGGCTATATCTAGTAATTAAATAACCACCAATTAGAATTTCAGGCATTTCAGCATTTCTAAGTTCCATACAATTCCAAGATACTAACAGATATTAAAATCTTTCTATATCAAAACCTTTATATTCTACCTAAAAATATTAAAGCATATGCAGTCAAAGGCTCAAAGAGTAGGTGTGTTTGTAGACGTTCAGAACATGTATTATTCTGCAAAACAATTGCATAATTCTAAAGTCAATTTCAAGGAAATATTGAAGCAGGCAATAGCAGATAGGAATTTTATAAGAGCGATTGCTTATGTAATCAAGGCAGATGTAGGTGAAGAAAAGAATTTCTTCGATGCTTTATCCCATATAGGTTATGAAGTCAAAGCAAAAGATTTGCAAATTTTCTATGGCGGTGCTAAAAAAGGTGACTGGGATGTAGGAATCTGCATGGACATTATTGGATTAGCTCCAAAACTAGACACAGTAATTTTAGTTTCAGGCGACGGAGATTATGTTGATTTATTGCAGCATGTAAAAAGAGCAATGGGCTGCAGATTAGAAGTCATGGCTTTCGGAAGGAGCTGCTCGTCAAAATTGAAGGAAGCAGCAGACCAGTTTACAGATTTAGATAATAAAAGATATTTAATAAAAAAATAGAGGTGTTTCTCATCATAAAAAGTTTAAACCTCAATCACAGCGGAGGTTTCTATCCTTATACTGTCCATTTTAATAAAACAGATAAATTATGCAATGGTTTGACGCCTTTGCAGAGATACTTGAAAGATATGTTCACTAGTTGTCCTAACCAATTTTTCAATGGCGGTCCAAGAAGCTCTGCTTTGAAGTTCAAGGTTCCATTTGACATGATAGAAGTTCAAGGCCATGAAGTTTCACAGTTGGCAAAGCTAGGCTTGGAAGAAAACAGCAAGAGATATTCTAGCAATCATTTGAAAGTCCAATACTTCATGTTGGAAAATGATGACAAAACTGTTGCAATAGAAATACCATTGTGGTCTCAGCATGACGAAATACCAGATTTTGTAAATATATTCAACACAATCCAGCCTTTGACGGGGCATATAGATGTTCTAAGAGTTGAAAACGATAATGTTTGGGTTTGGGATTACAAGCCAAATGCCTTAAAAGAAAAATATGCTTCAACTCAGGTATATTTTTATGCCTTGATGTTATCAAACAGGACTAGAATTCCTTTAGACAAGATGCGTTGTGGTTATTTTGACTCAAATTATGCTTTCATGTTCAAGCCAAGGGCAATAAAATTAGAGACAAACGCAAAACTTATTTAAAGCTTAATTCTCACTATTATAATATGGAAATGCAGTTTTACCCAATAGATGTGGATTATGTAACAAATAAGGCTGGCAAAGCAGTCATAAGGCTTTTTGGCAGGTCAACAGATGGAAAAAGAGTTTGTGTAATAGATTCAAATTTTGAGCCATATTTTTATGCAGTCCCAGAGTCCAAGACAAAAGTTGCTTCAATAAGGAAAGAGATGGAAAAAATTAGGGTGAAGCATGACGAGTCTCTTTTTTATGTTTCTTCAACAGAAGTAAGTGAAAGAAAATATTTAGGGAAGGACATCTCAGCAATTAAAGTGGTTGTAAACCATCCAAAGGCAGTTCCAGCAGTGAAAGACATAGTAAAAAAGATTTCTGGCATTGCCATGGTAGCAGAAGCAGACATTACTTTTGAAAAGCGCTACTTGATTGACAAAAAAATATCAACTTTGGTCCTTTGCAGCGTAAATGGGGAGGAATTTGATGCAAATGCAGACGTAGATTTGGTTTTAGAAGCAAAATCCATAGAACAGACAGGAGAAGAGATGCTTAGTCCAAAGATTTTGGGATTTGATATTGAGGTTTATAATAAGCTAAGAATCCCAAGGGAAGAAAAAGACCCGATTTTGATGGTTGGTTTTTACTCTGATAATTTCAAGAAAGTAATAACATGGAAAAAGCTTGATAAGGCAGAGAAATATATTCATTTTGTAAAAGATGAAAAAGAATTGATTTTAGAAGCAGTAAAAACAATAAAAGAATTCAAGCCAGACTACTTGGTTGGCTATTTTTCTGATGGCTTTGATTTCCCTTATTTAAGATCAAGGGCAAAAAAGAATAATGTAGAGCTAAATATCAATCTTGATTTCAGCAAGATATCATTCAGAAAGCGCGGGGAGTTGTCATCAGTTCAATTGACAGGTTTTGCACACTTGGATATCTACAGGTTTATAAAAAGGATAACTTCTGGAGGAGAAATTCAGCTTGAAAGCTATGATTTAGATACCGTAGCAAAGGAGATGCTAAATGAAGGCAAAGCCGATGTTGAGATTCCAGAGCTCGCAGGGGCATGGGATGATAATAATCAAAAGAAACTAAAAGAATTTTGCAAATATAACTTGAAAGATGCAGAATTGACTTTTAGATTAACTGAAAAAATGCTTCCAAATCTTCATGAGTTCACAAAAATTATTGGCCAGCCAGTTCAGGACATCTGCAGGATGACTTTCGGCCAGTTTGTTGAAGGATATTTGTTGAGAAACATACAGCAGTTCAGGGAATTGGTTCCAAACAGGCCATCATATAATTCAATTTCAGACAGGTCTATGGACAGCTATGAAGGTGCTTTTGTTTACCAGCCCTCTCCTGGCTTGTACGAAAATCTGGCAGTCTTCGACTTCAGGAGCCTATATCCAACAATAATTACCTCGCATAATATATGCCCAAGCACTTTGACTTTAGATTCTAAAAACGCTTACGAAACTCCAGAGATAGAGGTCAATAAAAGAAAAATAAAGCATTACTTCACAAGCAAGCATGAAGGTTTCATTCCAATAATCCTGCGTGATATTTTGACAAGAAGAAACAGAATAAAAGAGATTATCAAGAAAAATGGAAAAGATCCGATACTTGACGCAAGGCAGTACAGCCTAAAAATTTTGGCAAATTCATTTTATGGTTATCTGGGATTTTCAGGAGGGCGCTGGTACAGCTTGGAATGTGCGCAAAGCGTTACTGCATATGCTAGAAATTATGTCCAGCAGGTCATAGAAAAGGCAAAAAAAGAGTTTGAAGTTGTTTACGGAGACACAGATTCAATTTTCATAAGACTTGGTAAAAAAACAAAGAAGGATGCATTGGATTTTCTAAAGGAAATAAACAGAGGTCTTCCTTCTCTTATGGAGCTTGAGCTTGAAAACTTCTATGTCCGTGGTATTTTTGTAAGCAAAAAGTCAGAAACTAAAGGAGCGAAGAAAAAATATGCATTGATAGACGAAAAAGGCAGCATTAAGGTAAGGGGTTTCGAAACTATAAGAGGAGATTGGAGTATATTAGCAAAAGAAGTGCAAGAAAAAGTTTTAGACATGGTTTTAAAAGAAAATGCTCCTCAAAAGGCAATAAATTTTGTCAAGGAAATAATAAAGCAGGCCAGGCAAAAGAAGATAGACATGAAAAAAATGATAATAAGGAGAAATCTGACAAAGGAAATAAAAAGCTATGAGCAAATTGGGCCTCATGTTGCTGTCGCTAAAAAGATGATAGAACAGGGTGCTGAGATACCTGCGGGCACAACAATTTATTACATTATCAATGAAGGAAAAGGTATGATAAGGGATCGTGCTAAATTGCCAGAAGAAAGTTCTTCATACGATTCAGAATATTATGTCAACAACCAGGTTATTCCGGCAGTGAAAAGCATTTTTGAAGCTCTAGGCTACAAGGAAACTTACCTGAAAGAAGATCACGCCCAGTCTAAGTTGGGGGAATTTTGACCAATGGATAATTTTTGACAGGTTCCCATCTGTCTTTTTTTATCATTAAAATTATACTCCCTATCTCCATGCCAAAATTTTCAAAATAATGAAGATCATGTCCGTTCAAAGTGGAATCTGTTTTGCACAATGAGATAAATGGATGATAAAACTCCTTATAATGAAGCAAATCCTGAAGATTGGGTACAAATATCTTCTTCCTGTTGTTGAAGTTTGAATTATAGTCTATATAATTTTGCAATTTCGCATGTACTTCATTCCTTAGGTTAAAAAGTTCTGATGAATGCTTTAAATTTAGCATAATAAGATTTTTTCCGCCAGCCTTGCAGATTTTTCCAGTGGTTACTTTAAAGCTGTCATGTTTTCTTACGACATCTTCTAAGTCCCTTTTTGTCCTTTCCTCAGTTTCTTCTAATAAGTATGATTTAAACAGTAGGCAATGCGAAAGATAATCCGGCCTTTCGTTAGAATAATCTTTTAATTTTTTTCTTAATTCAGCAGCTCTTCTGATAAAGTCTTGTGGTGGAAAGAAGCAAACCGAGTAAAGCATGCATTAGCAATACTTTTTAAAATTATAAACTTAACTATGCTATAACAGTATGTTTTAAATACACTAATTTTCTTTCAATTTTATGTCGGAATTTGAAGATTATGTAAAGGCTGGTAAGATTGCTTCTCAGGCAAGAGAATACGGCAGGAAATTGTTCAAGCCAGAGGCTAAAATAGTTGACATAGCAGAAGCTGTAGAGAACAAGATGCGCGATTTAGGAGCAGAGCCTGGATTTCCAACTTGCATTTCATTGAACGACATAGCAGCACATTACTCTCCTTTTGTGAATGATGCAATAGAATTGAAAGAAGGTGATGTTGCCAAGCTAGATATGGGCTCTCATATTAATGGTTTTGTTGCAGATACTGCTTGCACAGTAGAAGTTAAAACAAATAAGTGGAAAAATTTGATAAAAGCTTCTGAAGATGCTTTGGCTGCAGCAATAAAAGTTGTCAAGCCTGAAGTTTCTTTGTCAGAAGTTGGTAAAGCAATCCAAGCAACAATAGAAAAGGCAGGTTTCCATTCAATAACTAATCTATGCGGTCATGGTTTAAACCAATATATTGTGCATGACTGGCCAATAGTTCCTAATTATGACAACAAAGACCCAACAAAATTGAAAGAAGGTCAAGCTATAGCAATAGAGCCATTCTCAACAACAGGTTCTGGCTTAGTGTCAGATGGAAAACCATGTGGGATTTACGCTTTAATAAATAAAAAGCCAACAAGATTACAATCAGCTAGGCAAGTTATCCAATTAATAGAGAAAAAATACAACACTTTACCATTTTCGTGTCGCTGGATCAAGGTTCCAAATGCTCAATTTATTTTAAGGCAGCTAGAAAGTGAAGGAATTTTAAAGCAATACACTCAACTGCCAGAAAAAAGCAGAGGCATGGTAGCTCAAACAGAGCATTCTATAATTGTTGGAAAAAACGTTATAACAGAGTAAATTATAATTTTAAGTATTTATTTAATTCTCCCGTAGATATTTCTCCTGGAAAGTATTTATCAAGAAATTTAATTACTTCTTTTCTTAGATTAAAGGTATTTGCATTTTTAGCATAGCCCTTCCAGCCGCAGAAAGAGCAATAAATCTTGTCATAATCAATTTTTTTAGAATCATACAGATCCTTGTACTTTTTCATTCTTTTTAGCAATTTTCTCTTGTTTACTTTTCTTAGAAGCTTATGGTAATAAAAAATCCTAAAACCTAGAAAATTAATGCCTTTATCAAGGTTTATTATCTTAGATTTATTTGGATGCAATTCTAACTTCAAACTTTCTTTTAAAAAATCGTTAATCGCCCCCCCCCCTCGAGTAATTTTTCTTGAGATGAATCAAAAATGACAAAATCATCAACATATCTAATATAATATTTTACTTTAAGTTTATGCTTTACAAACTGGTCTAATTCATTAAGATAAATATTAGCGAAGAACTGTGATGTTAAATTTCCTAGGGGCATTCCTATTCCTTTTACTCTAGAATTGAAATTGCTTAATATCTTGCTTATTAGCCAAATAATCTTTGCATCTTTAATGTTTTTCTTTAAGATATTCAATAAAACTTCATGAGGAACTTCATCAAAATAATGTTTAATGTCAGCTTTCAAGACATAGCAATTTTTATTATTATTTTTGCTTACCTTTCTTTTAAAATAATCAAATCTATTCAAAGCCTTTAGATTCCCTTTGCCCTTTCTATTTGCGTAGGAATCATGAATGAAGGGTTTGCTTAATATAGGCTCTAAAATATTGCACAAGGCATGATGAACTATCCTGTCCCTAAAATCTGACTTGGAGATTTTTCTTGTTTTAGGGTCCCTTAAAATAAATGTCCTTAAAGGTTTTGGATTGTAAGTGTGAAATAACAGTTCTAATCTTAGTTCTTCTAAGTTTTTATCCAAGTCTTTTTCAAATTTAAGGACATAATCCTTTTTAGACTTTCTTTTCTTAGCATTGTTAAAAGCCATTAAAAGATTTGTGTAGCTGCAAAGTTGCTTCCATAAATTATTGTAAGTCTTCATTGTTAAAAGCTCTAGCATTTGTTAGGTTATTCCAGCGTATCTACCATTGTTGTCAAGGTCGTTGTTGCCATTAAGACCGTTGTTGTCGTTGTTGCCAACAAACAAAAGGCGACGCAAGCTAGCTCTCTTACTTGTTATATCACTGCTGCTTCACGTTTTCGACTAGCTACTAGATGTTGCAGCTGAATTTTATAGCTTTTTACAGCCTTAGTAAAAGAGCGTGTAGCCTAACAAACCTTAACTTCATAACTAAAAGTTATTCATCAGCTAAGCTATGCTAAAGCATATATTAAAGAAAAAAACGATTATATAAAATTATTGATAAAGTTTTCTTATTTCTTCTTTGAAAGCATCTCTGCATGTCCTTGGAACAAAATCCCTTGAAACTTTTAAGATATCTTCCAAAGTTGGTGCTTTAATTTCCACTGGAGATTTTTGCGCGCCGACTGCACGTACCCCAGCGAAACTACCATTGAGGACAAGGTCGCTGATGCCATCAAGACCGTAGTTGACGTAGTTGCCAACAAACAAAAGGCGAGCTAATGGTTCATCTCTTAAATCGTCTGAATGCCAGACTCCAATATTTTTTCCATAAACTTGAGAATGTCTTTCTAGATATTTTTCAGCTCTTTCTTGTCCACCTAGAAATGGAACTGTTTGAGAATGCTTTAAAGCTTTAGAAACTTGAATTACATCTGAAGTTGAACTCTTTAATTTATTATAATCAATTACAAATACCTTTTTGTCGTCTTTTAAATCTAAAAGCCTTTGAAATTCTTCCTGTGGTAATTTTCCAGCGCCATTAACTAAGCCTTGTTCTATTGCTGTTCTGATGTTTTTAGGTTCTGAAAAATGATTTGGAACATGTGCATAAACTACGACAGCATTTCCTTGCTTTGTCTTTCCTGTTGCTCTGATGCTTGTTGAGCTTAGCCAGTTTCTCCATAATTGATCTTCTTTTGAAGCTTGAATTCTTGCATCTGCTATTTCTGGCATTGATAATGCTTGATAGCCTTCTTTATTGCAGTTTTCTAGAGCATCAGCTAAGCTTCCATTGTAGAATAACTTTACTTCTTTATTTACTAAAGTATCAGCTGTCATAGTAAAAATAAGCATTTTACTAGTATATAAAGCTTGTGATTTTGTAGTTACTATGAAGTAACTAACCCATGTAATTGGTATCGTTTATCTGAGCTCCTCTTGCAGTTCTTAGATAGCTTTCTTCAATTTCTTGGTATTTCTTGACATCCTGGTCTCTGATTGAAGGCTTGACTCTCTTCAAAGCCTGCTCAAAGTGCTTCATAAAAATCTGTTTAACATTAATATCTTCTCTTATTGCATGCATTGCAGCTTCTCTACATAAGCTTTCAATGTCTGCACCAACATAATTGTCAGTTAAATTTATCAATTCTTTAATATCGACATCTTTTGCCAAAGGCATTCCTTTAGTGTGTATTTTTATTATCTGTTCTCTTGATTTTTTGTCAGGAACACCAGCATAAATTATCCTGTCAAATCTTCCAGGTCTTAGCAAAGCAGGATCTAGTAAATCTGGTCTGTTGGTAGCTCCAATTATTATGACTTCATGCATTTCTTCAAGTCCATCCATTTCAGTTAAAAGCTGATTAACCATTCTTTCAGTTGCTTTTGATCCAGCTTCGCTTCCTCTTCTTGAAGCTATAGAATCAAGTTCATCAAAAAATATTACTGCAGGTGCAGCCTGTCTTGCCTTTTCAAATATCTTACGGATACCTTTTTCCGACTCTCCGATCCACATAGAAACTAGTTCAGGTCCTTTTACAGAAATAAAGTTAGCTTCAGACTCTGTTGCTACAGCTTTAGCAAGTAAGGTTTTTCCAGTTCCAGGAGGTCCATAAAGCAATATCCCTCTAGGAGGTCTTATCCCCATTCTCTCAAATACAGCAGGGTTTTTCAAAGGCAATTCAACAGCTTCTTTTAATTCCATCTTCAAAGTTTCTAATCCGCCAATGTCTTCCCATTTAATATTAGGATTTTCAATAAGCACTTCCCTTAAAGCAGAAGGTCTAACTAATTTTAGTGCTTCCTTAAAATCATTGTGAGTAACTCTTAACTTTGCCAACACTTCCTGGCTTAATTTTTCATCTTTCAATTTTAATTCTGGTAAAATCTTTCTTAAGACAACCATTGCAGCTTCTTTGCATAATGCTTCCAAATCTGCACCGACAAATCCATGTGTAATGCCAGATAAGTTATCCAAATCAACATCTTTGGTCAATGGCATGTTTCTTGTGTGAATCTTCAAAACATTTAGTCTTCCAGGCTTGTTAGGAACTCCAATGCTTATTTCTCTGTCAAATCTTCCAGGTCTTCTTAACGCTGGATCTAAAGAGTTTGGTCTGTTGGTAGCTCCAATGACAATTACTTTTCCTCTTGACTTCAATCCATCCATAGTTGCCAATAATTGCGCAACCATTCTTCTTTCAACCTCGCCATAAGTGTCTTCTCTTTTTGGTGCAATGGCATCTATCTCATCAATGAAAATTATGGAAGGTGCATTTTTCTCAGCTTCTTCAAATATTTCTCTGATTCTTTTTTCGCTTTCTCCGTAGAACTTAGAATTACTTAATAAAGTCAAAGGAGATCCAGCAAAGAAATTATGATATTTTTTCATTGAAATATCATAGACATAATCCCCTTCTTTTTTTTCTATACTTAATATTTTGTCCCATTTAATGTCGGCATTTACAATAATTTCTAAAGCTTTTATTTTATTTTCAATTTCTTCTCTTTGAACTTTATCATAGTAATTTTGTTTTTTCAAATAAATTTCTTTAAAGATGCCAATTAATCTACTTAAAGTTCTATAAGTTAAATTAAATCTACCAGAGATTACTGGTTCAAACAAAGTCTCAGGTATATCTTTTTCATAAACCATCCCCAATTCATTTTTTATTGATTTCAATAGTTTAGAAATATTTGGGACAGTTTCATTTGATCCTTTTTTGACTCTTGATTCCATCCATTTGTCAAAAGTGCTTCTTTTAAATTTACCTAAAACAGTATTATAAAATATTTCTCTTCCTTCAGTATCTAAAATTTCTAAAGCAAATAATAAATTCCCCCTTCCAGTTGTAGCTTGCGTTATTTTTGAAATTATCCCTAAATGCAACAATAATATCTGTAAATCTTTTAAAAATTCATTGCTGCTTGAATAGATTTTTGGGCAAGGATAATTTTGTTTTTTCCAGCCTTGATTTCCATCTCCATGATAATAACCTCTTATAAAGGCTGCAATCAGCTCTTTGTTGCACTTAAATAGCCATTTGGGCAAAGGTTCGTCTTTAGGTTTCTTGTATCTTGGCAGCCCAAAGCCTTTGGTTAAAATTTCAGCCAAAATTGTTGAGTAAACAGTAACTTTTTCATCTTTATGCACAACATGTTTAATGCCGAATAAGTCAGTAAAATAATCTTTGTAAACTTCTATTATCCCTTGCATGTCTGGATATTTTTCAGCTATACAAACTTCATCAGTTCCAATATAGCCGTCACTATACATGGCACCTAGAAATTCCATAAATTTAGGGGTTAATTCAAAAAAAGGTTTGATGAAATTAGCTCTTTCTATATTTGATTTTATTGATGAATATTTTATACCCTCTATTTTTTTAATCTCATCGTCTTCTATCTCTGAAAGTCTTCTTTCTTGGTTATTAATCAAAACAAAGGTGTGTCTTTGATCTAGATTATCCCACCATTTGATGTTTGGATTTTCTTGTTTAGAATCTATTTTAGAAGCAATTGCCACATAATCATTTTCTTTAATTTCCTTAGCAGTTTTCCAAGCTATTTTTCCATCTTCAGATAATGTAGCAAATGGATGATTTCCAGAAACTTTATGCAATCCTTTTTTCTTAGTTTTTATTTCATATATTTCTGGGGCGTAAGATCTTGAAATTGCATCAATTTCGTCTGTAACTATTTTTAAATTTTCGTCTAAGGAAAACAGTTTTAATTGTGTTTTGGGGATTACAATCTCTCTAATTTGATCTTTTCTAACAACTTCTCCATTTTTTTCTGTTTCTTCAAATAATTGGCTTACTTTTACTCTTCCATTTGGATTTGTTAATACTTCAGTATCGCCAGTAACACAAGTAATCTCAGGTCCGTTAATCAATAAGAAGTTTGCATCAGATTCTGTTGCTACAGCCTTGGCCAATAAAGTCTTTCCAGTTCCAGGAGGCCCAAACAACAAAACTCCTTTTGGCGGTTCAATTCCAAGTCTTTCAAATAATTCTGGATGTTTCAATGGAAGCTCTACCATCTCTCTTATTTTTTTGACTTCTTCATTCAATCCGCCAATGTCTTCATAAGTTACATCAAGTATTTTCTCGTCAGTAACTTCAACAGCCTTGCTTACAACCTTCACATTAGTGTTTTCAGTTATTATCACGGCTTGTTTAGGATTAGCATCTGCAACTATGAATTTTAATCCGCCAAATCCAAAGTTACCCATGAATCCTTCTTCAAAAACATTGAAAATTTCTTCAAAAGGGCTGCCAGTCATGCTCTTTCTTCTTCTTCTCGCTCCGCCAGGAACTACAATATCACCTTTTACAACTGGTCTTCCCAATAAGCTTTTTTTGAAAATAAATGGATCAGCTTGAATCATAACCCCTTGCTGTGCAGGCGCAATTGTAATTGCCTTTGCTTCTTTTACGTCTGCCTTTCTGACTTTTATAACTTCTCCAATTCCTGTCTTGGCATTTCTTCTCAGAATTCCATCCATCCTTATTATGTCCTGTCCGATGTCAGAAGGATATGCCCTATCAACTATGCCAACAGTTGCTCTTCCGCCTTCAATCTCGATTATGTCGCCAGGCTTTACATCTATCTGCCTCATTGTCTGGCTGTCAATTCTTACAATTCCTTTGTAGGCTTCTTCCTGCAAAGCTTCCTGAACTTTCAGTTTGACTTCAGCTGTTTGCATTTTGTTTTTTCTCTCCTGTTTGTTAATAAACCTTTCTTATTTTTTTCTTTTTAAAAAATATGCTTAGCTTTCCAGGTTCTTCAAGCATCAACCTGAGCATATGGTCCATTTCTCTGTTCATTTTTTCAAACTCTTCCTCAAATTCTATAATTTCTCTTGGAATTGAAATTGTGTATGAATTTCCAACCATTCTTAGCTTGACATTGAACTCCATTTCTTTTATTTTTTTGAACTCTTCATAATCTTTCAAATCAGCAGGGTGTATCCATGTCTGTTTGCATCCTGGACAAGTCCATCCCCTTAATATAATTCCATCTTTCGGAACAGCAGTTTTCTCCGTTTTCTTATTGCACTTCTCGCATACAATTGTATTATCATATATGTCTGCCATTTTAGTGTATACCATAAGTATATACAATAGGTATATAAATATTTCGGTTAAGCTAGCAACAGCTTTTTAAAAAACAACTAATTATCAACTTTATGAAAGTGTTGGATTTTCTCAACAAAAACATCAACTGCATATATGGAATAGCAGGCACAGGCAAGACAACTTTAGCAATGATGAAGGCTATAGAATTAGCCAAGAAAGGCAAGTCTTCTTTCATAATAGATTCAGAAAACGGCTTCTCAATTGAGCGTTTCAAGCAATTGGCAGGCAAGGATTATGAAAAATTTCTTGATAAAATCATGGTCGCAAAGGTAAAGAGCTTCAAGGAGCAGCACAATTCAATAAAGCAGTTATTAAAAATAAAGGACAAGTTCTCTTTAGTAATAGTTGACACGATAACAGGTTATTATAGAAGATTAGTCAACAGCAAGGCTGAATTAGCAAATAAAATGCTGATTGCCCAAATGAAGATGCTGAATTCTATTTCAAGGTATTGCTCAGTTATTGTAGTAAGCCAAGTTTCTAGTTCGCTTGAAAAAAATGAGGTTCGTCCTGTAGGTGGTAAAATTTTGTTCAATGACTTCAATAATCTAATAGAATTAAAAAAATCCCCAAGAAAGTTGGTTCTGATGCCGTCAAAAGATGAATTTCTTTTTGAAATAAAGGATGAAGGTATTGTTTTAAAATAGCCGGTGTTGTTGAAAATGTCTAGAAAAGCTACATCTCTTTACAATAGAAGGTTCGTATAAATAGTCGCTCACTAGTAAATTGAAGAATATTATAGCTTAAATGTTACAACTAAACTGAGATTTTCAACAGAGCCAAAATAGCCATAAGCTTTATATATTCTCTATCTTTGAGCTTTATTAAGAGGTGTTGAATGCCACAAGATTTGTCCTACATTTTGTCAGATTTAAGCGCCAGAGTAAGAACCTTAGAAAACAAGTACAACTTATTTGGCGAGCGTCTTCTTTTAATCAACCAGAACATGATTGAAGAGTACAAGAAAATAGCAAAGGACTTGAAGACAACAGAAGCAGAATCAAGAGAGATAAAAACAGAACTGTACAACCTTAAAGAAGCGCTAAAGGATATAGCGAGGGAAATATCAAATTTTGCCAAGAAAGATGACATAAAGGTATTGGAAAAGTATATTAATATGTGGGACCCCCTTAAGTTTATAACAGTAGAAGAAGTAGAAGAAATCATTAATAAAAAACTACAATCAAGAAAAAAAGAAGGTGAACAAACTGGAAGAAAACGCAATTCCTCCCGTAGATCTCGTTCTAGAGCTTAAGAACAGGGGATTCAGTAAAGAGCAGATTGTCGACAATCTGCAAAGGCAGGGTTATTCATCACAGTTGATAGAAGAGTCTTTGAATCAGGCAGAAATCAAGGGTTCAATTGAAGATGCTCCTTCGCCAAGTTTTTCAGAGATGCAGTCTTCATCATTGCATTCTACTCCTCAAGAGCAGTCAAGAGCTTTCATTCCGCAAGCTCCTCAGCAGCAGATTCAGCTTCAAGCAATCAGCACAAGGCCAGCAGAAAACATTGAGGAAATTGCAGAGGCAATAGTTGAAGAAAAATTCAAAAGGGCCATGGAAGATTTTGGAGATTTCAACACATTCAGAGAAAGAGTCAGAACAGAAATAGTTTCAATGAAGCAGGAAATGCTAAGAATGCAGTCAAGATTTGACAGCATGCAGCAGGCAGTTATAGGAAAAGTTCAGGATTACGACAAGAACATCTCAGATGTTGGCGTTGAAATAAAAGCTTTGGAAAAAGTTTTACAAAATATAATAAGACCTTTATCTTCAAACATTAAAGAGCTTTCTAAGATTGTAGATGAAATGAAAAAACGCTGATTACTTATTTTCGGCAGCAACAAATCTTACAACATAGCTTCCAATTATAAGGATTAAGACAGCTCCAAGAACTTTGGCATTCAAGATGCTTCTTTTTACGCTCATCCAATAGCCGCTGCCAGTATTAACGCTCAAAAAATCTCCATAAACTTGGCTCAATGCAACTAAAAATACAATTACAATTGCAGAGATTATTATTGTTAATACTGTATTATTCTTTACAACATTTGTTACAATGTCCTTATCGCTTGCTCCCAAGAATATGAAAAATGCTACCAACAAAATTGTCAGTAAAAATAATAGGAAGAACCAAGGAGTTATTAATTTTACAACTGCCTGTCCTCCAGGGAATAATAAAAATAATATTGAAATTGTGAAAGCTATAAGAGAATTTACTCCCAAGCTTTCTCCAAATAGTTTTGTTTTAGTCAAAAAAGCATAAAGAATGCCAAAAACTAGCATGAAAACAAACGCTGGTGTTAAAAAATTCAACAAACCTATTTGAAGTGGATTAGCCATTTTAAGGTTGCTTTCCTTGTCCGCCTTGTATTTCGCCCATGAATGCTCTTATCCCCTTCATTAATCCGCCTTGCTGGTTGCTGTCGTCTTTAATTGCATATCCTATTACAATCAAGATTATTAGCACAAATACTACAGTGGATCTTGCTACAGTGTCCATTGTAAACCACCATTCGTACAAGCTGCTGTATCCTTGCCCAAGATAGTCATTTGATACTGCAATTATCACAGAGATTATTGAAAATATAAAAGCCAAAAACAAAGCAAATCCGCTCCATGCAGTTGCTCCTCCACTAAATATTCCTAATAGTAATAAGAATAGTAAGAAAACTATCATTATAAAAGAAATGTTAGGTATGAATCTCTGGAACAAAGTTCTTAGGTAAATGTTCTGCAAAAATAATAGTCCAAATGCTAAAGCAAGTATGACATTTATCTTTTTAGATTTGCCATCGCTACCAAATAAAGATACCTTCTGCAATAAAGCAAAAGTTATTGTGAATACAACTAAAAATGGTAGTAAATATTCAAACACACCATAATTGTCCCATGCAACTAAAACCTGATCAAATGAAGCCATTATTAATCACCCTTTTTATCTTCTTTTTTCTCATGAAGTATATAAAATATTGCACCAACTATCAATACTATAAAAACAATTGAAGCAAATAAAGTATCATTAAACTGGTTTAAAACATAATCTAGTGTAACACTTAAGTATCCAAACGAATTCAAGAATATTGAGATTACTGCAATCAACACAAAGATTATCAGCACCCACTTTATCCATCCTTTGTCCCATAAATCAAATCCTCCTTCTTTCTGCTGCCCGGCAAAGCTTCCCAAAAGAAGCATGAACAATAAAACAATAACTAAAACCAATGTAACTGCAGGCAAGCTAGATTGTATTACTTCTACAATATTTGAAGCGGCAACAACAAAGAAAGCCATTGAAAATGCAACCATCGCATTCAGGTTCTTCTTTGGATGATGCTCTTTGCCTTCAGTTCCAAATAATTTAGTTTTTTCTAGTATCCCAAATACAATTGTAAAAACAAGTAAGAAAGGAAGTACAACATTAAAAAAACCAAAATCTCTTAAAAACTCGACAGCATTGTTTAATGGTGTAGGCATACTATTTTATCCTCTTTTTTTGTATATAAAGCTTTAGTCCTGAACAGAAGCATCGTCCTTAGGCAATTCTTCATATGAAGGGATTGCATTCTTGCTTATAATCATGATGTCCCCTATTGCCTTGACAAGCTGATGAGGAACAATAACACCTTTAGCTCCTCCTAAAACTTTGCTTAACGAAGATGTCTTTGTTGCTCTTACTCTCCATCCAAAAACTTTGTTTGAAGCCAGGATGCTTTCTTCTACTTCGCCGAAAAATTCACCAGTATCAGTAAAAACCTTCATTTCGTAAACATCGCTTATCTTCTTTAGCTTTAACATTTTGAGTCCTCCTTTCTTTGCTTTTTAAATAACTGCTGTATTTAAATATTTTGCCCTTCAATATTAGCTTAATATGCTCAAATACAAGAACGTTTGCCTGTTAGGCTCATCGCACATTGCATTGGAAAGTGTCAACCAGGTTGAAGCATTAATCAGCAAAATAAAGCCAAAAATAGTTGCTTTGGAGCTTGATTCCAAGCGTTTGAGGGCATTACTCTCTGAAAAAAAACAAAAAACATCTATAAAAGACATAAGAAAGATAGGTTTGAAAGGTTATTTCTTCAATTTGATTGGTTCTTATATAGAAAAAAGTCTTGGAAAATTATCTGGGGTCTCTCCAGGCTCTGAAATGAAGAAAGCTTTCCAGTTGGCGCATGAAAACAATATAAAGATAGCATTGATAGACCAAGACATCGACATTACTTTGGCAAAATTATCAAAGAGAATGACATGGAAAGAAAAAATAAACTTTGTTTTTGAAACAATTCTAAGTTTGTTCTTCAAGACAAAGGCGGATTTTGACCTAAAAAAAGTTCCGCACAAGAAAATAATAAAGGAATTGACAGAAGAGTTCAGGAAAAAATATCCTTCATTCTACTTGACATTGGTTGTTGAGAGAAACGAATTTATGGCAAAAGCTTTATATAATTTGATGCTTCACAATAAAGGTAAGATACTTGCAATAGTCGGTGCAGGCCATGAAGATTCGATAGTAGAGCTATTAAAATGTTATTCAATAAAACAGAAGTCAAACACCTTGTAGTTTCTGCGTTAGTTTTGGGTTTTGTTTTTGGCTTTGATGATGGAAGATCTTCATTTATGTTTTCATATTGGATTTTAAATTTCTTGAAGTTTGCATTATTCTCACTTATAGTATTGGTTGTTCAAGAATTAGGTCAAAAATTGATAGCTTCTAGGTCTGGGTGCACAACAGAACATCGTGTTTGGAAAATCAAGAGGTATGGATTTTCAAAAAGCAGGGAATTCAGCAAGCTTCCATTTGGCATAGAAAGCTTATATCTTGGCTTTATACTTCCAATATTAATTGTAATTCTTTCTTCAGGCCAGTTGAAATTTGCAGCAGTAGGCCTTTCATTGATTTCAATAAATCCAATGTACAGGTTAGGGAGAAAATATACGCATTTAACTGACTTTGAGACTGCAAAAATAGCCTTGACAGGTCCCTTGACTGCAATGTTGTTTGCTTTAATATTAAAAATGTTCCCAGCAACTGCAATAACAACAAATTTAATAGTAATCAGCACTGCTTTCGCATTATCAAACATAATTCCATTGCCAAAACTTGATGGGGCAGAAACTTTCTTTGGCTCAAAGCCTTTATTCGTATTTGGAGCTGCCTTCATAATAGGCTGCTATTACTTAATCATCTATCTGCATTTATTCACAGCTTTAATTCTTTCATTGATGATTGCAGCAATTTTATTGGTGCTTTACTATTATTATGTAGAATTCACTTAGGCAACCAAACTGAAAAAACCTTTCTGTATCAACCAAAGAGCAAACATCCAGCTGAAGATTGTGTTTATATTTAACAAAGCCAGTATCAAAAACAAGACCGCTAAAAGATCCATTATGCTTATTATTTCTTTGAGGTATATTATTGATTTAATCAGCAAAAATAGCGCAACATACCATCCGAATAAAGGCGTGAAATTGAACCAGCTTCCAACTATTAATAATCCTGCAACTAAATCAACCAGCCCTAATACCTTTACAAGCATGCTTTCCCCAATTGAGAAAGTTATTTAAAGTTTTACATAATAGCTGGCTTATGGAGCTAGCTAATTTTACGCCAAGGATTTACCAGCAGAATATTCTAAAGACTTGTCTAGATAAAAATACTTTGGTAGTTCTGCCTACAGGAATTGGAAAAACAGCAATCGCAATGCTTCTTGCTTCTGAAAGAATGAAAAAATTCCCAGAATCAAAGATACTTATCACAGCTCCTACAAAGCCTTTATGCAACCAGCACGTTCACACGTTCAAACAGCACACTACAAACATAGAGATAGCTTTGTTCACAGGCTCATTAGTCCCATCAAAGAGGCATGACTTGTTTGACCAATCAAAAATAATTATTGCAACTCCGCAAACAATAGAATCTGACTTGCAAAACAACAGGATTAGCTTGGAAAACTTCTCTTTGATCTGCTTGGATGAAGCGCATCGTTCAAGGGCAAATTACGCAAACACTTTCATAGTAAAAAAATACTTAGAACAATCCAAATTCCCAAGAATTCTTGCATTGACTGCATCTCCAGGCTCATCAAAGGAAAGAATAGAAGAAATCTGCAACAATTTGGCAATTGAAGCTGTAGAAATCAGGACAGAGCATGATGAAGATGTCTCTCCTTACATTCAAAAGAAAGATATTTCATGGATCAGCATTGAGTTGACGCAGGAAATAACTCAATTGGCTTCAATAATCAGGAAAGTCTACGAGCAAAACCTGGAAAAGCTTCAAAATTTAGGTTTCTCAAAGCCTGTAAAATACATAAACAAAAAAGATTTATTGATGCTTCAAAAAAGATTTCAATCAGAAATAACTTCTGGAAGTAAAATAGCATTTTATGGCATCTCTTTAGTAGCCCAAATAATAAAAGTAGAACATGCTTTAGCTTTGATTGAGACACAAACAATCAGTGCTTTAGAAAATTACTGGAAAAAACTTGAAGTTGAAACAACAAAGGCTGCAAAAACTATTTTGGCAAATCCAGACATAAAAAGAGCTCTGCAGTTAACACAAAAACTTATAGAGAATAAAGTAAAGCATCCTAAGATTATCAAGTTGATTGAAATTATTAAGAAAGATATTTCAGAAAACAAAGAAGCTAAGATAATTGTCTTCGCAACTTACCGTGATACTGTGGCAGAGATAGCAAGAGAACTTAACTTGGCAGGCATAAAAGCAAAAAGATTTGTCGGTCAGGCAGACAGGCAGGACAAAGGGCAAAATCAGGTCGAGCAGCAGTCAATTATTGATGCTTTCAAGAATCATGAATTCAACATCTTGGTTGCGTCTTCAGTAGGGGAAGAGGGTTTAGACCTGCCAGAAGTTGCAGCTGTTGTTTTTTACGAGCCTATCCCGTCAGAATTAAGAAAGATTCAAAGGCAAGGCAGGACAGCAAGGACAAAGCCAGGCAAAGTTATCTTTTTGATGGCAAAAAAAACAAGAGATGAAGCTTACTATTGGTCTTCATTGAGAAAAGAGAAGCTTATGAAAAATATTTTGTTGAACATAAAAACAAAAAAAGAAAAGCAGGCTAAATTGCAATGATAAAAATAATAGCAGACCAAAGGGAAAGAAGCTCTGGCATTATTAAGGAATTGGCAAAAGAGTTTGATGTTGAAGTAAAACAATTGGTTATAGCAGATTATCTTGTACAAACAAAAGATTTGCACGGCAATATCTTAACTGTTGGCATAGAAAGAAAGACTACAAATGATTTCTTGAACTCAATAATTGACAAAAGACTGCTTTCTCAGTTGATAGAAATAAAAAAACATTATCAAGTACCTTTGCTTATTATTGAAGGAGAAGAAAACATCTACAAGATACGTAATTTTCATCCAAATTCTATACGAGGCATGCTGGCAACAATAGCAGTTGACTTCCAGATTCCTATTATCTACACAAAAAACTATCGAGATACTGCCGCCTTCATAGAAATTCTTGCAAAAAGGATTGAAAAACACAGGACTCCAATCAGTCTATTGCAATCAAGAAAGCCTTTAACGTTAAAAGAACAGCAGCTTTACATTTTGCAGTCCTTGCCAGGCATAGGTTCCTCATTGGCAGAGTCTTTGCTGAAGCATTTCAAGTCTGTTAAAAATGTTTTCAACGCATCTGAAGAAGAACTGCAAAAAGTAGAGAAGATAGGACCAAAAAAGGCTTCAGAAATAAAGAAAATCATTGATTCTAGATACAGTTAAATGTTTTTATCGCATGATGCTCAAATCTCTTTCCATTAAATCTGCTTTCATACAGTTTAAACTCCTTAATTTTAAACTTCTTCTCTTTCACTCTTATATTTCTAATTAACTCTCTTAAATTATCCTTGATAAATTTCACTCTAGCTATAGTCAGGTGTGGTTTGAATTCCTTATTGTCTTTGAATTCTGGCAGGATTTTTTCTATTTTCTTCATTAAATCAGTCAATTCCTCGCTCCTTATTCCAAGATAAATAACTCTTGGCCTCTTCAAATTCGGGAATCCGCCAATATCAGTTGTTTTAATTTCAAATTCTTTAAACTCAACTTTGCTTAAAGCATCAACAATCTTGCCTAACTTATTATTTTCAACCTCCCCTAGAAACTTCAGAGTCAAATGCTTGCTTCCATCAGCCCTTGCTCCATCAATTTCAAACCTCTCTTTAACTCCATCTATTTCTTCAGAATTAACATCTATTGCAATAAACAATCTCATCTTGTTACTTGGAAGTTTTTTACTTTAGTATAAAGTTCTCTTGCCTGCTTGTTTTTCTCAAAATGCTCTCTTACTGGTTTAATCAATTTTTCCAATTCATTAACAACACAGGTTTTTAAGTCAACAGGATGTATTTCGCCATTAATGTATGCATGTCTTAATTCTTGATAATTACCAAAACTAATATCGCCACCAAATTTAGAATCTCTTTCTATATTAATTTCTTTTAATTCCTTAAGTACAATGTGTTTAAGATATTCTAAAAGAGGATTTCCATCTTCAATTTTTGCAGGGCAATAAGCAGAATTTATTTTTCTTTTTATTTCATCAAAACTATCGTGCATATAGATTGCCGATCTTGGATCAGACTTGGACATTTTAGAAGCAACCATGGTTTCTTCAATTGTTTCCTTTTTTTGTAAACCTTGTAGACCTAACAAAATATGATGGTGAGCTGCAACAGGTTTTTTCCATTTCAATCTTTCTGCTACTTCTCTTGCAAGAATATTCGCTCTTCTTTGATCCATGCCCAATTGGCAAATATCAACATCCATCATGAAAATATCGGTTACTTGCATAGAAGGGTAAAAAAGCTGGCCCATACTAAGTTTTTCCCCTTCTTTTCTACCCATTATTGTTACGGCTCTTAAATTCCTTTCAAGAGAAATTTGTCTAGCAATACTTAAAGTCTTACCCCAATAATCTATGCTATTCATCAAATCCTTTGCCCAAATTATTTCAACTTTATTAATGTCAATTCCACAAGCTTTCCAAACTTCAATAAAATATTTACCAGCAGTTCTAATGTTTTCTAAATCACCACCGAGTTTATTATTAATAAAAGCAAAGTAATCTGCTAAATATAACTTAAATTTTACTCCGGCTTTTAACATATTTTTTAAATTTGTTGCTCTAAGTAAACCAAAATGAATTGGAGCTACTCCAGAAGGCTCAAAACCATCATATGCAATAGGATGATTATTATTTTCAAAAACTTTTACTAGTTCCTCTTCTGTAACTACTTCTTCAGCAAAAGATTTTATTAGTTCAACTTTATTTTGTATATCCATGCAGTAATGAAAATACATTCAAATATAAAACTTTCTGTAATTTTCTATGAACTATAATAACTATTGCAGTGTATAAATGTATATAAAGCGTTTAGACATGTAATTTATATGCCTAAAGACCTGGGAAAAGAGGTTCTGGGGGTTTCTAATTCTAAAAAAAGAGGGGGCATCATTTGACATCATGTTTAAGCGCAGTAAGATATCATAATTATTTTAGAGATGAAAAAATACCAATAGAATTAATTCTCGAGGCTGCAAAAAAAGTACCAATATTACCTGAAAATCATAGGATTGAATTTGATTTAGAAGAACGATTAGATTCAAAATATTTTAGAGAAAGGTTACAAGGTTTGCCGCACGATAATATAGTATGGGAAGTTGCAGAGTGTATGCTAAAAAGTGGGAAATACCGTTTTGTTGCAACTCACGTAACCTACACAAGAAAAGGCGGTAAGAAAGGAAACTTAGAAAGAATAAGGGAACTAGACATTGTAGGCGTCAACGGTACAATAGACATAAGAGAAATAAAAGAATCAAGTTTAACTGGAGTTAAAAAACAATTAAGAGAAGGTTTAAAAGAATTCAGAGAAGCAATAAGAAAATTTAAGATCAACTCGCCAGAATGGAATCAGCCAAACATTATTACAAATGGTTATTCACCTTATGTTGGATGCAGAAATTACATTATTGGAGAAAGAAAAGAAAGTTATCAAGTTCATGGTAGAAACAGCGAAGGCAAGTGGGCAAGATTAGACGGCAATAGATAAGATGAATGAAAAAACTTTTCTAAAGATAGCTATTTTTACTTCATTAATAGGCATATTAATTTTATTGTTTATAGTGGAGAGAACAGAACTTCCATTGTCAAAGATTTCAGAGATAACTTCGCTGCAAATAGACAAGGAAGTTAGGATTCAAGGCCTTGTTTCTTCAGTAAAATCAACCCAATCAACTACTATGATGACGGTTAGCGATGTAACTTCTAGTATTAAAGTAGTTATTTTCTCGCAAGACATCCAAATATCAACAGGAGATTTCGTGGAAGTTGTAGGAAAAGTTGGCGAATACCAAGGCAAACTAGAAATTTTAGCATCAGAAATAAAAAAACTATGATTTTTTTGTATATTTTTCGGGTTTTTAAGGTTCATCTTCTTAAATTCTAAATAAATAATATCTACATGTTATTTGAAATATTAATTGCAGTAATAATTGGCATTTTTCTAGGCTGTTTTACTGGCTTGACTCCAGGAATTCATATCAATCTAGTTTCTTTGCTTATTTTATCCTCTTCTCCTTTCTTGTTGAAGTTCACTTCTCCATTGATTTTATCTATTTTAATTATTTCAATGGCAATAACTCATACTTTTCTCGATGCAATTCCCTCTGTTTTCCTTGGTGCTCCAGACGCAGAGCAGGTTCTTTCTGTCTTGCCAGGCCATAGATTATTGCTAGAAGGCAAAGGATATGAAGCAGTTAGTCTGTTGACAATAGGTTCCTTGATTTCTTTGATTTTGATAGCTGCATTGACTCCATTAATGTTATTTTATGTTAAATATTTTTATTCAATAATACAGAAATATATTGGCTATCTATTAATCTTAGCTTGTTTAGTCTTAATTTTGAAGGAAAGTAGGCAAAAATTCTTTGCTTTTTTCATTTTTATTCTTTCAGGGATTTTGGGTTTAACAGTTTTCAATTTAAATTTGGAAGATCCATTATTTCCATTGCTTTCGGGATTGTTCGGCATTTCAGGTTTATTGCTAAGCATAAATGATAAGGTAAAAATTCCTTACCAGTTCCAGATTTTTCCTAGAATAGAAAAAAGCTTAGCAGCAAAAGCAATTTTAACCTCTGTTTTTTCATCAGGCTTATGTTCTTTTCTTCCTGGCTTAGGTCCTTCACAAGCCGCAATCTTAGGTTCTTCATTTACAAAAAACTTAGGAGACAAAGGTTACTTGATTTTAAATGGCGGCATGAACACAGTCAACATGTTTATCTCAATAATTGCGTTATTTACAATAGAAAAGGCAAGAAATGGGGCCATAGTAATAGTCTCAAAGATAATTCAGACACTAACATTGCAAAATTTAATTATATTTGTGGCAGTTTCCTTAGTTGCTTCTGGTTTGGCTTCAATATTGACTTTATTTTTCGCTAAAAAATTCTCAAAGTTAATATCAAAAATAAATTACAGGTTACTTTGTCTTTCAATAATTTTATTGATTGTAATTCTTAGCTTTGTTTTCTCAGGTTTCTTAGGTTTTTTCGTGTTGGTAATCTCAACTTCGGTCGGCTTAATACCTGCTTTGAAAGGTTTTGGTAGAAATCATTTGATGGGCTGTTTGTTGTTACCAGTAATACTTTATTTTATGCTATAAAGTTAAGAAAAAATTATTTAACGTATTTCCTTAATATTTCTAGAACTTCTTTCCTATCTTTCTCTAAAACAAAAGGATTTAATTCTTTTGTAATATCTTCCAAAGTTGGTGCTTTTATTTCCTTTGGGGATTTTTGCGCGCCGACTGCACGTACCCCAGCGTATCTACCATTGATGTCAAGGTCGTAGTCGCCATAAAGACCGTAGTTGACGTAGTAGCCAACAAACAAAAGGCGACCTAATGGTTCTTTCCTTAAATCATCTGAATGCCAGACTCCAATATTTTTACCATAAAATTGAGAATGTTTTTCTAGATATTTTTGAGCTCTTTCCTCTCCGCCTAAAAATGGAACTGTCTGAGGATGAGCTAAAGCTTTTAAAACTGGAATTACACCTGAAGTTGAACTTTTTAAAGCATTATAATCTATTACAAATACATTTTTATCATCTTTTAAGTCTAAAAGTCTTTGAAATTCTTTTTCTGGTAATTTTCCAGCACCATTAACTAAACCTTGTTCTATTGCATTTCTTATGTTTTTAGGTTCTGAAAAATGATTTGGAACATGAGCATAGACTACAACTGCATTTCCTTGCTTTGTCTTTCCTGTTGCTCTGATGCTTGTTGAGCTTAGCCAGTTTCTCCATAATTGATCTTCTTTTGAAGCTTGAATTCTTGCATCTGCTATTTATGACATTGATAATACTTGATAGTCTTCTTTATTGCAGTTTTCTAGAGCATCAGCTAAGCTTCCATTGTAGAATAACTTTACTTCTTTATTTACTAAAGTATCAGCCGTCATGGTAAAAATAAGCATTTTACTAGTATATAAAGCTTGTGATTTTGTAGTTACTATAAAGTCATAACTAAAACCACTTCTTCAATGCTTCTTGCTTGGTTTCATCTTTCCCAAATATGCTTTCAATTCTAGCTTTAGTTATCTTCAAGTTCTGCTTAAGATAAGGTGCCAAGTCATACTTCTCAGCAAGCATAAGAGAAGGCTCTAAATATTTTAATATATTCCCTTCAGATACAGTAAACAATAATTTTCCTCCGCATTTGATACAGTTTCCTTGCAATGGGGGTCTTCTATATTTCTCATTGCACTCAACACATCTAAATTCCTGCTGTGAGAACTTTCTCAAGTTTCCTTTTATGTCTCTCATGAAGTGCCTGTCAATTATCAATCCAGCAACATCAACTTCATCAACTGCTCTAAGTTTTTCAGCAACCCTCATCTGTTTCTGGACTTTTTCAAGCATCGTAGGTATTGATTTGTAAGTGCTGCATTTTACACCATTATTAAAGTCTGAAGTGTCATGTGTAAATCCATAGCCTTCATATTCTCTTGGTGTTCCTAAAAACATCCCTAATTTTTCAATCTTGACTTCCTTTGGGCTTTTATATTCCAATGCTGCATTGTAAAGTTGCAAAGGATATTTCCAGCAGATGTCCATATCAAATACCATGTCATCTACTTCCTTAGGTATTATTTTTGTAGTCAATACTAGAGGTTCATCCTGCTTTCCTCCTCTATGTGCAGGCAAAAATCCTCTTGAAAAATTGATAAGGGCGTCCATAAGCAATATTATGCAGGCTTCATCTCCGTCACAATCGCGCCTCATTATCGAATGGTAGGTAGGATGTGCCAAGAATCCCTGAGTTTTTGAAAAACCTATTACTCTTCCTACAATGCCTGCAGAAGTGTGCGGGCTCAATCCTAAAACCAGGCTTCCAACAATATCCTTTTTTGTTTTAAAGTTGTAAAATCTTGGCAATTTGTAGAATTTTTCCATCAGGTCATCGACAAACTTCCCAATTCTGAATAAAACTTCATCAGCCCCTTCTTCAAGACTGTCAGGGCATGCAGGTAGTATCAAGTCTTGAACTTTCAATTCGCATATCTGTTCTTCGCTTACCAAATCTACTCCATAGCAGTCTTTTTCATATCCAAGTTCTTTCAATTTTGCAACAGAAGTTCCAATTTCCTTAGGTTTGAAATGTGTTATAGGAGTTTCAGTCATGTCATATCTTATAGTACCATCCTTATTCACATAAAGTCCATTCATTGCTCTTAAAATTCCTTTTACAAGATTCTCAGGAGTATGGTCTTCATTCATAGTTCCCTTTACTCCTTTGATTAATTCTGGATATTCTCTTGTTCCTATGATTTCCAAGGCTTTATTGAAGTATTTGTGTATGTCAAGTTTCTGGCTGCTGTATGTGAAGCTTCTTTCATGGCATTTTTTGTCTTTTACTATTTTGCATTCGTCGCAATAATAAAGCTGCTTTGTTTCATTTCCGCAGGTCTCGCATAGCTTGTATACTGTTTCCTGGTTGCACTTCTCGCATTTTCTTAAATTGAAGTCAGATTTGACAAATCCTTTTTCTAAAGCAGATCTGAAGTCTCTCATTCTTCCGCCTTGCGCTCCAACAGGAAACAACGCCTGCGGGCTTCCTTTCAATTTTCTCATCTTTGCCTTTTCAGGCCTCCCCATTCTCGCACCTATAAAAGTTCCAGACTTGTCCCTTATCAAAAAGCTATTTTTCTTGTTGAGCATTTCAAGAACATTGTCGTTAGGTTCAAAATTAAAGTCACCTAAAGTAAACAGCAGAGCTTTCGCCCAGTCTCCTTCAATTATCATATGCTCATTTATCACAACTCTATGTGGCACTCCAAGAATTTCTAATGCTCTCTTTGGATCTTTATTCTCAACGTCATCTTTGATGTTATAGTCTAAAGGCAATACTATTTTGTCATCTTTTATTGAAGATTTTTTTAGCAAATCAATTACACTAAAAAATTGTTCTCTTGTTATGTCGTTCCAATGAAATGTATATCTCGGATGCAAAGGTTTTCCTTTTTTACAAAGTTCAATTGCAGTATCAACATCAATATTTTTTTCAGGATGCTCTGCTTCCTGTTGCCACCACTCTTCACAATAGCCTGCAGGGACTAGAACATGTCCTCTGTTCAAAAAATCTCCATAATTGATTAACAAATCTCCTAAGTATAATATTTCCTCAACATAGTCATTTACTTTTTTTGCTTGCTCTTCAGTTTCTGCAAATACCACGCTTCCATCTTTTAGTTTTACAATTGGGCCTTCAATTGTGTCGCAGCTTCCAAGCACGCATGCTTTTCCAGGCCTCTCAACTTTTAATTGGCTGCCAGAAGCTAAAAAGCCGTCAAGGATACACATCGTAGCAGGATGTATTGCCTGTGCTGAAAATCCAGAGACCCTGCTTCTTCCATATCTTAATCTAAAACCACCTTTTGCCATTGGATGTGTGAATATTGGCCTGCCAGCGACAACATCTTTCATGAAGTTAAAGTCTGGTTTTATTTTTACATCGTCTTTCGAGACATCCTTTGCCCTCAATTTTTTTTGCAGAGCAATATAATCTCCAAGAAATTTCCATCTTTCCATTCCAAAATCCTTCATCATGTTGCTGAATTTAGAATAGAATTTTGCAGCCTTCTGGCATAGCCCTTCACCAACAACTAAACAAACTCCATTTCTCAATCTGTTAGTATCAATCCTGTCTAAATCCTTGAAATTGCTTACTTCCATAGTTTCGCTTGGATCTCCATCAATCTGTATAGGCAAGTTGGAAACCATGAATGTTATCTCTTCTTCAGTAGGCAAGTATTGTAAATTAGTTATTCTGTCATGGAAATCATAAAGTTCAGATACAATTCTATTAACCTCTTCTTCAGTAGGGTCGTATTCAGCATATCCAAGTTCTTTTCTTACATAATCCGCAACAGCAGCAAAAACACAGACTGCAGTTGTGCCTGCGCTTCTTATTGGACCAGAAAAATACAACGCCCAGTATTCTTTGCCGTCTTTTTTTCTCTTTCTTAATTTTAATTGAACAAACCCTTCCAAAGGAGCGCTTAAAACCCCGTTTGTAAGGTAAGCAAGCCCGACTCTTAATCCAACTTCAGCAGCCTCTCTTTTGTCTTTGAATTTGCAGAGCTTTTCTTGGGCAACTTCCAAGGACAATATAAAGGCAACTCTCCAGTCTTGCGCTCCATATTGTTTTTCAAGTTCATCAATTCTCTCAACAATCTTGCTCTCGCCAATTTGAGGAGAAACCGTGCTTACAATGCCTTTTACTCTCTCAGCCATCTTTGATGCAAGCATGACTTCAACATCCCCGCTCGGATCAAGCCCTTTCTTTCTTGCTTCGCTAGCTATATCATAGCTTCTCTTCACTTCATTGCCCAGCTTTTCAAAATATTCTTTCATTCTTTAACAAAATTTATTACTTTAACGTCTCTTGTTTTCAAGTTTATCAAAGTGACTTTGCCAGCATCATTCCTGAATCCGCCTTTGATTTGGTGTGCGGTTGTTGACTGCCAGCATGCAGAATTAACTATCGTTATCCCATTGTAGACATCGCTGTCGAACAAATGCAAATCCCCGCAGATTACAAAGTCAGGTATCTTGTCAATCATCAATGGATCTTCTTTAGTTTCAGGCACATAAATTGTAGAAGCATGTGTAGGTGCCAAATGTCTTTTCTGCAATAAATATTTGACAGTCTCTGCAGGATTTTCTTTTGCCTTTGCCAATCTTAGTCTTTCAACATTTGCAGAATAATATTTTATGCTGGCTCCATGATAAATCAAGGCATTAAATCCAGGAAAATCAACAGAAGAATGTATGTTCACCCATGCTGGGCTGCTTACCATATGAATGTTTGGTAGTTCTCTCAATCCTTTTGTCCATTCATTTATCATTGGCAGCTGAGGTTCAGCAGTCCTTGTAGCGTCGTGGTTCCCAGGAGCCATTATAATTTGGATATCCTTTCTTATCTGTCCAAAAAGATTGGCGCAAAGTTCATATTGCTTCATCATGTCAGGTATCAACAGTTCTTTTTCCTGCCCGGGATAAACTCCTACGCCATCAACAACGTCCCCAGGAACAAACAGATATTTTATCTTACCAGCAATCTCCTTCTGGTCGTCGCTTCCAACTTCTCCATTTATCCATTTTATGAATTTTAAAAATTCTTCATGCAAAAAATTCTTAGAGCCAATCTGTGTATCAGAAATTACTGCAGCATAAACATCATCTTTTGATTTTTTCAGTGGATTTGTTAACGGAACATCTGGAAAAACTAAGCTGTTTGCAAATAATATGTTATCACCAACAGTGCCGCTTATTCCAATGACTTCGTCAAAGCAGATGTCCTTTGCAGCCCTGAATAAAGATTTGTCTTTGTTGACAAGGACATTTATGCTTCCGCTCAAGTCTTCTATTACAAGTAAGATATTTCCATTTTTTGTTTCCCTCTTGTCAAAAACCATTCCAATCAATGAAACCTGCTCTCTTCCTTCTTTTCCTTTTATCCTGCTTATTGAAGTAAGGTTCTGTAGCTCTGCCCTGTTCATCAACAAATTTCTTAAGCCTTCATATCTTACTCTGAAATGGTTTGTGAAATCAGCTACTCCTCTTTTTTTAGCATCATCCTTAAAGCTTTTTAATATTATTACATTGTTCCCATTCTCCTGCTGCTTTTCAATGATTACTTTTTCCTCTTCTTTCTTCACTTCTTCAAGCACAAGGCTGACTTTCTCTTGCATTTTTGGATCAGAGCTATAATTTAGTATTTCTAGAAAAGTATCGTAAATTTTATTTTTCTTGCCTTTTTCGTGCAATGCTTTTGACCTTTCAAACTCGAGCCAGTTCAGTTCAGAGCTTATTCCTCCATTGCTGAAAACTTTAAACAAGTCTTTGTTCAGAACGATTGGCCCTTCTTTCTTGTTGAACTCATCAAGCCTTTCAATGAAAACTTCATTTTTAAAGTTCTCAATGCCGACAAAGTCTGGGCTAATCAAAAATCCTTTGTTTAAAAATAATTTAACTACTTCGCTCATAAATTCAGCCCTTCTTTCAATGCCTCGCTAGTCTTTGGCAGTATCGAAGGATGTATTGCAAGCGAAATTTCTTTTGTCCTTCCATATCTTCCTTTGCTTATTACTCTCGCGCTTATAATGCCCAGCATGTCAAGTTCTGCAATTATATCAGAAACCCTTCTTTGTGTCAAAGGTTTTACTCCTGTTTTTGCGCATGCATCTTTGTACACTTCATAAACATCGCCAGTAAATATCTGTTTGTCTCCTTTGCTATCGCTGCACGTTGTCAAAATAGAGTATAAAGTTAGTTTGAATTGTTTTGGCTGCGTTGTTATTATGTCCAAAACTCTGTCTCTCTCGATTTTTTCTTCAGCTTCATCTATATGCTCAACTAAAAGATTGTTTTCATTTTTTCTTTCTGCAATCTCGCCAGCAACTCTCAGTAATTCTAAAGCTCTTCTTGCATCCCCATGTTCTCTTGCAGCATAAGCTGCGCATTTTTCAATCACACCTTCAGCAACAACTCCGCCCCTGAAAGCTATTTTTGCTCTTTCTCTAAGTATTTTTTGCAGTTGTATAGCGTTGTATGGTGGGAAAACTAATTCTTCTTCGCTAAGGCTGCTTTTCACTCTTGGATCAATATTGTCTGCAAACATAAGATCGTTGCTTATGCCTATTATTGAAATCTGGCTGTTTTTAAGTTCAGAATTTATTCTTGTTAGATTATATAAGATTCCATCCCCAACTTTATTCACTAATTGGTCAATCTCATCCAAAATTAATATAACTACTTTTTTCTCGCTGTCAAGTACCTTCAAGAAAATCTTATAAACTTCGTCTGTTGGCAACCCAGTTGCAGGAACGTCTTTGCCGAACTCATAAGCTAACTGAGCAACAAGCCTATATTCTGTGTCGGCGACTCTTTTTAATTTGCAGTTGATATAAATGACTTTCAATGGCAAATTGTTTCTATTCGCAATTTCCATGATTGTATTTGTTGTGTGTTTCACAGAAACTGTTTTTCCGGTTCCGGTTTTTCCATAAATAAAAAGATTAGAAGGTTTTTCAAGTCTTAATGCCGGAGCGAAAATTCCAGCTATTTGTTGAATTTGTTTATTCCTATAAGGAACATTAATTGGTGTGTAATTTGACTGTAGGGCTTTTTTATCGTCGAAAATTGGTTCTTTCTTGATAAAATTTTCTAAGAAAAGTGTTAAGTCATCCCCCATAGTTTTCTATCTAATTGTCAACAACTATTTAAACATTTATACACTCAGACCTATATTTCGTTTGGAAAATATTGGAATTGTTTTGTTTTTTGTGAAAATTTTTTAATATAACTAAAAAACACCTTAATTTCCTTTAGAAATCTCAAAAATCATTATTATAAAATAAACTTTTTATTATATTATTTTATCATATCTTATATTACATCACCGAAAAGCTTAAAATATATAATATAAATAATAATTATATTATATATAATATAATAACTTTCTAGACTCTATAAACACAAAATAGCGTTTTTTCAAAATAAATTCAAAATACAATTTTTTCTTTAAATAATACTATAATTATATACCTTTTTTTCATTTTTCCAATCTAAAAAACAACAAATTTCAAATTCACATTCTCCATAAGAAACCACAGGGTAGGTGGGTTAAACCACAAAAAACTAAAACTTTAATTAAAAAACTCCAATAGAACTATAGGTCAAATTTTTTACTTATATTTCCTAATAATAACCACAAAAACACGAAACCTTTATAAATAACCTTACATAAAATAAAACCATGGCAGAAGACGACAAGAAGTATTCTAAGCAGCTTTTAGGTAAGACTGTTGTTACAAAATCTGGAAAAAGGTTTGGTGAAGTCTCAAACATTACTTTTGAAACAAGAACAGGAGAATTAATACAAATTATTTTGAGAAACCCAACAAGCTACGCAGAAGGATTAGATTTAGAAAAAAACCAGAACAATGAATTAACAATTCCATTCTCCGCAGTTATAGCAGTAGGTGATTTCGTAGTTGTTGCTGAAGAAGACATCATTTAAAAACGTTTATATACTTTCTTTCATTTAACTAAAAAATGCCATTAAACTACAAAACTACAGCAGATATTAATATCTCTAAGAGCACAGTAGACCAGATTATAGGCCAGGAAGAGGCTGTAGAGATAATCAAGAAAGCAGCAAAACAACGCAGAAATGTTTTATTGATTGGAGAGCCAGGCACTGGAAAATCTTTGACAGGTCAAGCCTTGGCAGAGTTATTGCCGAAAGAAAAATTGCTTGACGTTCTTATTTTTCCAAATTCAAGTGATGAAAATGTTCCTTTGGTCAGGACAATGCCTAAAGGCAAAGGCAAGCAGCTGATAGACCAAACTAAACTACAACTAAACTCTTCATTTAAATCCCAAAACTTCCTTTTCTTTTTCCTAGTTTTATTGTCACTTTTCTCTCCTTGGTGGATTAGAAAGCAGTATGGGGATATATTGGCAGCTGCTGCTTTGGTAAGCTCAATGATTTTTTTGGCAGTTTTTGTAATTTATATCAACATGGCTAGAAGAATGAAAACAAATACATCTGGAATCCCAAAATTACTTATTGATTCTTCAGACAAGGACAAAGCTCCTTTTGTAGACGCTACTGGCGCTCATGCAGGTTCTTTACTCGGGGACGTACTTCACGATCCTCTGCAATGTTTTTTATCATCCTACAGTGATGACATAATAGTTTTACAACCAACAAAAAATAATCAATATTTACTACAATATACAAAATTTGATGTTGTTGATCAATTATTAAAAAAACATAAGAAAGACTTAATTAAAAAAGGAAGTTATAATGCGGTATTCCTTTCAAATAAGGAATTAACTATCCTTGGTGAGAAAAACAACAAAATTGAAGCTGTAGAGGTTTTATCAGTAAACAAACACAAAAGAAAAGGAAATTTAATTAAAATAACAACAGAATATGGAAAAGAATTAATTGTAACACCAGAGCATAAAGTGGCTGTAAAAACTATCTTTAATCAAATAAAATATATAAATGCAGACAAAATTAGGCCTTGGCACAAAGTTTTAACATTAGATAGTTAGATAATTTTAAATACCTCTTTCATCTAAAAACTACTATGAGGGTAATAAACGTTAAGGAAAAAGGAAAGCTAGAAAGAATATTAAATAAAGTAGAAGAATTCTTCCAGTCTCAAGAAAGAAAGGAACCCACAGATAAAGAATTTCTCAGGTACCGCAGGGAACTTATCCTTTACATGGCCCCCAATTTTGACCGTGCAAACTTTAAAGGATTTGATAATCCACGAGACGAAAGGGCCTTTATAAGAAGTCTAGACCGGTTGAATAAGGCATATACCGCATTTCAAAGAGGGGATGTCACTTATAGGGACTTTACTAGAATTGGAGACACTTTAGTAAAAAGGAAGAAACCTTCTTATCTACCGTCTATTCTCCTTTTTTCCGTCTTAGTTTCCTCCTTATTTATTCCTTCAATTACAGGAGCCTCCATTTATAATGTCGCTGATGCTTCGGCAAGAAATTACTTGTTTGTTTTTGGCTCTGTTTTAGCAGTTGCAATTGCCTTTTTCTGTTTTAGAAAGTAAATTAACAAACCCAACGGTGTTGTTGAAAATGTCTAGAAAAGCTACATCTCTTTACAATAGAAGGTTCGTATAAATAGTCGCTCACTAGTAAATTGAAGAATATTATAGCTTAAATGTTACAACTAAACTGAGATTTTCAACAGAGCCAAACCCAACAAAATCTTTAAAAACTCATCTACCTTCTAAGTATTATGCACTTAAAACCAGAACGCGTCAAGAAAGTAGAAAAAATCCCTTATAATGGTTATTTATACAACTTAACAACATCCTCAGGCAACTTGTTTGCTAATAAAATTCTAGTTAAAAACTCAGGCGGTTTAGGCACCCCCGCACACGAACGTGTTATAGCAGGAATGATCCATCGTGCAAACAAAGGAGTCTTGTTTATAGACGAAATTGGAAATTTACAGCCACAATCTCAGCAGGAACTTTTAACAGCCATGCAGGAGAAAAAATATCCTATTACGGGTCAGTCTGAAAGAAGTTCTGGTGCTATGGTAAGAACTGAAGCTGTTCCTTGTTTGACTCCAGACACGCCAGTACATATTAATGGCAAATACACCCCTATAGGGGATTATATAGAAAACAGTTTGTCAAAAAAGCAATTGGTTAGAATAGGCCAAAATAGAACACTTTCTTCTCCTCTCTCACAGAATGACAAAATCCTTTCGTTTAATACCCAGTTTCAGAAAGATATCCCTTTAGTTCTTTATAAGACTAAATACTGTGGGGAGGTTATAGAGATTGAGCTTGACGATGGAACTAAAATAAAAGTAACCCCAGACCACCCCCTACTGACAATAAAAGGTATGGAAAAGGCAGGCAATCTAAACACGGCAGACAATATTGTTTGCTACAATGGTGATGAAGAAGTAATCTTTAATGAAATAGACATCATAGAAACTTATTCAAAAGAGCAAAAACGAATTGCGTATGCTTATCTAGCTTATTGTAAGCTCTCAGAAAATATGTTAAAAAAAGATTTAGCAAAATTATTAGAAGTAGACGAAAGTACTATAAGGAACTGGATCAAAGGGGCAAAGCCAAGAGCAATAAAGGCAGTTGAATATCTCGTTTCTAAAAAGATATGCCCTTTAGCAAGAGACGACTTGCGTCTGCCATTATTAGCAAGATTATCCGGAGTTTTGTTCGGCGATGGCGGTGTTAATATAAGGAGGATTTATTTTAGTGCGGGTCTCAAGGCGGGAAATGACATCTCCGCTTTCCTAGATGATGCAAAAAAAGTATTCGGAGAAGATATAAAGAAAAATTGTAAAATAAGAAAGACTGAAAAAGGGATTGAAGCCTCAATAAATAACACCAATCTTGCTAGGTTGTTTATTGCATTAGGGGTTCCAAAGAATGATAAGGTCGCTCAACCCTTTAAAGTCCCAAACTGGATTCATGGTTCTAGTGTTATAGAGAAAGAATTTTTCAGTTCCTTAATATCGGCAGAACTATATGGGAATATAAAAAACATATCAAATAGCCCACATTTTTTAATGGCAAAAATAAATAAATTTGAAAGAGAGCACCTAGCCTTCCTGGACGAAATAAAAACATTTCTTAATAAGAACAACGTTAAAACATCTAGTACTAAGAAAAGCAAAGAATATATTAAAACTTTAAAAGGAGAAAAAGTGTCTGCTGCACGATATTCTTTTAAATTAGCCACCTCTTATGAGCAATTATCCAACTTATTAAACGGCATCAACATTACTTATGCATTTGATAAGAATAATTCCTTACATAACATCGCAATAGAAGGCAAAAAATATCATGCAAATCAAAAAAGACTTGTAGAAGCATATTCTAAAATAGATGAACTAAGAAGACGGGGTTTAACTATAAAACAGATAACAAAAAAACTAAAACTATCTAAGAATACAGTACTGGCGAGGATACCTCCGACTTATAGAAGATATGACCAACAGTTTAAGATGGACGTTTTAGGCAGGGTCTATTCTGGCTGGTCCATAAAAGATGTTGCCAATTTATATAACATTCCAATTCCAACATTACGGTTCTGGAGCAAAAATGAAAATAAGTAAAATAAAGAATATTAGAAGAATAGATTATGACGGTTATGTTTATAATATTTCTACTTTAAATGGAACCTACTTGGCTAATGGGATTATTACTCACAATTGCGATTTTATTTTGGTTGCAGCAGGAACTTTAGAAACTATGAAGAAAATGCACCCTGCTTTGAGATCTAGAATCAGAGGTTATGGTTACGAAGTCAACATGAATCTAACAATGGATGACAATGTTTCTAATCGTGATAAAATAGCAATTTTTGTCGCTCAGGAAGTTGAAAAAGATAAAAAAATTCCACATTTCACAAGAGAAGCAGTAAATGTAATCATTGACGAAGCTAGAAGAAGAACTGGAAGAGCAGGCAAATTAACATTAAAACTAAGAGAACTGGGCGGTTTAGTAAGAGCAGCTGGCGATTTAGCTTTAGAAGAAAAATCAAAGTTTGTAGAAAAAAAGCACATTTATGGGGCAAAGAGATTGTCAAGAACTTTAGAACAACAAATTGTAGACAAGTACATTGAAAACAAGAAAGAATATGACATTATCAGGATAACAGGAACTTCTGTTGGTAGAGTTAATGGTCTTGCTGTTATGGGATCTGAAGGTTCTTATTCAGGCGTTGTCTTGCCAATAGAATCTGCAGTAACTATTGGAGGCAAAAAGACAGAGTTCGTTGCAACAGGGAAATTAGGAGAAATAGCAAAAGAAGCTGTAAAAAATGTTTCAGCAATTATCTTGAAGTATTTTGGCGAAGACATAAAAGAAAAATATGATATCTTTGTACAGTTTTTGCAGACTGCTTCGTCAGGTGTAGAAGGAGATTCTGCTTCAATAGCCGTAGCAACTGCAATTATTTCAGCTTTGACTAAAGTTCCTGTAAAGCAATCTGTAGCCATGACTGGCTCTTTGTCAGTTAGAGGAGAAGTTTTAGCTATTGGTGGTGTAACACAAAAAATAGAAGCAGCAATTCAAGCAGGATTAAAAGAAGTTATAATCCCAAAAGCCAATGCGCAAGATGTTTTAGTTACCCCAAAATTGAAAGCTAAAATCAAAGTTATTCCAGTTTCAACAATAAGGGAAGTTCTTTTGCATGCTTTAGATTGGCGTGGAAAAAGACATATTTTGAAAAAGATAAAGTAAACTTTTTATAGTTGTTATCCCTCTTTTTTTGTATGGTTTTATACTGCAGTTGCTAAAGCCTAACCCAAAACCTTTATAAACTACTTTTATACAGTTGTTTTCGGTGAGATGAATGATTATAGCTTTTAACTTTGATAAGATAAACATTGAGAGAAAGTCCTTGCTAAAAGGAAAGGTTGAGATTAAAAACAACCTGGCAATAGACACAATAGAAGAAGAGCAGTTAATGGTCAAAACAGAGAATAAGGCCATAAAGTTTGACTTTACATATTCTGTTGTTTACGAGCCTAAAGTCGGAAATATTGACTTAAAAGGGCATTTGATTTACATGGCAGATTCTAAGAAGATAAACGAATTATTGGCTTCATGGAAGAAAAGCAAGAAGCTTGGCGATGAAAAGATTGCAACACAGGTCTTGACTACAGTCCTAACAAAGTGCAATATTAAGGCCTTGGCTTTATCCCAAGAAATAGGGTTGCCCCAGCCAGTTCCATTGCCAATAAGGATAAATTCGAACGCAAGTCCTAAGAACTATATTGGTTAATTTTGTATACCGAACAACTAATAAAGTTTAAATATAACCTTTTTCTATCTTATTTTATGTCAGTAATTTCTAAGCAAAAAGCAGATAAAATCAAGGAAAATATTCTATCTTACCTCTATGAAGTCAATCCCAAGTCTCTCTTTACAGTTGAGGTTGCAAGGGAGATTTTAAGGGACGAAGAGTTTACCAAACGTCTTCTTCTCGAGTTAAAAGAAGCAAGCCTAGTCAAAGAAATCTCAAAATCAAGCAAGGGAAAAGAGCTTCTCATAAGAAGAAGATGGCAATTATCAGACTCTGCTTTTGCCGCATTCAAGCGCCTTTCTTAGTTTTAATAAAAAAATCAAACAATCAAGCACAGAATCAAACGCGCAAACTATTTAAGGAAGCACGCTTCTACTAGCTAAATGGGGGCTGATGATCAGTTTAGAGATAGTATCAAACAAGCTTTTTCTAAAGTTAAAGATGATATTTTGCGTTTAGAAGCCGAATTAAGTCAAAATAAAGCTCTTCTAGAATCCTTAAGGAATGAACTTTCTACATTGAGATCAGAAGCGTCTAAAAAGGAAACAGAGGCTAATTTAGCCTTAAACACCCCCCTATTTCCTATGGAATCAAACAATCAAACAATCAAACAATCAAACAATCAAACACAGAAGCATACTTATGATAAATTTGAACAGGAAGATTTCCGGCAAAAAGATAAAATCAAGCAAAATAATCCTTTTGAAGAGCTTAAAAAACTTAATATAGATATTTCAAAAATCTTTGAAAACTTGACTAAAAAAGAATTCAACACTTTTTTATTAATTTATCAACTTGTTGAGGAGCAGGGATCTCTCACTTACAAGGAAATTGGACAAAAACTCAATATTTCATCTAGTGCTGTCCGCAGCTATATCTCAACTTCTATACAAAAAGGAGTGCCTATAATCAAGAAAAAAATGAAGGACAATACCGTTGTTTTAACCCTTGATCCCTCATTTTTGGGCTTGAACTTGAAAGAAAAGCTCATTTCTTACTATTACTATAAGCGCGATCCTACCCAAACTACCCTTAACTAACCCTCACTTTGCCAATTCTAAGCCCAATTTGACCTTTTTAGCCGTTCAACCATTCAAACAGCATTTGAACAGGAAGATTTCCGGAAAATCTTACGGATTACCTCTCACTTTAGTCCTTTTTTATCTTTCAATACTGCTTTTCTCTATCTATTAGAACTCTCACTTCGACTAAAAAAAGGCCAATTTAACCCCCTTTTACCCTATCATCACTTTTCACCTTTAGACTTGCCTTTTACTATCTGCTCTTTTAGGTTTTTATCTATGAAGAATAGGTTCTTTCTCCCGTTATCACTCAGTTTCCTTTTTACCTCTATTCCTGCTCTTCTTAGATCATTCATATGTCTCCTTGCAGTTATCTCATTAATTTCTAATCTTCTAGCAATTTCTTGGTAGTCCATTGGCCCACCAGAATACAAAAGTAAACCTAAAACTCTCTTTTGCGCTGGTGTTAAAATATCAATTTCTTGATTTTTTTTCAGGAAATATTCCGGTTGAACACCTGGTTGAACGTTCATGAACGGTTGAACTGAACGGTTGAACGGTTGAACATGTTCAAAATTTGAACGGCTGTTTGAACGGTTGACCTCACTTTCAACTACTTTTTCAACAATATGGTACTCTTTTTTCTTTGAAAGTTGGTCCTCAAGAGCCTCAATCTTCCATTCAAGCCTTTGAAACTTCTCTTTTTGGTCCTTTTCCTTGCTATTAAAGAAATCAATCCAATCGCCTATTTTCTTCATGTCTTCCTTGATATGCGTAAAAGAACCCCTTATATTTTCATCTAAAAGCTTGAATTTTGTATCCAATTGTTTAGAATTATCCCCTTTTTTGAAGAACCATGAAAGCATACTATTCTTATATAACCCCTATTTTATATACTTTTCCCCAACTGTTCAAAATTTGAACAGCAAAATTCCAACCATTTTTCAATAAAAAGTCTTATATACTTTAATTTTTTATTAATCTATATGGGAATAATGAGGTATATTCATGCTCTATCTGGTAAAGGAAAAAGATACGGCAAAATTTCAGAAAGAGATAAAGAAATAAGAGAAGAAACAGCAGCACATCATCTTTATTACGGTGTTTTAACAGAATTAAAGCAAAGTCTTAAGGCTAAGAAAATTAATAGGGAAACTTATTATATTCTTGGTAAAGGTTTAAGTAATGCATATAAATCATTTGAAGAAGGAAAATTACCATATAAAGGATTTGAAGCGATAGTTGAGAAGTACACAAAAAAAGGAATAATCTTCAAGGGAATTGTTCAACAGGAAAAAAAGAGAGGCGGCAGAATAGAAAAAATGCAGCATAATTTGGAAGATTCATTGGCAGCAGCCATCTTGTTTCTTTTAGTCACGGCTTCCTTATACTTGCCTAGTTCTATTACAGGTTCATCAGTGTTTGAAATTCAAGATTCTGGTTTTAGGAACGGTTTCTTCTTTTTAGGATCTGTGTTAGCAATAGCAATCTCATACTTCTGTTTTAGAAAGAGCTAAAACTTTTAAGCAAAGATTAAAGGTTTTTTAATGAGTTTTGTGCCATAAAAACAAGTAGATTGCCCCGGCCAAGCTTCCTAAAAGGTTGAAAACCAAGTCCAATACATTGTTCAAATAAGTGCCGACAGCCTGCTCAGCATGGAAAAATATAACTGCTATCAGCTCCCCAATCTCTATAAAAGCGCCCAAACCCATGGCTATAGTCACTATCAAGAACCCAAGTTTCCACGGCTTTTTCAGAAAATCCTGCTCCAAATTAGGCTTTAGCAGGTTGAATGCAATCAAGGTTATTATCAGTGAAGCAACAAAATGCACGAAATTGTCGTATTTTAATATCCAAAAGTAAATGTTGTAGAGCTTTACCCCATTTATGTATAAAACCCCCCCTAAAGCGTGCAAAAACCCTATTATAAACAGTCCCAAATAGATCTCAAAAGTGAATTTAAACTCTTCATGCTTGAAGTAAAAATAAGAAATTAAAATAACCATCAGCCCAATGTAGTACAAAAACTCTTGGTTTCCTTTGTTTAGATAGAAGAAAGCAGACAGCAAGAAATAAGCTATAGCAGCAATATACAAGATTGTAATCTTGTGCCTCTCTTCTTTTGTTATATGCATGCCTTGATTATGGCTTGTAATCTTAAATACTTTGTCATCTAAAACTTTTAAGCGTTGATTGAAAGATTAATCATAATAGTAGTAAAGTACATTGTAAAGTTAACGGTTGGTAGTTGATAGAAAATAGAAAATAATAAAAGGAAGGGGATATTGCCATTTTTATGAAAAATAAGAAAGGAAGTTTGATGACTTGGTTTTGGATAATTCTGTTTCTAAGTATAATGACAAGTGCTATAAGATCTTCTTACTATAGACAAACCACATATAATGACCAGTATGAAGATATGTTAAGAGAACAACAACAAGAATTACAAGACCAATATGAAGATTTAAGAGAACAACAGATGGAAGAGATGGAAAAAGAATTACAGGAAGAAGATTACAGAGAACAATTGATGGAAGAGTCAAAGAAATATTTGATGGAAAACGCATTACAGGACCAATACGAAAGTATATTTAGAGAACAAGAAGAATATTACAGGCAACAGATGGAAAAAGAAGTATCTCATTAAATCAGTCTAAAACTTTTAAGCAAAAACAGTAACTTTAATTAATATAGTTGTTAACTGTAAATTACGAGTAAAAGGTTCGTATAAGATATATTATGCGAACCTTAAACTTTTTTTAAACTAGAACTGTTACATCATTAGCTATAGTTTTTACTCTTGTTTCTAGTCCACTTAAATCTTTTTGCCCTTCCTCTACGAAACGACTCAAAGATAAAAGAATCTCTGCAAGTTCTTTAGATCTCTCTTCAGGCAGTACAAAACACTTAACAACCTTAAATCCCCATTGGTTTCCCAAACTTACATCTTCTTGGTATGCATCATTTCCTTCCCTTTCTCTAAGTTGGTACTTCCCTTTTCTATCTTCAACAATATAAGCGTATGTTTCCATTTTAATCAACTTATATACTCAAGAATATGCTTTATAAAGATTATGAATTTACTTTACCTTAACTTTTACAAGAAATTCCTCGACAATTTCTGAAACTAGTCCTAAATCAATTCCACTATATCCCTTGGCTATTCTTTTCTTTAATTCATTGTTAACTTTGTTGGTTATTTTATCTCTAATAAAATTAATATCTTTGGTTTGCAAGTAGGCATTTAAAGGGGTGATTTTTGAGCGATATTTCATGGCAACATTCATGCTAACTTGCATTTCTTTTCTATACTTGTCTATTAATTCATGTTTTTCAATAGCTTTTTCTAGTATATTATGGATAACGGCATTTGAAAGATTTCCAATCATTAATTTAATCAAAGTATTACGATTTTGTGTCATTTAACTTCCCCATTAGCTTGTCAAATGTTTTTTTATAAAAATCCTTGTATCTCTTAAGAAATTCTTGTTTGTTAAGCATGTTGTTCTTTATTAGGGCAGTAGAAGATATATCAAATATCTTTTTTATAAGGACATCTATGCTCCCTCCAGTCACTTTTTTATTGTCTAAAAACAGGCTGATGGCTATAAGGTTCCTTATTAGCGAATACTTTTCTATTCCATCAGCATAGTCAAAATTATGGATTAAAGTCTCACTTTCAATTAAATGCAAATCTAATATTTTTGGGTTTATTCTTCTTTTAGCATTTAAAATAAGCCTTTCCTTTGAAACATATCTGCTTAGCATAGCTTCATATAGTGGGTCTGTTGAAAGCCCCTCTCTTAAGGTTTTTAAGTCTAAACTAAGCGCCTGGAATTTTATATTAAATTTCTCTGAAAGCTCTTTTGACAAACTTTTTAGTTTTTTCCCAGATATTTTCTCATTATTAATTATCAATAAATCTATGTCGTTAAACTTAAATCCATTTTCTAAAAAAGAACCAGTAAGGATAATGTTGCTACATTCAATTTTTTCATTTATAGCATTGAATATTTCTTTTATTAGCATAATCTTTATACTTTCTAAAGTTTTAACGTTATGATAAAAAAGGTTTATTTCACCTGCTTTTTTTACAGGGGTTATTAAAACATAATCTCCGATAGGCAAACCAGCTCTTTTTTTAGGTATGTAAATTTGATCCATTTTACTTCCTTTACTTACTTTTGATATTAGTTCCATATTACGTAATAATACGTATCTATATATAAAGGTTTCTATTTATGCTTAAAAAATATAGAATACTGTTTAATTTCTGGGTTTTACCCCTTACAATCAAAAATTTGCCATGTAGAGGGTAAGATTTATAAACTCGGGATTCTTAGTAGAATGTATGGTTTACATATACAAGAAGTCTATGGGGGGAAAGAACTATTATTACCTAAGGGCTTCTGAGAGAAAGGGGAAGAGAATCCTGGTTAAGGACATTGCATACTTGGGGGATTCAATTGAAGGGGTTAAAAAGAAACTAGAACACTTGCCCAGATATAAAAGTAAGATAAGAAAGGCTTACAAAAAGATACATTCATTCCTAGAGTCAAACCATTATTTGGAAAAGGCAAAGACATTGAGATTAAAGAAAGATTCTTACTTGCTTGATAAAACTGAAGAAGTGGAGGCTTGCAGAATACATTATAATGAACAGTTTAAAAAGCAAGATAAATTGACTAAAGAAGAGACTTTAAAGAATTTTGTAGTGGAGTTTTCCTTCAATACAACCTCTATTGAAGGAAATACTATAACTCTTCAAGAGACTAGAAATCTTTTGCATGAAGGAATAACCCCAAAAGGCAGAACCTTAAGAGAAATATATGATCTTCAAAATACAGAGAAAGTCTTCTTTAGTCTGCATGACTCGAAAAAAGAATTAACTCATGAGCTTATCATAGATGTACATTCTAAACTGATGGAGAATATTGACCCTAGGAAGGGCTACAGGAATGTTGATGTGAGGGTTTTAAGAAGCAATTTTGATGCAACTCCTGCACCTTTTGTAAAAACTGATATGGATCTGCTGATAAGATGGTACCAAAAAAATGCAGAAACCTTGCACCCCCTAGTCTTAGCTACAATTTTTCATCATAAATTTGAAAAGATTCATCCATTCGCAGACGGAAACGGAAGAACAGGAAGAATGCTCCTCAATTATATACTTCTGAAGAAAGGATACCCGCCAATGATAATACGCAAAAAATACAGGGCCGAATATCTTGAAGCATTAGGAACAGCAGATAAATCCAAACCTAATGGCAAAGAGATTAGAGATTATGCCGGCCTTGTTCGGTTTAGTGCCTTGGAATTTACTGAGATCTATTGGGATGTTTTTCTATAGAAAAACAAAAAATCTTACAGTTATTGTAATGTTTGTTATTATGCGAACCTGCTAAAATTACTTTAAACTATAATCAATAAAACCAACCATATGATCCATAATTTTTTTATCAGGAAACTCTCCTTTACCATAAATAGCTATCCTGCCATCTTCTCTTATTATTGCCTTAATATCTCTTAAAGGGAATCTCTTATTATACTCCTTTTCAGCTTCTTCAGGAGTTTTGGCTACTTCATATTTGAATGCTTTAGATAACCCTACCCCAATATTTTTTGGAAATAATTTTTTATTTAACATATCTGCTTGTTCAACTGTTAATTCAGTAAACCAAAAAGTCCATCCCTGTTCAAGAAGCTTTGTTTCTAGGTTAACTTCATTCATTTTTATCAACCTTTAATATAATTCTCTGCCAATTTTGCTAAAGCTAATGCATAAAATTCATATTTAATAAATAAACAAAAAGGTCCAATGGCATTGCCAAAAACATCCATTCTTGGATCTGCAGCCATAGATAACATAACCCTATCACTTAAACTGAAAGGCTTCGCAAACTGAAAAATTAATTTTGATATACCTATAAGCTCAGAATCGCCTTCTTTTATATTGAAGCTTCTTTCAAGTTCTTGTTCTAATCTCTCATAACGCCCTTCAATTTTTATTTCTTCAACCATTTTAATCAACCTATATACTCAAGAATATGCTTTATAAGGTTTGTGAATTTACGGGCACCTCACCAGAATTCTATTTATAGATGTTTTTTCTATGCCCTACTTTGATAACTTCTATTTGAGACTTTGTATGGTTTAGGTCTATAAGGACCCTATAATCTCCTACCCTCAATTTGAAAGAAGGATCATCAACCATCTGAGTTAGATAGTCTTCTGGCCTTACTTTGATTTTATCTAGGGCATTACATATTCTTATCTGAACATCGGTTTCCAATTTTTGAAGCTGTTTACGCGCTTTTGGCGAGAACACTATGTTATACATTACAATCCCAGCTTCTTTTTAACTTCTGAAAGAGGTATTCCTTTTCCTTCTTTAAGCTCTAATCTTGCTTCTTTAATATCTTTTTTTGTTTCCTCATTCAATTCCATGCTGTCTTCCATGACGCCCCAAATTACCTCTTCATAAGTCTCTTTATCGTAAAGCTTTCTTTTGTTTAACTCTTGTTGTAGTTTTTCACTTACTTGTATTGTAGTTGCCATAGCAGACTATAGTTTGTTATAGTTTATAAAGATTTCTATTAAAAAATTGAAAAGTTTATAGTTTGTATAAGGTTTATGCGAACCTGAAGAATTTTGTTTAAACAAGAACTGTTACATCTCTGGCTATAGCCTTAACCTTCCTTCTAAGACCCCTAAGTCTTTATCTCCTTCTTTATCAAGTTCTCAACCACATTGCTCATTTTGATGTTCTTTTCCCTGCAGTGAGCCTTGAACCTGTTCCATATTTGAGTATCTATAGTAAGGTCTATCTTCTTCTTGTAGCTGTCTTTTCTTAGCTTATGAGTCTTGTCATATTCTTCTAACATTTTGAATACAATTGGATATCTTTTGTCTATGTTAGTGCTTATCTTCCTATTTGCGTCATATTTCCTACTAGCCATTTTAGTATATCACTCCTGCTATTAGCTTTTTTATTTCTTTTATATCATTTATATTGCCCTTTGCTATTTTTACTGTTAAAATCCCCAATTCTTCTTGATTAAATTTGAAGCTTCCCCTTTCTAGAGCATCTATTAAAAGATAAGTTGCAGTTCTTTTGTTACCATCTTTAAAGATATGATCTACCAATAAAGCCCTTAACAGATAGGCTATTTGTTCTTGCCAATCCTGGCTCTTTCTTATTGATGCCAAAGCAAAATCAAAGCTTCCTCTGTTTACTATAGTCCCATCATCAAATTTTTGATTGATTGCTATTACGTCTTTTTCAGTTATTTTCATACGTATTTATACGTATAATATATTTATAAGCTTTACGCATTTGAAATTTAAAAGTACAAATACAATAATCTCAGACTGTTTTCAAAAAATCATATACGTCATAAACATCGCAAATAGGGCAGCGGTAATTAGGGGCAATTTTGCCATCTAGACCTCAATTTGCTGCAAACTTAGAAATTCTGTCTTAACATCATCTTCATTTTTAAATGCTTTCAAGTAGCCTTTTATAGCTTCTTTGGTTCTTTTAAGCAATTCATTATAGCTTTTAGCCTGAGTATGACATCCTGAAAGTTCAACTACATCAGATATTAAGTACCCATCTTCACCTTTCTCAACTATTACATTGTATTTGTTTTTCATATTCTTAATTAAGGAAATAGTCTTAATAAGCTTTACGTATCAAAAACCGGAAATCTTACGTCTAGTGCGCCTAAGCCTTAAACTTAGAAACACTGTTTTTATAATCCTCAAAATAATCATGTTCTTGCAACTTTAAATAGCACTTCATAAGTAATATAACTGACTCAATAGAGATGTTATGACTTGCAGTTTCAGTTTCTAGATCAACATTTCCATTGGAATCTTGAATAGCATTGATGCAAAACATAAACTTACCAACCTCTTTTTCAGTCATTTTAGGCCCCTTTTAGAAAAGCTATAGCTTCCTTAACCCATTTTTCATTAAAGTTTTTAGTATCATTTTTATTGTTAATATAGAATATAAGCGATTCTTTTGGTATCCTCATTTTTGACTTTGTTCTAGTTATCATAATACTTAGAATACTCTTCTTTTTATTAATTTTACTGAAGAAAAGCCGTAAATCTTACGTCTAGTACAGATAAGCTAGGTTATACGAACTAAATAAATTTATATATCTACAAAGGTCTCAAAATCTAGGTTGTTTATAGAATGAAGGAGTTTTATAAAGAAATACTCGTATGGGTTTTAATTGTAGCTATTGGACTAATGATTTTTTTATTGCCTTATATTGCCCCAACAAGCGCAACAGTTGAAGATTTCTTTAGAGAAAATAATTGCCAGAATAGTTATAATCCCCATCAGGGGCAGATTAAAAATGACTATAATGGCGAATATTATTGCGCTTATAATTTAAGAGAACGTACAAGGTTGATGTGGGGGAAGATTTACCTAACAAACTCTAATGCTTTGGCAGGGGCTTATAATCCTTTTGGCTACTTTAGCTATTATTTAAACGACGAATTTCATACTTATGTCCTTGTAATTACAAGAGATGAGGGGGTTTTAGTATATAATCCAATAAATGGTGATTTTATAGGTAAATATGACAGTATTGTGTCTGAGATGGATTGCGGGTTGCCCCCAACTAAAGGTTCATTTTTCTCCACCGCTTGGCGCAAGTTATCTCTTCAGACAGATACTAACAAATGCTATAGCTCAAAAGTTGAAAAAGCTTAATCTATTCTAACTAAACCTGTACAAGCTAAATTATATACCAAAGAGATAAAATTAATAAATTTTCTCAGGGTTTATTTTTCCTAGAGGTTCACATAATCTAAATTATAGGCCCTTATTTATTATCTTCTAAGAACATTTCTTTTTCATATTCATTTAATAATATTAGTTCTTCTTCATCGAATAGGTCATCTATTTTAACATTAATAGTTTCAATAAATTCCAGCTTAATATGCCCAAAGTGTTGCTCCCTCCAAATATCACTTTGAAAGAAATTTCCTTGTATTACGTCACATCCCCGACACAGATTGCTTATAACAACTTCTCCAGCAGTTTTAGAAAATCGTTTTATCAGATAATTTGGATACTTTTTTAATAATATTTCATCCAAGAAAGGAAAACTACCCAAGTAATTATCATATCCATTTACTTGAGAATGATAAGTAATAAACTCTATGTCAGATTTACAATTAAAACATTTTGATTTTGTTTTAAAAATGTCAAACTGCTCTTCATCATCCGGCTCAATAGGAACAAACTTTAAATTTTTCATCCTTATATTAAAGCGGACATCCTTAAATATTTTTTGAATTAGTGGGCGTTGTTGAAAATGTCTAGAAAAATATAAATAACCTAATGTGCTTTGGGTAAAGCAACATTAGGGGGTAGGACTTAGCTACCCATGAAAACAGAAGTAAAACTAGTAAATAAAATTAAGCGTTTGCTCAGAAGAGCAAACATGCCAAGATGGTTTCATCACTATGGACCAAAGAAGTATGAATTCTGGCAGCATATGCTTGCCCTTTGGATAAGGCAAGCATGCAGGCTCTCCTATAGGAGAGCTGCAAAGCTTTTGTATAATCTGGGATTTGAAGTACCTACTTATTCAGCTTTAGCCAAGATGAATAAAAAAGTAGCTAAGATTATTGAGAAGTTGTTTGCCCAGACAGCTTTATTTGCTGAGATAAATGTTGCATCCATTGATGCAACAACAATAAGTAGGACAAATCCTAGCTGGCACTACATCAAAAGGATTGACAGAGTGAAGCCAATTAGCAGGCCTTTAAAGCTAAGTGCTGTTGTAGACACAAGGCGCAAGAAGATTTTGGCTTTGCGCCTTCGTGCAAAGCCAAGGCATGACACAAAAGATGTTTCTTACTTGCTTAAAAGATTGTCAGCCACTCCAAGGATTCTTGTAGCTGACAAGGGCTATGATAGCGAAGCTGTACATCATCTTTGCTACAAGCATGGAATCACTTCAATGATTCCATGCAGGAAGAGCACAAGAAAAGGATTTTACAGGAAGATTATGAGAAAGCATTGGAGGACAAGGACTTATTATAGAAGGGAGATAAGCGAGTCTTTGTTTGGTGCAACCAAACAAAAGTATGGAGCTAGCGTTAGCTCTAGATTAATCCAAACACAGAGATCAGACATGTACATGAGAGGAATTATTCATAATTCTTCTTTGTTGAAAATAGAGATTTTCAACTAGACCGAATTAGTGAAAACCTTTATAAAGTTTATAGTATTTACCAACCTATGATTAAAAAACATCTTTTTTTATTGTTTTTATTAATACTAAATTTTTCTATAATTGTAAATGCATCAGAATTAACGATAACTCATAAGATTTTAATTAAGGAGGCCTTTGACGCTAAAGTAGTTGGCGATTTTTTTTATTATGAAATTTCATTGAATAATACTGGAAATGTAACTATAAATGATACTATCTTAGTTTTATTATTTAATCCTAAAGGAAGCCTGATTAGATCACAAAGGGAATTTCCTGTATATTTAGAACCTTCAAGGAACCTTACTATTTCACCAATAGGTAAGAATGAAACAGAGTATTTTGTAGAAGAATTTGACACTGTTGGGGACTATAAAATCCAAGTAATATCAAAAAAAGGAGATATAGAATTTTATAGAAGATTTACACATAATAATTATGTTAGACATTTTGGTGGTTATAATTTTACTTTTGATGTAATGCCCCGTTGGCAATATGACTTGTGGAAACAAACAGAAGAGGCAAATAAGAAAACTATAGAAGCGAATGATAAACTATTAAAATTAAATGTAGATTTAGAGGATTTAAGTGAGGATATGTGGATTGCTACTTGGATAATGTTGTTTGTTGCATTAATGGCTTTAATTATTGAGGTATTCAGAGAAAAACCCTGGAAAAAATTTTTTGATATTATTGCAGTGATATTCATTTGTGTAATATTATTATTTATAGTAGTACGTTTTTTTGGTGAAGTTGGAGCAAATATTACGGCTATAATAAGTGCTATATTAGTTGTAGTTTTCTTTGGGTATAAGTTTTATAAAAGACAAACTGGAGAATAGGTGCGTATAACAAACATTTGAAGTATTAAAAAGATTAATATTGTTTCTTTTCTTCCATAATTGGTTTCAGTACATTATCAAGAACTAATTCTTCATATTTTCTAATAATATTGTTTATGGCGTCTGATTTATTTATAAAACCATGCTTAGCCTTGACAAGGTTGACTACTCTGTTTTCCCTGTCTTCTAAATCAACTATCGATTGTATTATCTTTATCATTCTTTTGGCCTCCATTTATAGACATTATCCCAATGATCATAGTGTTTCAGTTCAATAGTCCTGTTTGTATGATTTATTCTAAAGATTAAGACAAAGCTGCCAGTTACGTGAACCCTATTGTATCCTTGCAGCGGTTCTTTCAAGAATTTATAAGCGTGAAAAGGGTTTTCTTGAAGATATATTATCTTCTTTTTGACTTTAAAATATTGTTCTTTATCCCTTTTATATAGCTTAAATAATATTTTATCTAGATCTTTCTTTATGTCTGGTTCGTACATTTGCTTCACACTTCATAGCGCTTAGCAAAGTCTTTCACCCTTATTGATTTTTGTTTCTCAATCTTCTTTATCTTCGCGATGAATTCTGGTTTCAAGTCTGGCTCTTCTTCATCTTCAATATACTTGGTTACAAGGAACTCTACTGCTTTTCCCTTGTCCTTTAGGTTGTATTTAGCTTTCACTATGTTCAATACCCTATTGGTGTTCTCGTCCAATTCTATCAAAGCTTGTACCATATTACTTAGTTTGACTAAGTTTAACTTATTTATAAGCTTTTTGCTAAGCCTTAACAATCTAAAGTTAAAATTCTTTAAGAAGGTTTCCTAGAATTTTTCGTAAATCTTACAACTTGATTGACAGTTTTTTCAATTTTTCCTCCACAACTTTAATAAAAACTAATGAATTTATAGTTCGAAAGATATTTAAATGAGGTTCATATTAAAAAACTTATACGAACCAAGGTGATAGGAGCTTAAAATGATATGGACAAAAGAAGAAATAGGGTCTTACACCCCAATTGAAAGTAAAAAACTTGTAGAATTATACGAAGGTTTAGGAATCAATAAATATGATCCTGAAAAGAGAGCAGAATTTCTAGCTGAAAAATTGCAATTAACTATGACTGACCATGACGTTATAATGAGAACTGCAGCAGAAAAAGGAAAGCCTGCGGCATTGAACTTATTAGAAGAAATGGTTTTGGCAGAACCAAAGAAAGGAAGCGAAACTGGTTCAATTCCAGTCGTTGCTTAAGGAGAACTTAAAATGAACTACAAAAGAACATTGGTTGGATTGTTGGGCGTTGCAGGGGTTGTATACGGATCATCTAACTGCAGCAGCATAGAACAGTCTGTCGTCATTGAAAGGATTGCTGATGAAAATCAGGAAGCAAAGAAAGTAATAACTTCTGTTGAGCTTATGAGGATTGACCCTAAAATAGATGACTGGATTTTAAGATTGAACTATGAAAAAGACTCTTTTGTTGATCAGGCAAGGGGTCCTTTGGCAGCGTTGGAAGCAAAAGTAAGCAATTATCTTGATAAAAGAGCAGCAAAAAATAAAATAGAATTTACCGACGAAGTGAAAGTAGCAAAAATTATCTACGAAAGAAAGTAAAAATGGCGCTTCCAATAAATTTTTTTGATGGAAATAGTAATTTGCCTTCAGCAATAGCCAAGGCTTCTTTCTTGCCGCCAAGAGTAAATAAAAATATGGAAGTTTCAGTGATTTTTTATGGACATAATAAAAAAAGAAAGGAAAAAACAAAGGAATGTCTAAATCTTTTGGACGACATTGGATGTAATTATTATATAGAAACTGAAGACGGTATTATTTCCACAAGAAATACCGATCTTGATAGAAAAATATATTTTGGAAAAGAAGATGGAATAGGATTGGAAAATGGCAGGATTATTCCTGTTAATAAAATAAGGACTATAAATATACTCAGCAGAAAATCTCCGGAAGTTAACATCATTGCAGTTGAAAGATATGAACAAGTAAGATATAATGCGGTTGTCTATTCAAATACGGATAAAATCCCCTGCAGATTCTACACTTTCTCTGAAATAAAAAATTTAAAGGAACAGCTTGAAAAATTTGCTTTGGAAGGAGTCCCACAGAGGCATCCAAAATTGAATGCAATGCATTACAGGATAACATCAAAAATTAATAGAAATAAATTGGAGGACGCTGCATCTTATCTAGCATTTCATCTGGTTGCTGATACTGTAATAGAGTCGCAAGGCGATGAATTTATTTTAACAATTGACGGGTTTTTCCCTACTTTATACAGGAAGTTAAATCTTGAAGAGAAAAAGAAGCTTTCAGACTTGGTTTATTTTGAAGAGGTAGAGCATGCTGAAAAAGCTGGAAACTGAGCTTAAGTTAAGGGGCTTTTCAGAAGTTACTGTTAAAAATTATATGCGCCACAATCAATTGTTTCTTAACTATACAAAAAAAGAGCCTCCTTCAATAACAGAAGATGATGTCAAAAGCTATCTTGCTTATATGATGTCAGAGAAAAAAATAAAGCCTGCTTCAACATCGCTTATTTTGTCTACCCTAAAGTTTTTTTACAAAGAAGTTCTTGAAAAGGATATCTTTGCTAAGATAAAGACCCCTAAATTAGAAAAAAAGATTCCAACTGTCTTGTCGAAAGAAGAGATGTCTTCCCTGCTGGATGCAATAGAAAATCCTAAGCACAGATTATTAGTTGAGCTGCTTTATTCTTCAGGCCTGAGGGTTTCAGAAGCTGTAAAGATGAAGATTATCGATTTAGACTTCTCTGAAAAGATGGGCAAAGTCAGATCTGGAAAGGGAAGAAAAGACAGGCATATAATTTTGTCAGTTTCACTGATTGAAAAGTTGAAAAAATATCTTGAAAAAAGAAAAGAAGATTCTGAATATTTATTTCCGTCAAAGAAAGGCTTTTTATCTATAAGAATGGCGCAAAAGATTGTGAATAATGCTGCAAAAAAAGCTGGAATAAAGAAAAGAGTTTTCTGCCATGCATTAAGAAGTTCTTTTGCAACGCATTTGTTAGAAGCTGGAACTGACATAAGAATAATTCAGGAATTACTCGGTCACGCAGATTTAAGTACGACCCAAAAATATGTTAATGTGTCAAATGCGCAACTAAAGAAAGTCAAGAGTCCATTGGATTTTCTATAAAATTCTTCCGAATTTTCCGCAAATTTTAGATTCACGACAAACTGCCTGTGAAGGTTTATAAACCAAAATTCTTTTTTCCATAATCCAGCATACCCCATACTAATTAAAAAGGCTTAAAAAGGTAAAAAGTCCTTTGGATAGTTTGTAAAATGTCTTTAGATTTCATAGATTTGGACAAGGAACTTTGCAAGAAAATTTCTAGTGTGTATGATTTAGACCCAAATAATAAATCCTTAAGATATGTTGACGTCGACGCGGCACTGGATGGAAGGCTTGTCTACAAACCAGATTTTTTAATAGATTACAATGATGGAAAGACAAAGCTAGGTATCAATTCAAGATTGAATTATGGTATGGACTTGGACAGCGCGATACAAAAATTTACGAAAAAGCCAGAAATGAAGGTTAAAATAAAAGAAGAAGCCAAGAAATCCTTCTTCGAAAGGTTGACTCTATTTTTTAAGAGACAATACTCTGACAGAAGGACTTAAAAAAAATTTGAACATTAAGATTATCATTATGAAATGTTCAGGTTTCATAGTATTTTTACCCTTTAATCTTATTTAATCTTTTCCCTACAATAATGCTTATAAATCTAATCTACTTTGAAATACAGATGAGTATGCCAAACATATCTGGAAGAGAATCTATGACGGAAAGGCTTGTTAGATTGAAGAGCCAGGAATCTAGACCTGCTGCAAAACCTTTTGTTGGCTTAAATCTTAAGATTGTTGACGAAAAGCCAAAGGAAGCTAAGCCTATGTTTGACGAGAATGTTCACAAGGCTGAAGTTTTGGCAAGAAAAATCGACGATTTGGGAATGAAAATAAAGTCTGGCGAGAATTACCTTAACTATTATTCTGAGATAAAGATGCTAGAAGACCAGTTTTTGGATGCTATGTCCAAAATTCAAAACATTAGTGATACTGCTTACAAAAGACTTCTAATAAAAAAGCAACTGATTGAGAAAAAAAGGATGAAGTAAGCTTTTTAGAAAGCAATATAAATTTGATTGTTTATAGATTATCATGGCAAAAAAGAAGAAAAATTCTTTTGCAAAAATTATTTTTATAGTCGCTTTAGTATTAATCTTTTCATTTCTGGCGATGAAAAATCTCAATTCAGACGCCTCAATAACTGTAGAAAATAGGTGCAAAGACCTGAAGTTTGATTCTGATATAATGGAGCCAAAGATTATCAATCAAGGTTCAGTGTCTGCTTACGTAAAGACTTGCTTTTCTTCAGATTTTTTTATCTTTGACAATGGTAATAATGTTTACTGCAAGAAAGAAGAAAAAATACTGGCGTTCAACAACTCAATAAAGCAGGAATTTGCCTTGAAGATAGATCCGGCAAAGCCAGATGTCAACAAAGCTTCCATTTCTGTTGAAATTTCTTGCAAAAAACGCTTCTTATTCTTCACAAAAGACTGTAGTTCTTTAAAGTACAGCTGCAATTTTGACAAAACAAATCTTTTAGGACTTCCAGCTTAGTCATTTTTCATCACCATAAAATTTATAAATACGATTTTGCTGAAAACTTTACAGGAGAGGTGATTACAATAGCAATCGGCGACTGGTTCATAGCGAGATCTGATTCTTTTAGGAATTTCATGATAAAATTTCGTGATCATCAAATAAATGTCAAGAGTTCTTTTGATAAAGTCAAGTCAAAACACAGGGACTTTGACGAAGACTTGGAAGATCATGCATCAAAAATAAGAGAGCATGAAGCAAGATTAAGAGAACTTGAAAAAAATTTGAAAGAAAAAGACTTTGTCATCAAGAAAAAGCGTTAATTTTTATTTCATCTCCAATTTTCAGTCCAATTTTATTGCTTAATCCTTTGTTTACTTCTAAAACTTGAAGTGTTTTCTGTTTTGGATAGTAAATTTTGCAAGGCACTTCAACACATGGTTCAGCTTCTATTATGTCTACTACTTTATCATTATCAATGAAAATAATGTCTAATGGTATCAAAGTGTCCTTCATCCAAAATCCTTCATATTGGTTCAAATCCTGGAAGATAAACAGCATTCCTTCATTTTTAGGCATGTAATTGACATACATCAATCCCCTTTCTCTTGCTTCTTCAGTATCAGCAATTTTGGCAGTTATTTTGTCATCTTTCATCTCTATTACTGCATATTCAGCTTGAGAACATCCTACTAGCAATATTAACGCAATAAAAATCCACTTCATTCCAATTTTCAAATCAAAAAACTATTTAAACTTATTCTTATTTTTTAATTCATGCTTACAGAAAAGAATATTCTAGAAATAGCTCACGATGCTTTGAGAACTTTCAAGATTCGTTGCGAAGTTAAGTTTTTGTCTTACAATCAATACATGCAGGTTGCCAAAGAATCTCCTTTAATCTCGCAAGTTATTGACGATGGCTTCACGTTTGAAGAATTGAAGATTCCTGCCTTGGTCAAGCACGATTTGAAGGAGCATATCTACTTGTCAAAAAAAATAATAACTTCATTATTAAAGAACAAGCCTGTTAAAATGCAGAAACAGTTTATAAAGGCAATGTTGTATCACGAGTTGTTCCATATTCGCTACAGAAATCAAATTAAAAAAGCAAATTATTTAGAATGTCAGAAGTCAGAAGCCATAGTCTGCAAGGAATTTGAAAAAGAGCATCCAGACTTGTACAAGATTGGCTTTGAAATACACAAAAAAGCTACAGAATTTTAGCCAATATACACTTGCTTATTCTCGTCTTTTTGTTTTGGAATAAGAGCTTGCGATTTTTCCATGAGCTCTTTAAGCTTTGTCTCAAACAATTCTGCTTCCTTCAATAAAGGTTTGTAGTCTACTTTCAATCCAAGATATTTGTCAAGTACTTCAACAACTTTTGCTGCGCCTCTTGAATCTGGAAGTTGAGAATGCGTCTCTGCAAATATGCAGCTTAATTTAATTCCCTTCTTCAATAATAAAGCTCCAGTAACGCCCATTATTATTCCTTCTTTGAGCTCTGTCATTCCAATTGACTGAAATTTCTTGTCATTGTCGCTGAAATAAAATGTTTGCCCGTCTTTTACCAATGTAGGATTGCCAACGCCTTCGATGCTTATTATCTCCTTTGCTTTTAATTCCTTGAATATGTGGGTCATCTCATCAGCAAGCCTCCATTCCAGTCCATTTATGCTTGCCAAGGCATGCACTATTAACATATTGTACTTCTTGTCGTAAAAAATTCCTATTGGATCTACAACTTTTCTGTCGTGTATCGCAACTATCGGATGGACTTCGCGAACAACAATTCTTCCTATTGGTTTAGCATCAAGATGTTTTATCAAGAATTCAGTGACAATTGTGCCTATCAATCCATATCCTGGGAAACCGACAACAATTATTGGAGACTTAGGCTTCATATTAAGCTCGTGTTTCATACAGCTTTTGTTAAGTTTTTTGTTTATATACTTTTCTTTCAAAAGATATTTAAAGGGTTATAAATCGCTTAATTCTTAATGGGTCCGTAGCTCAGCTTGGCTAGAGCATCTGTCGCAGAAAAGCGGATGAAGCTCTTAACTAGCTAAGAGAGTGACCAGAGGGTCATGGGTTCAAATCCCATCGGATCCGTTTTTATTAAATCCAAATCTTTTTATAGGGCAGAATATTATTCAGTAACATGAGAAAATTAGTCATTTTACTTTTAATAGTATTTTTAGTAGGCTGCACTAATCAGAAGTCTGCAGATATAAATACTAAAGAGCCATCGGCAGCTTCAGATGAGACTAAACAAATTATTGATTCTAGCAATCCTTTATTTTTTTTGCTTGAAAACAAGGATGCAGCTCCAAACGCAAAATACAGATACTCAAAACTTCCAAATCTTAATACAGAGACTGTGACTATGAAAGGCAACAAAATTAAAATGGACTTGATTTCAGGCATTATAGTTAAAGATTACTCAACAATCTATCTTGACTCATCTACAAAAGAAGCTTTTGGCATCTGCGAAGAAAGGAAAGATTCAGTATGCTCTACAACTGGAAAGGTTACTGTCTTGAATTATGATGATTTTGCTCCTTTGACTCCTTATTACTGGCTGGAAAAAGTTCCTAATGTTGCAGAAATTAAAGGCACTGAATCAATGAACCAAAGGCAGGCTACCGTAATAGAATTTGGCTATGAAGGAAAAAATATAAGGATGCTTATAGACAACTTCTACAAGCTTCCTGTGAAAGTTCAGGTTGAATCTGGCGGTGTTAAGGACACTTATGTTTATGAGATAGTAACAGTGGGCAACATTAAAGATTCTGATGTAATTGCACCTAAATAATTATCTTAGCATTCTATAAAAATTATCGTAGATAGGGGTTGAAGAATCAACAATGAAGAATTTAGCTCCGATTTCATCGCAGACCTTCTTTATTTTTGTGTCATGCTCATGCAACTGTGTCATGTAGTTTCTTTTTAAGAACGGGCTTATGAATGTCCTTAAAACAGATCTGTCTTCCAAATCCTTCAATTTAAACTCTCCTTCGATGTTAAGCTTAGCTTCAACATCGTCCAAAACTTGAATCAGGATAAGCTGGTTTCTTTTCAGTTTTTTTAGCGCATTTCTTATCTGCTCAATGTCATAGAAAAAATCTGAAATGATTACTATAAGTGATTTGGAATTTATCAGCTTCTTGTATCTTCCTAAGCTTGCCTCCAAATCTGTCTTGCCTTCAGGAGTCTTGGTGTTTAGGTGATTTATGATGTTTGCTAATTGTCTTCTTCCTTTTTTTGCCTTGAACAATGTCAGCTTATCAGAGAAAGTTGATATTACAAACTTCTCGTTATTTTTTAAAGCCATATAGGCAAATCCAATGCCCATCATGGAAGCATATTCAGATTTTTTTATCTTCTCTCCAAAGTCCATGCTCTTCGAGAAGTCAATTATAACGTGGACAGTCAAGTTTCTTTCTTCCTCAAATTTTTTCACGTAAAGATGGTCTGTCCTTCCATAGACTCTCCAGTCTATTCCTCTATAATCGTCTCCAGGTGCATATATTCTATGGTCTTTGAATATTAATCCTTGTCCAGTTGCCTTGCTCTGCCTACTTCCTATAAAATTAGAGACTATTCTTTTTCTTATTATCAAACTTAGCTTGTCAAGATGTTTTAAAAAATCTAGGGTTATCATTTCAATAGCTTCTTTATTATGTCGTCTTCCCCGAAGTTGTTTCTTTCAGCCTCGAAGCTTAGTATTATCCGATGTCTCAATATGGGAAGCGCCATAGCATTTATGTCGTCTTTGCTTACGTATTTCCTTCCTTCAATTAATGCATGTGCCTTTCCTGCTAGAATCAGTCCAATTGAAGCTCTTGGCGATGCTCCAAATTCAATCAGGCCTTTTTCATTTCTTGTTTTTGTAACCAATTCGACTGCATATTTCTTAATGTCGTTTGCAATTGGCACTTTCCTTGTAAGTTCCTGCATGCCGAAAATATTTTCTTTCTTTATTATTGGCTTAGGAACAAATTCTTCCAATATTTCTGTGTATTTGTTCACGATGTCCATTTCTTCTGAGAAACTTGGGTACTCTGTCCTGATTTTGAATAAAAATCTGTCAAGCTGTGCTTCAGGCAGAGGAAATGTTCCCTCTTGCTCAATAGGGTTCGAAGTTGCCAGCACGAAAAACGGTTTGTCCAGCTTGTAAGTCTGGTTGCCAACCGTAACTTGTCTTTCCTGCATTGCTTCTAGAAGTGCAGATTGAGTTTTTGGCGTTGCCCTGTTTATCTCGTCTGCTAAAATGACGTTTGCAAAGATAGGACCCTGCTGGAATTTAAGTTCTCTTTTTCCCTTGTCTTCGTTAATCAGATAAGTCCCTGTGATGTCAGATGGCATTAAGTCAGGAGTATTTTGTATTCTTGAAAATTTTAAGTCCATCAGGCTTGACAATGTCTTTACGGTCAATGTCTTTGCAAGCCCAGGATAGCCTTCAATCAATGCATGGCTGTCAGTTAAAATAGCAACCATTATCTGTTTTATTACTTGATCTTGACCTATCACTACCTTGCCAACTTCCTTGAAAACGTTTGCTACTATTTCCTGAACTTCTTGTATGCTTTTCATTGTGATGCTCTAGTTATTTGGTCGAAGTATGTTTTTACTACGTCCTCGTCTTCTTTTGCTATTTTCTCTTTGTAGCTTGAGTCAGAGGTTGCATATATTTCTTTCGGATAGCTTGTTGCGAAATTTATAGTGTCAATTTCTTTTTCCCTATTTAAATCTATTTCTCCTGAAAAACTGTCCATGCTGAAAACAACTTCTTGGTTCCCTAGCTCAGCTATGCTTTGTTCTCCGTAGATGTCTTCTTCAAGTATGCTTCTCGAGTCTATGTCGATGTCTTCTAAGTTTCTTATTCCTCCATCGCTACCTGCAAGTTTTTTTAGTATGCTGTCAAAGTCGAAAAATTTGACGTTCAATGAAGCTGAAAATATTATTAAGAATGCCATCAAGCCTAAAGCGAACATCTTGAACATGCTTTTTCTTGGATCTATGAATGCAGAAGTCTTTATCTGCTTCATCTCTCTTAGGACTTCCTTGTTCAATTCATCAATGAGCTCGTTGCTTTTTCCTACATTGTCAGCAACAGTCCTTAGCTTCTCTTTCAATATAGGAACTTTTTTCTCGACTTCAGAATATCTTATGTCCTTCATCTTCCTTGGGATGTAAATTATAGCATGAAGTAAAAAAGGAATTGCAGCATAATACCATGGTATTTTTATTAGTACAAAAAGTAGGGTAAATCCAATGAAAACAAGTATTGAGTCTATGCTGCTGTTGAACAATTTAATCAAAATAAGCGTTCTTCTCAATTCTGCCAATGCATTTTCAATTATTTTCAAGTTCTTCAATCCTCTCTTCTAAATCTTTAATTCTAGCTTTCAAGTTTGCTATCTGGTCAGTTGCGCTTACTAAATCAGCCTTCAATTTTGCATTTTCATCAATTAATTTGGCTCTTTCTATCTGCAATGACTGCTTTTCTGCCAATACTTCTTGGTACTGGTCTTCCAAAGTTTCTTCTCTTGACTCTTTTACTGTAAGAAGCTGCTTTGTCTCGTTGAATGCTTTCTCTTTTTCAGATAATGATTCATAAGTTTTTTTTAGCTCATCTACCTTTGCATCAAAATCCTCATTAAGCTGTCCAAATTTGTGCTCATAGAAGATTGTCATTGCAACAATTATTACAATACCCACCAAAATTAAGTATAGTAAAGTGAAGCTTGTGTCTTTTGTTATGTAATCTCCTTTAACGCTTAGGTTCTTCAAGTCTCCAGGCTTTGCATTATTGCCTTCCATGTCATTTAACCTTCTTTCTATATCTGCTAATTTTTCTAATCTTCTTTTTACAATCCATTTTTTTATTATGTTCATGTTAAACCTTATCTTTTATCAAATTTATCTCTTTTTCTGTTTTCCGCTACTTTTCTTATGCACACTTCTATTAAAAACAATACTAGTGCAGCAATCAAGAATGGCCACCTTAAATAAGTTTTCTTGTCAACTGACTTCTTGCTCTGGCTCTTTATAGCTTCCACCATCCCGTTGAAGTCTTCCTTGTCAAATACTTTTCCGTTTGTTGCAGCGGCTATCCCTTCAAGCTCATTGTTGAAGTTTAAAAGTTCATATTCTATCTTGTAGTTTACTGCGTAAGTTGCCCTAAGCATGTAGTGGAATCCAGTATCTTGGTGCTTTACAGTGGTTGCATATAAGTTTTCTCCTATCTTGTAGAAGTCGCTTTTATCGCTTGACAATCCAAATTCTGTCTTCAGTTTGACTTGTATGCTTTCATTTACAACTCCATCCTGTATGTCAACATATTCTTTCTCGTTCCTTTCAGGATTTCCTATTATCCAGTTTACGCTTCTGCTTATCAATTTTGAATTGTCTTTGTTCAATAGATTTCCAGCATAGCTTGTTCCGTCATCCAATGCTAATGTTACGACTCTTCCAAGCCCATATCTCCATGCATTAAGTATTGGCTCTCCAGAATCTAAAGTTACTAATGTTTTTGCTGTTGATTTTGGCAAGACAGAATTGTATCCAGTTACAAGAGGATTTTTCAAGTCAATTTCTTCTGTTATGAAATGCCCTTGGTCAGCCGTCACCAATCCAAACCTGTTCCTGTCTGGTCCTTGCGTCTGCTCTCCAAAGTCTACCTTTATTTTTTGAGGGGCCTCATTTGCCCTTAAAAAAGTTCCATGCCCTGCTTCAGCTATTGCTTTGACATAGCTTGAACCATAGAAGTATGTTCCAGGAGCGTCAGGATTATCCCCCGTGCTTACTGCATAGATGTTTATGTTGTCTTTTTCATTTGCATCTTCTGCAGCTTTCTGTGCATAATAAAGCCCTCCAGTTAATCCATCAGTTAGAAGAAGCATGTTTCTTGCTCCAAAAGTTTTGTTCAATAATTGCCTTCCAGCATCGATTCCAATTTCAATTCTTGTATCACCAAAAAATAAAAGAGATTTTATCTTGGCTTCAAGTTCATCTTTCTTGTCTTTCAATGGGCTCAAGTCAGAAACTAAGTATGGCTTTGTATTGAAAGCTACAACTCCAACATTGCTCAATTGGTTTATGTTGTCAAGCAATCCAACAGCAAGAGCTTTCTGAACATCCTGTACTGAATTTCCACCGAAGCTTGCGCCAGTGCTTCCAGAAATGTCAATCACGATTACAATGTTTGTTGCTTCTCCCTTCTTTTCAGCAGCGCCAACATTTACCGGAAGCAAAGTTTCCAAGTTAGAGCCTTTGTAATCCCCTCTGTCGAAAGAGTTTTCTCCCCCAATCACAAAAAGCCCATTGCCTTCTGATACAAATTCCTTTATCATTCCAACTTTGCTTTCAACAAGCTCTTTTGGTATGTCATTCAAAACTAATCCTAGATAAGCTGGATCTATTGAAGTCAACTCGTTTGTTATTGTGACATCATAAAGCTTTGTCAAAATTCCTAAGATTGGGGCATCTCTTTGGGTGTAGAACATTATTTTTGGCTTCTTTACAACTTTTATTGTTTTATAGTAAACGTTGTTCTCAGGGAAATAATCTTTGTCGTCAATTGATGCAGTTATCTGATGGTAGCCAGAGCTGAAAGTTTTTGTGAATACAAATTCTTCAGTTTTTGTTGTTCCTGATTGTAAGGTTTCATTGTCAAAAGTTATTATAGTATTATGACCATGGTCTTTCATAGTGCTGTCTATCTTGACTTTGAACGTGCTTTCAACATCAGCAACTACCTTGTCAGGTCCTAAAATCCTTACAGAAGCATCATAATCTAATGGCTCTAATCTCACGGCATTTATGCTTGAGTTTAGTCTTGCTGCATGCAGTGCAACATCGCCTAGAGTTGTTCCATAGTTGCTGTTTCCGTCAGTCACAAGCAGAACACTTTCCCCTTTCTCTAAATTATCTAATAATCCATCGCCTAAATTAGAAGTTTCATCGTATCCAATCCTGTTCACTTCAGCATTCAGGCTTTGCTTCAATGTTTTTTCAAGCCTTGCAGCATAGTCCTGGTCGTAAATCTGGAACGAGCTTGAATTGTCCAATAATATTTTTACAAAAGGCTCTCCCTGCACAACAGTCTGCTTGTGAGTGTATGGGCTTGCCAACGCTAAAAGCAACAGGAAAAATATTAATGTTCTTGAAATCAATAATAAAACTCTTGCTAATCTGCTTACCCTTTCCCTTACAACATAATCTTTCATTATGAAGTAAAGCAGCACAAAAAATATAGGGATTATTGCAGCAACTACTTCAGGCCTCTCAATGAACCAGTACATTACTCTGAAAGTCATATGTCCCCTCTCTTCTTTATGTAAATTATTTCAAAAATTAATAGAAGCATGACCAAAATTATAAGTGGAATTTCTAGGTTTGTATTCACGTCTTCCTTTACAGGCTTTATGACATAGTTGTTGAATGTTTCTCCTATTGTTCTTTCCCTTACATTTATGTCTGATTCTTCCTGGCTTGCCAGGTTTACTGCTATTTTCTTGTCACCTATCTCATAAATACCTGCTTCGCTTAGGCTCAAGCTGCTTGCAATTATTTCTTTTGATGGCGTTACAATATTTTCTTCCTTGTCTAATGTCAATATATCCCCTGTCCTGAAGTTTAGGCCCGCGATTTCTCTCTGGTTTGTCAAAAACTTTAAAGCATTGTTCCAGAAGATTGGATAGTATGGGCTTAACTTGAAGTCAGAATAGTCGTCCATAAGTCCATAGTACAAGATTTTTCCATTGCCTATTGCTTTCAATGCAATCACGCTGTTGTTTTCTATAGCTGCAATGCTTATTGCTTCATTCATGTTTGTGCTGAAGTATCCGTCAACTTTTCCAAACTCAATGTCTCTTGTGAATCTGTTCAATTGATTGACACTTACAACCCCCCTTCCTTCCAGGGTTAATATTTCTACAGGGCTTATCTCTCCATAATTAACTCCCTTCATATCTTCTTGGGCATAAATTATCAGGGCAGCTCCATCATCTATCTTGCTTTTTAAGTCGTCAAAAGTTCCTGCAAGTATGCTTTCTTTGTTTACTCCTTGCACAATGTAGATGTCATAATTTTCTTCTGGAAATATTGGTGGGATAAAATAGTCTATCCTTATGTTTTTTATCGAGTTCAATGCAGATTTCAAGAAAAATGATTGTTGGTTAGAGATATAAGCAACTTTTATTGGAATGTCAAGAGGGGCGCTTACGTAAGCCAAGTTGTCAACATCAAAATCATCTTTGTTCACTATTTTTATTCTTGAAATTCCCGGCTTAGTTGGCGTGTTTATTGTTTCTATGTTTCCTCCTTTTATGAATAAAGTTCTTGATTTGCCATCAATATCTACTTCAACATTGTCGTTTGTTTTTTTGTAGTTCTTGATTAAAATAGTAGTTTCTTTTTCATCAGGCCTTATCTCAACTATCCCAAAGTTATCTCTTCTGGAATTTATTACATTTACCAAGTCAACAGGAGTTCCCTTGCTTTCAACAATGTTCTTTGCAGTTTCAATTGGAGTTCCTTCAGTATTCAAGAAATCTGAAACAACAACGACTCTTCCCTTGTCTTTTATCAAGTCGCCTGCTAATAATATTGCATCTCCTATCTTTGATCTTGTGTCTGTAGATTGCAATGCATCAATGTATTTTACAGCCTCGTCCCTGCTTCTTTCCTTTATCCCCAATAAAGAACTTCCTTTAACTATAATTATTGTGTTTTGCTTTCCTAAGACTTCCTTTGCTTTCTCTTTTATTTTTTCAAATCTTAATCCATAGTCTTCTTTCACTTTTGAGCTTGCGCTTGCATCTAAAACAATTACAATGTTGTCAGAAACCACGTCCTGCTTTGTTATCAAGTACGGGCTTGCCAAACTTCCAGCAATAAATATTAAAGCTAGCAGCTGTATCAGCATCAGCCAGTCTCTTGTGAAAGTTCTTAAGAAGCTTCTTTTTTCAGGATTGCTTCTTGCTTTCAAGAAAAACATCAATGAAGGAATCTCCATTGACTTTGGTTTTGGTCTTATTAGATATAGAATAATCAGAGGAATTAAGCTCAAAAAAGCGTACAATCCAAGCAGGTTTTCAATGCCAAAACTAACCATATGAGATTAGTATAAAAATCAGTTTAAATAACTTACTTATTGTTTGTCAAGGTTTTTTATGCCGCTTATGGTATTTTTTAGATGCAACAAGAATAAATATATTAATGTGAGCGCACTGCCCAGAAAAAATATGGAGACTATTGCAAGGAGCATTCTTTGCAAAGAAACAGTTAGGTCAATTTGTTTAGTAAAGATAGCTATTGCAACGCCAATAAAATAAGTAAAAGAGATAATTATGGTCATAGATAAATATTGAAGATATTTATTATATTGAATGTCTAATAAATTTTTTCTAATTTGAAATTCACGATTTTCTAGCATTTTAATCATTAAATCCAATAGCCATTAGTATTACACCAAGAATAACAAAAAATCCACTTCCAATTAATAGAGGGACGCTGTTCTGTAATCCTGCAGGAATTGTCCCAGTAAGCCCCATTATTGCTGAGATAATACCGATAACCCCCAATACCTTTCTTGTGTTCATATTCCTATTTTTATGTAAATCTATCATTATAAATTTTCCCCTTTATTGTTCAAATCGAACTTTTCCTTTGCTACAGCCTCTTTATGATAGACAGTATGGCTTCCCAAATTCCTGTGCAATGCAATTGCTAACCTCACAATGTCGCTTTGATACTGCCTTAATCCTTTCTCTTTGAGAATTTCTTTTGCTTCCTCAATGCATCTTTTCATGATGTTTATGTTTTCTATCTCAGCTTTGACTTCTATTTCTCCCTCTTCTTCATCTGAAAGATAGACTTCTTCCCATGCAGTGTACTTCCCCTCTGTTTTTGGAAAACTTTTGCTGAATACCATTTATATAGTAAATGCATAAGTCTTTATTAATTTAATTGAGAAAAAACCGAAAATATTTTATTCAAACCGAAAATAATTTACAATATATCCTTTATCCTTTCAATGTGCTCTGCAACTTTCAATCCATTCTCAGTTAGCTTTATTGTCTTTATTCTTCCTTTCTTTTCAAAGCCAACTAGTTTTGCCTTCTCCATTTCCTGTAAAATCTTTACAGCATGCGAGTAAGTGCAGTCAACTTCTTTCGCGAGAACTGAACCATATCTATTTTTATTGCTGCTTTTCAAAGCAACAAGAATCATTGATGGTTTCCTTCTAAAAAAAACCTCGAAAATGTCCTTTGGAACTTTTGGCATTAATTTCTTCCCCCTAAACTATTCAATTTCTTCTAAACTTCAACTTATATTTAAACCTTTCTTTTTTAATGTGTATTTAGCAGTATATAAGTCTATTGTTCGCTAATACTTATCTATTTTGCTAAATACTTTTTGTCAATTCTTTAGAAAAAGTTTAAATAGCTAGAAAAATTTTGTTAATTATGCTTGATATTAAATTCATAAAGGAAAATGCAGGCTTGGTTAAAGAGAATATTAAGAAGAAATTCCAAAATGACAAGCTTCCTTTAGTCGAAAAAGCAGTAAAGCTGTACGATGAATGGCGTTCTTTGAAATCTGAAGTTGATAATTTGAGAGCCAGGAGAAATAAATCCTCAGAAGAAATAAACCAGTTGAAGAAACAAGGCAAGGACATCTCTAAAATCTTGAAAGAAATAAGAGAAATTCCAGAAAAAATAAAATCAATTGAAGCAGAATCAGATTTGCTGTATAAGGAATTGCAGGAAATATTACTAACAATACCAAATATAATGCACAAGTCAGTTCCAATTGGACAAAACGATACTAAAAATGTTCCAAGCAAGTTTTTTGGCAAGCCATCAAAATTCAAGTTCCCAGTCAAGAATCATGTTGAATTGGTTGAAAAATTAAACGTTGCAGACTTTGAATCTTCTGCAAGAATTGCAGGAAAAGGGTTTTACTTCATACAGGGCCAATTGGCTCAGATGAATCAGGCTTTGCTTAGGTTTGGATTGGACTTCATGATTAAAAAAGGCTTTACATTGATTGAGCCTCCTTTGCTTGTAAATAAAAAAGTAATTGACGGCGTCATGTCCTTCAAGGAAATTGACAATATGATTTACAAAATTGAAAATGAAGATCTTTATCTTATTGGAACTTCAGAACATTCTATTATTGGAAAATTCATCGATGCTTTAATTCCAGAAGACAAGCTGCCAATAAAGTTAGTTGGAATTTCTTCATGCTTCAGAAAAGAAGTCGGAAGTCATGGCATCAACGAAAAAGGATTGTGGAGAACTCATCAATTCAATAAGGTAGAGCAGATAATAATCTGCAAGCCAAAAGATTCTGACAAGTATTACAATGAAATATTGAAAAACAGCATTGATTTGTACAAGGCTTTGAAATTGCCTATTAGGCAACTAGAAATCTGTTCTGGCGACTTAGGCGATTTAAAGCACAAGCAGGCAGACATCGAAGCTTATAGGCCAACAATCAAGTCTTACGGTGAAGTTGGTTCTTGTTCTAATTTGACAGACGCACAAGCTAGAAGATTAAACATCAAGATAATTGACAAGAAAGGCAACAAGTTTTTTGCTCACACTCTAAACAACACAGCAATTGCAACTTCAAGAGCCATGGTTTCAATAATAGAAAACAACCAGCAGAAAGACGGTTCAATAAAAGTTCCTGCAGTATTAAAAAAATATACTGGCTTTTCAGCAATAAAGAAATAAATCTATTTTGTCGTGTTAACAACGGTAATCATTAATCCTATTCTTGCAGATCCGGCTGCAAAATTCTCAACTTTTTCTTTCGACTGCGTATTTTCAACGTTTTTTGATTCGATATTGGAAATTTTATCAACATTTTGGTTTACTTCTTTTACTGCCAATCCAGTCAAGCTCACTTCAGAATTTTTATTAGTTAAATAGATTCCAGCAACTGTCAGAATTACTACAATGTTCAATAATATCAGCCATTTTCGCATTTAATTATCAAATTTCTAAAAGTTAAAAGCTTTCCTATACATATATAATAAGTATTTTTACATAATTATTAAGTATTTATACCAATAGATTTATATATAAGATTACATATATGATAAGTAATTATTTTGGCAAAAATCATAAAAATGCTTCTAATAAACCCCCAGAAGCATTCTGATTGATTTTTAGCCATTATTTTCTTTCTTTATACATAATTAATAAGTATTAATTTAGTAATGTTTATATAGCAAATACATAATTAATAAGTATACTGTAATGCCAAAAAAGAGGGTAGTGGATATAGATGGTCTGCTCAAAGACAAATATTTAGCTGAAGCTTTAAAAAAAACCAATAAAGAACTTTTCTTGAAGGCACTAGCAGAACAGCTTTTAACTAAGATTTCTGAAGATAATTTAAAGCAGATCTTAACCGAAGTCATTGTAAAATCGCAGGAAATTCTCGTTCCAGTTTCCATTTTTAATTCTAAGTTAGGTTCTTTAGAAACAATCTGCAGATATCTAAAAGACAATTTAAACTTAAATTTCAAGCAGATTTCCCTTTTAATCAATAGGAATGAACGTACAGTATGGTGTTCTTATTCAAACTCATTGAAGAAATTCAAGCAAAGGTTAGTAGTTGAGGACTCGAAGTTTTCCTTTCCCCTCGGCATTATCAGTAGTAGGAAACTTTCTACACTAGAGTCTATCATCTACTACCTTCGCGAGAATTTTGGATTGAGCTACGTTGAGCTTGCTTCTATTTTGAAGCGCGACCAGCGTAACATTTGGACAATTTACAACAAAGCTAGAAAGAAATATGTCAAATAAATTAAGTCAGGAATATAGAAAGAGAAAGGCAGAGTTAGTTAGGCTGCTAAGGCTCTACAAGAAAAAGAAGGCAAAGGCTCAGAAGCTTCTGGCTAAATTGAAGAAGAAGGTTATAGGAATCAACAAGCTTGAGCTGAAAGATCATGCAAGAAAACTTGTAAGGCTTTACAAAAAACTAATTGTAGTCTGCAGAGAGAAGCTATTCTTATTAGAAAATACACTTCATGAAGAAACCAAGAAGCTTCATCTAAAGATTAATCCAACATTTGCTGTAGTTTCTGCATTCCTATTGCTTGGAGTCTTCCTATTCTTGAACGATTCAACATTGACTGGATTAGTGGTTTCTGATGTGCCAGAAAACAAGTTAGCAATAAGTCCAGTTCAGATAGAATTCACGTCAAATGATTTCTATGTCTGGACAAAGAACTGGACTGGCAATTTATCTTCAATGAAGATTTCAGGAAAGTTCATTGGAACAGGATCTGCAAAGCTGTACTTAGGAGACCAACTAATTTTAGACAGCGACAAGCTTACAAGACCAGAAGTATTGTCTAATGACATAGCTGCAATAAGCGCTCAGATGGCCCTTCAGCTTCAAAACTTGCAGAATGGCAATTCAACTTCAGCTAATGTAACAAATGAAACTGAAGAAGTTGAGATAAGCTTCTCAGATGCTTGCGAAGAAACCTGCAGTTTAGATTTGAACAATGAAGTTTATCAAATCAAAGCCCAGGTTGAAAATGCAAAGATTGTAATCGATTCAATTACTTACACAACGGTTGAGAAGTTTGAAGAAATAGTGCCAGAAATTGTTGATGTTACCTTGCCATTGAACTTGACTCAGCCAGAAGTAAATGTAACTAATGTAACAACTATAACTCCAATTGAAATTACGAATATTTCAGAAGGGAATATCACCCAGGTCAAGATAAGAAAAGACAGGAAGCATTTCAAGACAGAAGAAACTCCATCATTTGACTTTGAATATGACGACAAAGATTTAATACCAATTACAGTAAGAAAAGGGCAGGAGTTTGCAGTTGGACAAGAGAGAGTAAAAACTATTTTAATTGATGGCAATGGTAGAATTTCTTCAATAAAGACCGACATAATAAAGACAGCATCAAAGAGATTTAGAATAGATATACCAAAGCAAAGAGAATTCAAGCCAGGAAGATACAGCTTGAAGATTGAAAACTTTGTAGATGAAAACACAACTTATATTGAAGAGTATGACTTCACCTGGGGCGTTTTAGCATTGAACACTCACAAGGCAATCTACTTGCCAAATGAAAAGGCAAACATAGGCATTGGCGTTTTGGACGATGCTGGTCATATGGTTTGCGATGATGCCAAGGTCACTTTGTCAATCACAGATCCATTCAATCTAACTACAACATTGTCAACTGCAAATGGCAAGATCAAGGTTTCAGACGAATGCAAGTACTACAAAGCTACTAAATTGCCGGATTACTACACAGATTACTTAACAGGTTCAACAGGAACTTACTTGATGAATTTGACAGCAGTTACTTCAAATGGAATAAGGAGCATTATTGACAGCTTTGAAGTAAGAAGCGCAGTTGACTTTGATGTTGCAAGGGATGGTCCAACAAGGACTTATCCACCAGCAACTTATTCAATGAACTTCACTATTAAGGCTAATAAGAACTTCAATGGAAAAATAAAAGAATTTGTCCCAATTGATTTCGAAGTCTTGCCTCAATCTGATTTGAAAGTAAGTACATTATCAAACGAAAAAGAATTGACATGGGACACCAAGATTAAAACAGGGGATATTGTTTCATTAGGCTATAATTTCAGAACAGGGCAAGAGTCTCCTTACTTGTACTTATTAGGTCCTTTGGAAATTGGCAACTTCAAGGAAATAAGAGACTGGATGATTGCATCTGACGCTCCATTCAACTATTCAATAGCTGAAAACTTTGGAGGAACAACAGGGGCAGATAGAATTGCAAATTGGTCTGTAGAACAGTTTAATGCAAGCATTACTTATCTTAATTCTACTGTAAGGGTTTTAGACAATGTATCTGCCTGTGGCTGCACTACTAGGTTTGATATGAACTCTGGCCCTGAAGCTAACGGAGAAGGTAGTATGACTTTCAACGTAACCTTTGACAGCACAGATGATACTAGAAAATATGGATATGTTGTAAACTATTCAAAGCTGAATGCAAATGGCTTGGTAAGCATTAACGGTTCATCAAACAATGATGGAGCTGGAGGAAGAAGTCATAACATCTCATTTAGAATAAATCAATCTCAGTCTACATTAGGTCAAGCAACAGCTTTAGGAATCTGTGTCAGAATGACAGGCACTTTTTGCGCAGTTTCTAATAGAGTATTATATGTTTGTGCAATGGCAAAGGGTAATATGACTGGATTGACAGGGGTAGCTGCTGTTAATCCAAACTATGACAGGCCAAATATTAAATTTAATCAGTCTGTAGCCACAATTAGCATAGGAGCATTAGGTGTTGCAGTAAATAGGAGCATCGTTAGTATTATTCAAGCGCCAGATATGTGGGGTTCTGGATGTAAAGACTATAACATAACAAGATTGCAATGGGTTGTGCAAGTAGGTGTTGGCGGAGCATCTGCAGACAGAATAAACAGATTTAACGTAGATGAATTATTAATTTCAAACGAAACTCAGCCTGCTGCAAACAATCCACCCGTGGCAAATACCGCTGTAATAAATTATACAAATGCCACATTGTCTAAATCAGGCATTACTATAAATGCTTCAGTATCAATACAAGATGTAGATGGCAATCCTGTAAGTGGTACTGCCGCATTGTTTGTCAACAATACCTACAAAAATTATATCAGCATTGAGCAAGTACAAACAGCCCCTGGTGCAGGAACTGGCTCAAATCTTTCAATCATCTTCAACGCCACAAACATCACAAAAGGCAGCGAAGTTTATGTAGAATGGAATGTGACAGATGGAACTGATTATTCGGACCCTGTAAATTCATCAATAATAACTGTCAATGATAGCAACTTAACCTTAGCATCAGCTGCAATCAACTACACAAACTTGACCTTGAACTTCAGCGGCGACTTCATCAATGCATCTGTTTCAGTTACAGACCCAGACAAATATGACTTAGTAAACACAACTGTAAAATTATTCATAAACAGGGCTGCAGTAGCAAACCAAACTTTGCATATAATCAATTCAAACACTTCAACTGGAACTAGAACAATATCAATCATTTTCAACAACACAAACATTACAAAAGGACAAGTTCTTGAAATGCAGTTCAATGGCACTTCAGATAGCAACACAGTAAATGCATTCTATATAAACGCAACTGCAGTAACGGTGAACGACACTAACCCATTTTTGTCGGCAGGAGCAATCAACTACACCAATTTAACATTAAACTTTAGCGGAGACTTCATCAATGCTTCAGTAAACATGGCTGATGCAGACAATGAAGCAGTCTACACAACAGCAATCTTATTTGTAAACAGAGTACCAAACTTGACACTGCAGATAGATTCATTTACCACAACTGCTGCAGGCAGATCTGTCTCAATAGTCTTCAACAACACTAACATCACAAAGAATCAAGTTGTTACATTACAATTTAATGGCACCTCGACTGGAAACAGCAATGATGGAACATATCATAATGCTACAGATATTACTGTTAATGATACCAATCCAGTTTTATCAGCAGGCGCTATCAATTACACAAACATAACTCTGTCAAAATCTGGTGAGCAAATTAACGCTTCAATTACAGTCTCAGATGTAGATAACGAGGCAGTCTATACAACAGCTACATTGTTTGTGGATAGAGTACAAAATATTTCATTGCAGATAGGAAGCTTTACAATATCACCTTCGGGAAGAATTGTCTCAATAGTCTTCAACAACACAAATATAACTAAGAGTCAAGTAATTGGAGTACAGTTTAATTCAACATCTACTGGCAACTCAAATGATGCAACTTATGCAAATGGAACTGAGGTTACTGTTAATGATAGCAGCCCTGTTTACTCAGCAGCTTCTTTGAACTATACCAATGCTACTTTAGTAAGATCTGGCGAACAAATTAACACATCAGTCACAGTAGCAGACGCTGATGCTGATCAAGTCTACACAACTGCAATCCTATTTGTAAATAGAGTTACAAATTTAACCCAGCAGATTCCATTGACTTCAACAACTCCATCAGGAAGAATTATTTCAATAGTCTTCAATGCTACCAATGTTTCAAAATGGGATAACTTGACAGTTCAGTTCAATGGAACTTCAGATACAAACACAAATTTGAATACTTATGTGAATGCAACTTTCGTAACTGTTAATGATACAGCTCCAGTATTTTCTGCAGCTTCAATTAACTACACAAATGCAACATTTGTAAGAACTGGAGAAGATATCAATGTATCAGCAACCTTGTCAGATGCAGATTCTGAAAACAATTACATCACTGCAACATTACTTGTAAACAGGACCTCAAACATTAGCTTGCAGGTTGGAACTGTAAATATACCTACAGCAGGAAGAACAGTTTCAATAATATTCAATGATACAAACATCACAAGAGGCCAGTCAATATCCGTTCAGTTCAACTCAACTTCAACTGGAAATGCTGTTGATGGTACCTATTTCAACGCAACAGAGATTACTGTTAACGACACCGCACCTTCTCTAGCTTCAGCTACAACAAACTATACCAATGCAACTTTGACATTTACAGGAGAGCAAATCAATGTTTCAGTCACAATTTCAGATGCTGATAGCGTAGGAACTTTATTAGATGACGTCTACACAACAGCAATATTATTTGTAAACAGGACATCAAACTTGACACAGCAGATTTCAAATACAATAGTACCTGCAGCAGGCAGAATTGTTTCAATAGTATTCAACGCAACAAACATAACTAAAGGTCAGGCAATAGGAATCCAGTTCAATGGAACTTCAGATGGCAATTCCTTGAATTCAGTTTACACCAACGCAACAGAAATAACTGTTAACGACACAGCACCTGCCTTATCAAATGCAGCAATCAACTACACAAATGCTACATTAACAATATCTGGAGAAACAATCAATGCTTCAGTTACAATAACAGATTCAGACCCAACAGATAGCGTTTACACAACAGCAATCTTGTTTGTAAACAGAGTTAGAAATATTTCATTAGACATTGGAAGCTTTAACATACCATCTGGTGGAAGAACATTGTCAATTATTTTCAATAATACAAACATAACAAGCAATGATGTATTAACAATGCAGTTCAACTCCACATCAACGGGTGATTCATCAGACGCAATCTACACAAACGCAACTGCAGTTACAGTTACAACTGCAAACACAGGCCCTTACATTGGAAACATTTCAGTAAGAGATACCTTAACAATAACAGAAAATAGTTTAGTAGCAATAAATATTTCATTCCTTGTCTTTGATAATGAAGGTACTGCAGATATTAATGGAAACTATACAAGACTTAACATTACAAACAACGGCACAACCACTGCTTTAAGATTGAACAATTCTTGTAGCAGTACAGCTATCAATGCCTTTGTTTTAAACGTCACTTGCCCAGTAGATATCTGGTACTTTGACGTACCAGGAACTTGGAATATTACAATAGAAGTCAAAGATCTTTCAAATGTTGTAAATGTTTCAAACAGGTCTCATAATGCTGCAGGAATCAGCAAGGACTTCTTCACGATAGCAGATACAACTGCAGTTATAGTAGGCCCATCTTCCTTGACATTCCCAGCAGTAGTTCCAGGAGCAGACAATACAACAGCAGACACTAACATCACAATCAACAATACTGGAAACCACAATTCAACTCAAGGCAACCTAGCACTTACAGCAGTAAACCTAAGAGGACAATCCCTTCCAGATTATATTATCCCAGCAGCAAATTTCACAGTTAACACATCTTCTGGTGGTTCACCATTAGTGCAATGCAATGTCAACACAACTTTGGCATTTACCAATAACACTCTAGTAACAATCACCAATGCAACTTTAGGTCCAGGAAACAGGTCAGCTGGAAGCATGGAAGGGGTAGAAGCCTTCTTCATCTGCTTATATGATACGCCAGACAACTTGACAGGTCAGGTTTACTCAGCAACAGGCGTAAATTCATGGACTATAACAGTAAATTAGCCATAGCAAGGTTTATATATCAATTTAAATTTAAAAATGACAAAGGGATGTGGTGTGGTAAAAAAAGAGCATGCTATTTTTGTTTTTATAGTTATTTTATTAGCTTTTGTAGTTCAGCTTCTTTCATCAGGTTTTGATATCACTGGTTTTGCAACAGGCACTACTGCTCCAACAATCACAGTTTCCAACACAGGTCCTTACATAGGAAATATCTCAGTAAGAGACACAGTAACAATAACAGAAAACGGTCAGGCTTTTATGAATGTCTCATTTGTAGTTCATGATGATAATGGTGCTGGGCAGATTAGCGATGCTTCAGCAAGAGTTAACATAACAAACAACGGCACAACCACTGCCTTAAGATTTAACAATACTTGTACAGCAGCAACATTAAATACATACACAAAAAATTATACCTGTGTAGTTTCTATCTGGTACTTTGATGTTCCTGGAACCTGGAATATTACTGCAGAAGTAAATGATACTGCTTTAGCAAATGTAACAAACAGATCTCATTCAGCAGCAGCAATAAGCAAGGACTTCTTTTCAATAGCAGACACAACTGCAGTTGTAGTAGGTCCAGCTTCATTGACATTCCCAGCAGTAAGCGTAGGCCAAGACAATGTCACGGCAGACACAAATATTACAATCAACAATACTGGAAACCACAACTCAACTCAAGGAAATCTTGCTCTTACAGCAGTAAACCTTAGAGGAGCAACAGATGCAAATTATATCATCCCAGCAGTAAACTTCACTGTTAACACATCATCTGGAGGTTCACCAGTAGTGCAATGTAATATTAATACAACATTGGCATTTACTAATAACACTTTAGTAACAATCACCAATGCAACTTTAGGTCCTGGAAACAGATCTCTTGGTGCAATGGAAGGAGTAGAAGCTTACTTTGTATGTTTGTCAGACGCTCCAGCAAACTTGACTGGTCAGACATATTCAGCAACTGGTGTAAATGCATGGACTGTAACTGTAAATTAAAAAGAGGTAAAAAATGAAAATAAAAAAATTGATTGTTTCATTAGCACTTTCATTGCTATTAATAGTTTCTTTTGCAAGTGCCATGGCTATCACAGCACCATACTGGCCAGGCTATCCTCTTTACATGAATCCTGGTGATTCTATAAGTTTAAATTATGACATTCAGAACATGGTAGGTGAAGAAGATATTGTAATAGAAGCTGAGATAACTGAAGGAAGTGAAATAGCTTCATTGACAGGATCAGATACTTATACAGTAAAGATAAACGATGGAATTTCAATTCCATTCACAGTTACAATACCTAGAGATGCAGAATTAGGTTCAAAATATATGATAACTGCCTCTTTCCACTCAGCATCAAAAGACATCAACAAACCAGTCCAGCTTTCTGCAAAGGTAATAAAATCATTTGAAGTCTTCATTGGAGAGCCAAAGAAAGCAATAACACAAGAGCCAACAGGGCAGGCTGTAAATGAAAAAGGCAGAGGCTCTTCTTCAACATTGATGATAATCTTGCTTGTTGTAGTTATAGTAGTCTGGCTTTTCCTTAGAAATAAGAAAGGCAAGAAGTAATAACTTTTAAATATCTCAATTCTTTTGTTTTTCTTTATGAGAGGTGTGTTATTGTGGTTTTTTTTAGTTATTTCTTTAGTTAGCTATTCATATGCTTCTCCCTATCCTAAATTTACTGGCAATTCTCTGTTTGATGCAAATGCTGTCGGTTCAGCTTCTTTATCTATTTTAGTTGATGCTTTATTCCCCAATGTCACAATTATATTACCAAATTCAAGCACTAAATCAGGTAACACTTCTATACTTTTGCTGGCACAATTCTATGAAGATCGCAGCTTAAGTTCAATTTTCTTTAATTTAGATAATACAACTAATATTACTTTGACTTTGAACTCAACAAATGGAACTTCCTACGAATTTAACACTTCAATTGGGCATCATAGGCTTTATGTTTTTGTCAATGATTCTGTAGGGAATATAAATCATTCATCTGTATTTTTTTATGTAGATTTTAATACATCATTTAATAGATATCAAACTAAATTTAACGGTTCATCATCTACAAACCTTACAGGTTATACAAACCAGACATTAAACAATGTATCAAACTTCACTCTGGAAACTATCTCAAGAGGCAAAATAGACTTTTTGGTTGACCTCAACTTGACTAATTTTACGACTGCTAATATTGATATTGATATGTTTGAAAATATAAACATAACGCAAAACAACATCTTTCTTAACTCAACAAGATTGAAAACTCTTAACAAGACTGCAAATTTGACTTTATATGGCATAACCTTTACAACTCCTAGAATTTTAAGAGACAATGAGCTCTGCCCAGCATCAATATGTACTTCTCAAACTTATTCTGGCGGGAATTTAACATTTACAGTGACTGGATTTTCTACATATTCTTCAGAAGAAACTCCTGTTGAAAATGTAATAAGTGCTGAAACCGCGAGGACAGGAGAAGGTCCTATAGAAGGCCCACGAAAACCTGTGAAAATTGCAGAAGAAATTCCACCATCGCCTCCAGAAGAGTTTGGCCCTAGAGCTAGGGAACCAACTTTCATTGAAAAAATAATAAGAAGATTCACAGGAAAAGAAGAGAAAGTCCCAATTGAAAGCGAGAAGCAGAAGCCGATAATCGAGTATCCAACTGAAATTATTGTTCCTGTAAGAAACTTGCTTTCTGCAATAATGACGATGGCTGTAATTTTGCTTTTGTTCCTTGCTTACACTGTTATTAGGGGCAAGATAGTTTCAAAAAAGAATGCATAACTTTTATAAACTTTGTATAGTAAATTGATGTTTTTATGGCAGAATTGTTGATAGCAGAAAAACCACAGGCAGCATTGAAAATAGCAACAGCCTTAGCCGACTCAAAAATAGAAAAAGAATCAATAGACAAGGTTCCTTATTACACCTTAAAGCATAATGGAAAAGAAATTATTGTAGGATGCGCAGTAGGGCATCTTTATAATTTGAAGGAAAAAGAGAAAAAAGGCTGGACTTATCCTGTTTTTGACTTGGAATGGGTTCCTGCATATGAAACTTCAAAGTCTGCTTCATTCTCTAAAAAATATCTTAATGTTTTAAAAAAATTAACGAAAAAAGTAGATTCTTTTGTTGTGGCGACTGATTTTGACAGTGAAGGAAGCCTCATAGGTTTTAACTGCATTCGTTTTATTTTCAAGCAGAAAAACGCCAGAAGAATGAAGTTCTCAACCTTGACTAAAGATGAACTAGTTTCTTCGTATGAAAATGCAATGCCACATTTGGATTTTCCTTTGATAGAATCTGGAGAGACAAGGCATTTTGCAGACTATTTTTGGGGTATAAACCTTTCAAGAGCCTTGACTTTGGCAGTTAAATCAGCAGGAGCTTTTAAGCTATTGTCGGTTGGTAGAGTCCAAGGTCCGGCTTTGAAAATAATTGCTGACAGAGAATTAGAAATTAAGAATTTCAGGTCAGAACCCTACTGGGAAATTTCTTTGGATGGCACTATTAATAAAAATCATATAAAAGCTTGGCATGTTTCAGGCAAGATATTTGAGAAAAAGAAAGCAGAGTCAATCTTAAAGAACACAAAAGGAAAGAAAGCCTTAATTTCTAACCTTGAAGAGAAAGAAACTTCTCAATCTCCATTGCCACCTTTTGACTTGACAACTTTACAGACAGAATCTTACCGTTATTTTGGAATTTCACCAAAAGAAACTTTGGCAATTGCCCAAGACCTTTATACAGCAGGTTTGATATCTTATCCAAGAACTTCATCTCAGAAATTGCCAGCAGCACTAGGCCATGAAAAAATAATTAAAAGCTTATCTAAGATAAAAGAATATTCAAATATTTGCCAGGAAATTTTAAAAAAACCATTAAAGCCTGCTGAAGGTGAAAAATCAGATCCTGCACACCCTGCAATATTTGCAACTGGCGAATACAAAAAGCTTACAGACAAACAGAACAAAATTTACGATTTGATAGCTAGAAGATTCTTGGCTTGCTTCTCCACTCCATTGAAAAGAAAAACTTTGACAGCAGAAGTAGATTGTAACAAGGAATTGTTCAATGCTAAGGGAGTCAAGACTCTAGAAAAAGGATGGCATGTAATCTACCACTTCCCTAAATTTGATGAGCAAGAGCTTCCTTTATTAAAATTAAATCAGGAAATTGAAAACCCTAAGGTTGAAAGTCATGAAGATAAGACAAAGCCACCAAACAGATATTCAGAAGCTTCTTTAATAAAAGAGTTAGAAAAAAAAAATCTCGGAACGAAAGCAACTCGCGCCAATATTATAGACAACTTGTTCCAGAGAAACTATGTTACTGGAAAATCAATAGAAGCAACGGTTTTAGGTATGGCTACAGTAGAAACCTTGAAAAAATACTGTCCAGAAATTTTAGATGAAGAATTGACAAGGCACTTTGAAGAAGAAATGGAAGGAATCTTAGAAGGAAAGAAAAGAGAGCCAGAAATTTTAGAAGAAACAAAGGAGGTTTTGACAAAAGTTTTGAAGAATTTCAAGAAAAATGAAAAAATAATTGGTGAAGGATTATTAGAAGCAACCAGAGAGACAAAATATGAATTAGAAACAATTACTAAGTGCCATAATTGCAAAGAAGGCATGCTTGCAATAAGGAGGGGCAAGTTCGGGCAATTTTTAGCATGCAATCAATATCCTAAATGCAAAACAACTTCTTCATTGCCGCAGGGCTTGATAAAGAAGACAAAGGAAGTATGTAAGGAATGTCTGTCTCCAGTAGTCTTGGTTGTAAGGGCAGGAAAAAGGCCTTTTAACTACTGCATCAACAAGCAATGCCCGGCTAAACTTCGCTGGATTGAAGAGCAGCAGAAAAAAACTCAAGTTGCAACGCCTTCTAAAACCAAGAAGAAAACTTCTAAGTAAAGTATTTAAATTCAGTATTACCTAGTAATACTTAATGGTAGAGCAGAAAAAGAGGGCTGATTTTGCTATTTTGAAAGAGGGTTCTGAGGAAGTCTTAAAGATAGATGCAAATCTCTGGGATTTCTCCCCTTCTATAGAAGACAACGCAAATTCAATGTCTAAAGTAATTGATTTTATACTTCAAAACCCTTCAGTATCTCGCGTTATTCTAAATCAAAAGAGGAACTACATCTACAGCGATGAGCAGACTGAACTTTTAAGGGAAATTGCTTTTTTGTACAATCATTTAATTAAAGGAAAGAAGATATTCTCTGTAAGGGGCTTCACTCAGGAAGCTATAAACTTTTTTGGCACTAAAAATCCAGAGCTTCAATATTTGATTCTTAATTTGCTAAGGTCTGATCCTTTAGGATGCTATGTTGAGACAAAAAGAGTTTTGAGAGAAGAAAAAATTGTTTTGCAAAGAGAGACAAATCCTAATTTGATAACTGCAAGGCAAGAATATCTCCAGGTTTTGCAGTCAATTTTATCTTTGTTGGAAAAAACCAAGATGATTTCTTTGTTCATTAACCAATTAGATGGATATTCAATAGGCGACAGAAGTTTCTATAGAGCTGTTTTCCGTCCATCAATAATGCCAGACTTCATGTTCACTCAAATAATGGCACAGCCCCCATTGGATGCTGAGCAGCTGGACATTTACAGCGTCAAGGACGCAGACACCTCAATCTTCAGGAGAAAAAATGAGGTAAAAAATTTCTATCATCTTATGCCTCCAGAATTTAAATTAACAGAAGACAAGTTTGAATTATTGGATTTGGCAAGAAATGTTCTGGCAGAGCACAAGCCAAAAGAGCAGGAATTCTTGGAACCTGACAAGATGCGTGCAACTTTCTACAATATTGGAAAAGATTTGATACAAGAATTGGCAGAGTCAAAAGGAATTGAATTAAGCTATCAGGAAGTTGAAGAGCTAGCAAAAATTTTAGTTCGATACACTGTAGGCTTCGGCTTATTAGAAGTTTTATTGCAGGATCAAAAAATTCAGGACATTACAATTAATTCCCCCATAGGCAGAGATCCAATCTTTGTAGTCCATCAGGATTATGATGAATGCGTCACAAATGTAGTTCCATCAAGAGAAGACGCAGAATCCTGGGCGACTAAATTCAGATTATTATCTGGCCGTCCATTAGACGAAGCAAATCCTGTTTTAGATACTGAGTTGGTAATTCCTAACGCTAGGGCAAGAGTTGCAATAATGACTAGGCCTTTATCACCAACAGGCTTGGCTTATGCATTTAGAAGGCATCGTGACACTCCATGGACTTTGCCTTTGTTCATTAAAAACAAAATGATTAGTCCTTTAGGTGCTGGTCTTATGAGCTTTTTAATTGATGGTGCAAGAACTATTTTAGTTGCAGGCACAAGGTCTTCAGGTAAGACTTCTTTTCTAGGCTCATTGATGTCTGAAATAATGAACAAGTATCGTATAATTGTGACTGAAGACACATTAGAGCTTCCTATTGACGCTTTTAGAAAATTAGGCTACAATATTCAAAATATGAAAGTAAGGGCTGCATTAACATCTGGAACAACAGAAGTTGGAGCAGATGAAGGAATAAGGACTTCTTTAAGACTTGGAGATTCTGCATTGATTGTAGGCGAAGTTCGTTCAGTAGAAGCCAAAGCATTGTACGAGGCAATGAGAATAGGAGCTTTAGCCAATGTAGTTGCAGGAACAATTCATGGTGCAGATCCTTACGGTGTATTTGACAGAGTTGTAAATGATTTGGGGGTTCCAAGAACTTCTTTCAAGGCAACAGACATTGTTTTGGTTGCAAATCCTGTAAAATCTGCAGATGGTTTGCATAAATGGAAAAGAGTTTTACAGATTACAGAAGTAAGAAAGCACTGGCAGGAAGATCCATTAAAAGAGCAAGGCTTCATGGACTTAATGAAATACGACACCAAAGATGATTTGCTAAAGCCAACTGACGATTTAATCAACGGAGATTCAGAAGTTTTAAAGTCAATAGCAGGAAGTATCAAGGAATATGCAGGAAACTGGGATGCATTATGGGAAAATGTTTTGTTAAGAGCAAAAATGAAGGAAACTTTAGTTCAATATTCAGAAAAAGCAAAAATGCTTGAAGTTTTAGAAGCAGACTTTGTTACAATGGCAAATGACGTCTTCCACAGAGTTTCAGATCAGGTTCAGGAAGAAGTTGGCTCTCAAGATTCAAAAAGAATTTTCTTTGAGTGGGACGACATTATAAAGAAGGAGATTAAGAAGAGGAAATTATGACTTCAGTCAAGGAAATTCTTGATCGCTATAGCAAAAAAATCGAGGAAAAAATAGAGGTTGATAATTATAAGCCATCAGAAGATTTCTCAAGAGAGTATGAAACTTTTAGAGAAGAAGCTTTGGACAAGCAGACAACTCTTTACGAGAAGGCATGCAATGCATCTCAAAATCTTTTGACAGTTTCTGTAAATCAAGAGCAAAGAGCAAAATTGCAGGAAAGCATTGATATTTGCCATTTAGATATCAAGCCAGAAGGTGCAGCTTCCTTTGCATCCATTGTAGGAATCTCTTTTGTATTGTTGGGCATTTTATTCGGCGCAGCTTCTTACGTTTTTGGTTCATTGCAGATTTTTTTCCCACTAATCTTGGTTATTTTAGGCGCTTTTATGATAAAGCCGTTGACTAATCTTCCGCATTACTTTGCAAATCGCTGGAGATTGGAAGCTAGCAATCAGATGGTTCTTTGCATTCTTTATGTTGTAATGTACATGCGCCATACTTCCAACTTGGAGCATGCTATCAAGTTTGCAGCAGAGCATGTTGGAAATCCTTTAGGATTAGATTTGAAAAAAGTCTTCTGGAATATTGAGACGGGAAAATTTGTCACAATAGAAGAAAGCTTAGAAAATTATCTTCTGCAGTGGAAGCAGTATAATCTTGAATTTGTAGAAGCTTTCCACTTGATTGAAGGTTCCTTGTATGAAACTAATGAGCAGAGAAGAGTAGACGTTTTAGAAAAAGCCTTAGAAGTAATGCTTGAAGGGACTTATGATAAGATGCTTCACTACGCTCACAATTTGCAGAATCCAATTACAATGTTGCACATGCTTGGTGTCATCTTGCCCGTTCTAGGATTGGTAATGTTCCCATTGATAGGTTCATTTTTGTCTGGTCTAGTAAAATGGTACCATCTTGCTTTGCTGTATAATGTTCTTTTGCCTGTCTTCATATTGATTTTAGGGAATAAAATACTTGAAAAAAGACCCACTGGATATGGGAAGTCTGATTTTTTAAACTCAAGCGAGGAATTCAAAAGAATTGAGAATGAAAATGATCCAAGATATTTTCTAGTTCCATTGGCAATTATCTTTTTTGCCATTAGCTTCTTGCCATTTTTGATGCACTTTTTCTATCCTTCATTCGACTTTGAGTTTTTTGGAAGCAATTTTTTTGACTTTAGAAATGGTTCAGGACCTTATGGTCTAGGAGCTTTGTTACTAAGTCTAATATTTCCTCTAGGACTGGCAGTTTGCATAGGCTTATATTACAAAATCAGGACTAAAAAATTGATAGTCTTGAGAGAAAACATGGACAGTCTTGAAAAAGAATTCTCTGGGGCTTTATTTTTGCTTGGAAACAGGGTTGAAGATGGACTTCCAGTTGAAATTGCTTTTTCAAAAGTTGCAGAGAACATGGAAGGCACTGAAACAGGAAATTTCTTCAGAAGAATTTCAATTAACATAAGGAAGCTTGGACTAAGTTTGTATGATGCTATTTTCAGCAAGCAGGTTGGAGTAGCTAATGATTATCCTTCTCCTTTGATTGAAAGCAGCATGAAAGTCTTGGTTGAAGGTGCAAAAAAAGGCCCAAAAGTTGTAGCAAAATCTCTGATTACAATTTCTACATATGTTGACAAGATAAAAAAAGTAAATGAAAGGCTTATTGATTTATTAGCAGATGTAATCTCTTCAATGAAATCCCAGATTTCTTTTTTGACTCCAGTAATTGCAGGCATTGTTGTAGGAGTTTCAAGCATGGTTGTCTCAATAATAGCTAAACTAGGAGAACAGTTTTCAAATCTCGAAGCTGGCTCAGCATCTGAATTTGGCGGCCTAGCAACCATCGCAAATATTCTAAAGATTCAGGACGTTATTCCGTCTTACCAGTTCCAGATGGTAGTTGGATTCTACGTTTTGGAAATAACAATAATTTTGATTATTCTTTCGAGCGCAATAGAAAGAGGAATTGATAAACTGCAGGCTCGCTACCAGATTGGCAAGTCCTTGATAATGTCTATGGTTTTATATTTTGTAATATCATTGGTAGGAATCTTATTGTTCAACACTTTGGCAAATGCCATTAATTTATCAAGCGCTACCTGATTTTGTTCCTCTTCCTAAAATTGCTGCGAAGATTATTGTTCCTGTTATAATCCCAAGAAAAATTAAAAACTTCTTGAAGTCATCGCTGATGCAGCTTGTAAAATTTTTAAAATCGCAATCAATTCCTGGAAGTCCAGAAGTTAAAGAATAAATTATTGTTAATGCAATTACTATAAATAAAATAAACATAAAACCCTTGTTCCTTACTAATCCAGTTGTTTTTTCACCAGCAAATATCCCTAATGCCATTATTACTAGCAGCATAACAATTGTAATTAATGCAACTTTGCCGCCTAGTTTTTCAGCCATTTCAATTAAATAACTATTCTTTAAAAATAATAAGCCTAAAGCGACAGCTATTATGGCATTTATACCTTTATTTTTACCAAGCAACTTAGTTGATTGTAGTAAACTAAAAGTTAACGTAAATACAAGAATGAAGGGCATTAGAACTCTTATAAAGTTATAGTCAATAACCATGCTCTTTATTTAATTGCCATTTATTTAAGCTTTTCCCAGAAAGCTTTAAATATCTACTTCTCATGATTTTAAATATGAAAAAGAGGATTTTAGCTTTAGCTTTGTTAATTCTTTTAAGCTTAGTAGTATCTGTCAATGCAATCCGTTATTATGATTCTGGCGGCGGCTACGGCTCTGCATCGCTAGGAAATGCTTTTGACTTCGGAAATCTTAATCTTCTTAATTTCTACAACCAGTATGGCTCCTATGTCGATATGGTTTTATTTTTGCTTATCTTCCTAGGTCTTTCAAGAGGAGTCTTTGGCAAGCATTTTCAGGAAGGAAATAAGACTATCTATGTTGGCATAGGTTTGTTCCTATCTTTTGCTTTATTGTTATATGAAGAAAAGGCCAATTTTCATGTCCTGACAGAGTTTGGTCCTGTTGTCCTGGTTTTATTCTTATTAATAATAATCTTTTTAGTCTCTAAGTTCCTTCTAAGCACTGGAAGGGCAGGTATTTTCGTGATGGGCGTTACTTACTTGGTTTTATACTACTTCATAACAAATTGGTATTCTGATTACTGGCAGAACATTTCAGGATTCTGGAACATATTGGCAAAAGTTGCAAATATATTTCTGATATTAGCATGGATAATTGTGATTGTTGGGGTAGGCTTGGGATTATATAACATGATATCTGGAAAAAAAGAGTGATGAGGTGAAAAATGAAACTTGTTATAATGTTTATTGGATTGGCAACAATATTAGTTGGTTTACTTCCAATTTTAGAAGGCAAAGGCTGGTTTACCGTATCTTTTATTCCAACAACAGGAACAGCTTACAATGTAGTTGTAATAGTTCTGGGTATTTTGGGAACCTGGTATGGATTTAAGCACAAAGAAAACTTCGTAAAATGAAAAAAGGTGAGATTAATTATCTTGTTGGATTGATATTGCTGATAATTTTCATAATCTTGATTTTAGTTTTTTTCTTTGGACCTGCGGGGTTGAAAAATGAAATACTTGGATAGAAAAGGCATGAGCAGAGATGTATTGCTAGGCTTGATACTTGCAGCCTTGGTGATAATAATCTTGTCAGTTGCTCTTTTTCCAGGCGCATTTAACTTCTTTGAAACTTTTAAGCAGGATGAAGTCTGCAAAGAAAGAATTGGATTGGCTTCCTTCTCAAAGTCTGGTACTGGAAAGCCATTGAGCCCATTGCCATTGGAATGTCCTAGAAATGTTTTATTAATTAAATACAAAGATGTTGTTGAAGAAGTTAACGGTAAAAAAATAATAAATCAGGACAAAGCAAATTCTTTGATAGCAGACAGGATGGCTCGCTGCTGGAACAAGGTTGGAGAAGGCAAGGTAGATCCTTTCTCAAACTACGACTATGAAGATGAATCTTTATGCTTGGTCTGCGATAAAATAAATTTTGACGAAGATTTGACTAAGTTTGTCGAGACTAATCTTAAAACAGCATCTCCAGAAGAATATCATTATTATGCAATAACTTCGCCAGTCAAGTTCATGCAGACTCACAAGCTTTCTGACAAAAAAGATTCTTTAACTTACTGGAATTATTTGAAATATGGACCAAAAACAATGACTACAGACCAGGAAAAATTGCTTGGCTCATCAGTAATCCTGCCAGGATCAACAATTTTGTTAAGCTTGCACAAATTTGATGAGAAAGATTTTGATTATTATTTATCAAATCCAGTAACTTTAATTGGTGGAACTGTGTTGGTTGTAGGTGGTTTGATAGTTGCATGGCCAGTAATAGCTGCAGTTGCCGCAGCAGGAACTTTTACTGCAGCCGTCGGAGCTTTAGCAACAACTGCAACAGCAACAGGTTTAGTAGGTCTTGGAGGCGGTTTGCTTTTGAAAGGCGGCGCTATTGCAATGATAGCTGGCTCAACTCATACAACCTTTTCAAACTGTGAAGAATGCAACGGCTACGGCGGTATAATGTTGTTGCCACCAGAAGCAGAACTAGAAGCTAAAATAACAGTTAACTTGCCAGAAGGAAAAACAGAAGAAATAAGAATATGTGATCAGTTGGTTAATTAAGATGAAAAAGGGAATGATAGAATCTGAAATGGTGAAATGGATAATTTTTGTAGGCTTATTAGTAGTCTTAATCTACATTTTATTGGCAGTAAAAGGAGTTTTTCCAAATTACTTTGAAAAATTGTCAAATTACTGGAGGCCTTAAGTTGAATAAAAAAGGTTTTCAGATGACTATGGAGATGATTGTAAAAATTATTATACTATTAATTATTTTATATTTAATCTATCATTTTGTTGTAGGCAACATTTATGAACTAGGAAAAGCAATACTGGGTAAATTACAATGAACAAGAAAGGAGACGGCAACACATTCTGGGTAATAATAAGCATTGTAATAGCCTTGATTGTCTTGGTTGTAATTTTATTAGGTCCAGGAAAAATACTTAACACTTTATTCAAAGATGTAGGTTCAAAATCAGACATTATTGGGAACGAGCTTAATAGGACTAATTTGTCAGGTCTTTCCAAGCCTTCATCAATACAAGGCTCTTTAATTAAGATAGAGCAGGTTTCAACTTACATAGCAGATAAAGCCACAGAAAGTTTTATATATCCAAAACTTTAGTTAAACTATTGAAAAGAGGTTATATTCATGAGCAAAAAAGGACAAGGATTACCTTTAACAACAATTATCATTGCAGTTCTAGTTGTAGTTGTTTTGATTGTCATAGTGGCTTTCTTCTTATCTGGTTCATCAAGCTTAATCGGAACTATAAGAAGCATTTTCATCAAGACATATGCAGGAACAGACATGACTTTGGCAAGGCAGATTTGCCAGCAAAGATGTGATCAGGCTACAACTTGGGACAGGGACGCTCAATTAAAATCAGCTTTCTGCACAGATGCTTTCAATATAGATGAGAACAGGGACGGAGAAGCAGATTACACGACAACAGCAGATGGCAAGAAAGAATATGTGCAATGGTTCTGTAACAAGCCTAGTGATTCTCACAATATAGGCGTTGCCTGCACCTTCACTTGCTAATAAAGCTTATATACTTCTTTTATTTTTATTGAAACATGTCAGATTACGTACCCAGCACTTTGCTAACTGTCTTTTATTATATCATGGATTTTATTGCAGTTTTAATTGTCTATAATCTTGTTGTAGATTCTTTGACAGCTCGCGACCAGCAGGCAGCAATAAACAATTTGCAGGAGCTTCAGAAATCAATGAATGAAGTTGCTTCTTCATCTTCAAATTTCATGGTGAATGACATCCAATATTTCATAGATTCTGGACATATTTTAGTAGGCTTTTCAAAAGACGATAATTTTGTAATGGATGCTTGCGGCTATGATGCTGCTATTCAACTTGGCTTTGAAGAAGTTCAGAAGCCAAAAAGACCAGAATGTTCCAAGACTTCATGCCTGTGTTTATACCAAGAAACTTACGACGATGACGACTTTGAAGAAGACAACTATCCTGTTTCATGCTTGTCAGTTAAAGCAGACAAGATTTTCACTTTAGATTATCTCTATCAAAGCTACTTGCCTTCTGGAATCAAGTATTCTGAAGAAGAAAAAGTCTGGAAAAATGTAGGTGGTAGCCAAGTAACATTGCCTTCTGATTTGTATCCTGCAGATGCTGGAAATTTCAATTACGCTTCGTTGTTCATTTACGGCCAGTGCGAAGACCATTTATCGGATGTTAATTTTGGAATACAGAAGTTGTTCATTGAAAAGACAGTGCAGAACGGCAAAACTTACTTATTTGTAGCGCCTTCTAAGACTACTAATATTGTGGAAAGGCAACGTGTCATCTTCAAGTCTAAAGAAAGTAATATAAATCCAGAAGCTTAATCTATTTTTATGGGAAAAAGAGGTAATGTAGTTACTAGTATGCTTTCTTTGGCTTTCTGGATTGCTGTTGCCATCACATTTGGCATTTCGATGCTTATTTTCACAGAAAATTCAAAAGACAACTCTTCATTCTACTTGGAGAAAGATGCAATTGACATCGCTTATTCCATGAATGCTTTATCTTTGGCTTCAGGCAGCTTGGAAATTAAGCATTCTTTCAATCCAGAATTTTCATACAAGGTAAAAGATGGCAGGGCTACAGTTTCTAAGTCTGAATCTGCATATAAAAACTTTGTTGAGGATTCTTATTTGTCTTATAATATTGAAAAAAAAGATGATTACTTGGTTTTAAAAAATGAACAAAAAAGCTGATGAAGACATAGGCAAGAACATACCGCTGTCATTTCTGGCAGTTTTTGTTCTTATACCTGCATTGCTTGGTGTAAGATACATAGCAACAGCAGGAGTCTACAAAGAATTGGAAATTGGGAATGCAGAGCCAAATTTGATTATTGATAGATTAGTTTATTCAAAAGACTGCTTGGCTTACGATGATGGTTCCAGAGTTTATCCCGGTGTTATCGACTTGAATAAGTTAACAGAGGAAAGAATTGGAAATTGTCTGAAAAAAGAAGGTCTTGCTATAAAGCTTACAATTAACAATCAAGATTACTATAATGACAAGTTTCTGTTTATCAGCATCTCAAATGAATGTCCTTTGAAAGTATCTAAAGTTACATGCTTGACTAAAAAATCACCTATAGTTACAAGCACCAAGGAAAATACTTTTTTAGAAGCTCAAGTAATCTTGCAGGAGTCGGGCTAAAATGAACAAGAAAGGCTTTGCAATGGAGTCAATATTGAGCATCTTAGTGATATTCTTCATAATCTTCACTATAATAATTGTAATAATGATTCAGATAACCTCAAGAGAAAGCAGCAAGAAAATTATTAAAGAAGAATTTTTAAATTCAGATTCGAATCATATGCTTCTTTCTTATTTAAAATCTAATTATCAGGACGGTTCTGTTCTTGATTTTGTTTCAAACATGGATGAAAATATGATTCAGGATTCATCAAAGTCTTTTTTCAATAGTCTTGACAATTACTGGGCCTTGGAAATCAATTATAACGGAAAAAAATTCTTTTTCGACAAGCCGGGAGATTATAGCTATGAAAGATTTGCAATGGGCTCAAAAAATCCATCAGCTTCAATAATTTTGCCAGATAAAGATGACAATAAAATAACATTAGGTTTCTACAGGATTGACAAAGGTGAAAATTACTATGGATAAGAAAGCATCAACAACAGTTCCATTCACAATGATAATTTTGATTTTTTTCATAGCTGCAGTTTCATTGGCAACATACATTTCATCTTCATCAAAGGAAGAAAAAGTTGGAACCAAAGCAATGACTTCAGTCTCTCTAATCAACAATGCAGAAAATGAACTGGTTTACTTAGATTCAATTGCTAGAATTTCAGCTTATGAATCTTCTCAAGACTTGCTTTCAAAGTTTTACAATAAAGAATGCAACAAAGAAGGCGATTATATTATTCTAGATTCAGGCTGCCCAGCAGATTACAACGAAATAGTCAAAAATTTTGATTTGTTTTTCATGGAAAATCTAAAAAATCATGTTGAAAAAGCTCCCTACAAGTTCAAAGACGATTATGTTTTATCTTCAGCTTTCAAAAAAACCTTAGTTGTTCAAGGCAAGGCAAATTACAAGTTGAGATATGAGGAAAATAATGTCTTTTACGAGATTGCTCCAAACTTCAAGCAAGAGTTAAATCTTGATTTGTCATTTTTAAGCAGTATTTTCAAGGAAGTAGCCTCAAAATCTAACTGTTTAACAAGCACTTCATTCAATGAATTGGTAGATTCTGAAGATAAATTGGAAAAAACATGCAGTTTCACCAATAATTTCGACTGGACTATAAAAAAGAAAGATAATCTGGTTTTTTTTGACGTTAAATTGCCAAATAAAGACATATCTACCAAATTTGCAATAAGTTTAAATACCAATTCAATCTAGAAAGTAATACTTAAGGGGTTTTGATAATGATGGGTTTAAATTACCAAGAAATTATAAACAAAATAAAGGCTCAGACAGGACTTTCTGAAGATGATATTCAAGGAAAAATAAAAGAGAAGCTCAATAAGCTATCTGATTTGATAAGCAAGGAAGGCGCAGCCCATATTGTTGCTAACGAATTGAATGTCAAGATATTTGAAGATCTAAGAAACAAGAGGATGCAGTTGAAAAATGTCATTCCTGGCATGCGTTCTGTAAGCGTCCTGGCTAAAGTCTTAAAATTATATAATGTTAATACATTCAAAGTAGGTTCTCGAGAAGGGAAAGTTGCAAGCTTTCTAGTTGGAGATGAAACTGGCAGAATGAGGCTTGTTTTCTGGGATACAAATCACATTAAAGACATTGAATCTGGAATTATAAAAGAAGGAACAATTATCAAATTAAAAAACGGCTATTCAAAGCAGAACCAAAATGGCTTTACAGAAATTCATACTGGAAATCAGTCAAGTTATGAATTAAATCCAGAAGGGGAAACTGTTACTGTTGCAGATTTTACAGCTTCTCCAGAGTTTGTAAGAAAAACAATAGCTGCTTTAACAGACACTGACAACAACATTTCAATTGCAGGCACAATAGTCCAGGTTTTTGATCCTAAATTTTACCCCACATGCAGCCAATGCGGCAAAAAAGTTGAATTTGCAAATGATATTTATACCTGCAAGGAGCACGGTCAGGTCAATAAGGAATTTTCTCCAATCTTAAATTTCTTTTTCGACGACGGCACAGACTCTATAAGGGTTGTTGCTTTTAAGAATCAAGTTGAAAGGATTTTAAACATTCCTTATGATCAAGTTTTGGCTTTGAAAGACAATCCTAATAACTTTGAAGCATTGAAGTCTTCTGTTCTTGGCAAACAGCTTGAAATTACTGGAAGAGTCAATATAAATGAGATGATGCAGCGCAAGGAATTTATGGCTAGAAATATAAATGAGCTTAACCCTGCTCAGATTGCCAAACAAGTTGTAGAACAAATATCTGTCTAGGAGGAGTTAAAATGTTTGAAAATCTAAAAAGATATGCAGAATATGGTCCATTGTTATTAAGATTAGGAATTGCAATGTCGTTTTTGTTGCACGGCATTCCTAAGTTGATGAACTTCTCAGCAACAGCAGGATTTTTTTCATCGTTAGGATTCCCAGGATTTTTTGGTCCTATAGTAGGAATCTTTGAAGTTGCAGGTGGAATCTTGATGTTTATTGGTTTATGGACAAGGCTTGCAGCTTTATGGCTTGCAATAATAATGACAGTAGCCTTATTGTTTGTCCATATACCACGGATGTTAGGGGCCGATTTCTTTCCAGATTTTGGAACAATAGAATTGCCATTACTATTGCTGTTAATGAATCTAGCTTTGTTGTTTAGAGGTGCAGGAAAATTGGCTGTTGATTCAGCCTGATTTTTTAATTTTTTATAATTGATATTTTGCAGTTTGCATAAGGCTATCTAGAATTCTTTTCAAGTTTAATCTATATCTTAATCCTTTGCAGTGGTTGAGCCTCACTAATCCTTTTTTTCCTTTTGGCGTTTCTATTTCAAATTCATAGAAATCTGGGCTGTAAGATCTTTTGTCCAGTATGTATGCAACAACGCTTCTTGCTTCTGTAGGCTTGCTCCCCTCTCTTATCCAGCCTGCTTCATATCTTTTGTCCATGAAAATCAAGTTTCCTGTTTTTTCTGCTACCCTTAGCTCTATATTGTCATTTAGAATGAATTTTACTAATGAGCCAATCTTAACATTTTCTGCTTTTTTTAATAATCTCTGATAAAATGATGTTTCTTTCATACATTAATCCTGAAAACTACCCTTTAAAAGCTTAATGAATTTTAAATGTCAAGAGATAATCCGAAAGCTTTATATATACTCTAGCATATAGGTTAAACAAAGAAGGGGTGTAAAACCTCTAGATTAATTCTAGAGATTGTTGGGGGAATTAAAATGGCAGATGAACTAAAAAAAGTTAGATTATATGTAATAGATAGAGAAGATACAGACCATCTTAAAGCTACAATAGATGAAAATGATATTATTTTTACAGATGAAGAAAATAAGGTTTTAAGTACAAGTCACTTAGGAACTACTGAAGCTGGCTGGGAATACTTGATTGCTGGCAAGGATTTAGACAATCTTGTGAAAAATTTATTTTCTGAAGAAGCATTTAAAAAAGACTTAATACCATTAGGATCTTATGTAGGTGTTGCATTGCATCCAAATTATCCTCATGCTCAAGTACCAAGCGTCCAAAGACGTGGGATTTTGCAACATGTTGAATTTAAACCTTATGAAGAGTTTCAAGAATTTAAAGCAAAGCTATATGAGATCAAGGATAGATACCTAAAAGAAAAGCATGATTTAGTAAATAATTTTGCTAAGGGTATGTCAAAGTTGGGTGGTTTTTCTTTGGAGACATTATTATTTTTTAAGGTAAGGGAGAATTAAAATGAAAAAATTATTAACAATATTATTTTCTTTGTTGCTAGGCTTGACAGCAGTCTCAGCTTACCATTATGACAACACAGTTACTTACACTGCAACAAATGAATTCGGTCCTTTTGGTCCAAATTACAACTCAGAGATAAAAGTCTTGAACGATTTGGCAATAAAGCATGGCGAAGGGGCAGTAATAAGAAGCTTCTCAAGAACAGGATTCTACCAGCCAAGAAATCTTTACATCTACCATTATAGAGACTATCCAAGCTCAAGATACTATGGCTACCCAAGCAATTCATACAGGTACAGCTACCCAGCAAACAGATACTATGGCGGCTATGGAATGGGAAGAAGAATGTCAAATGAAATAATTTATGGCAACCAAGTATCAAATTCTTACAACAGAGGAGCAATCTCTGTTACTTTTTAATTTTTTAAAATGTCAACGACAGAAATCCTGGAAAATATAAAAGATAATTATGAGTTTATTAAAAAGCACGAGTCAGATAACTATTCGTTAAAATATGTTTCAATAACTGGGACTCAGATAATAATTAATGAAAACACAAAAGATGACTTTTATCATAAATTTACAATACCAGAGAGAAGAACTTTTGGTCTTGCAATGCTTATGTATTCTGACAGCCTGCAAAAAGAGGCAGATAGAATCAAAAAAGGTCTAGAGAATAAAATTTAACCTATATACTGCAGAATATAGACACGCGACAACCGCCCTATAAACCTTTATAAATAACTTCTACTTATTATGTTTTAGCCTCGTGAAACAAGTTCCGACAAGGGAGGCGATGGGATGCTAGTTCTATCGCTTTTTACAAGGTTAACTGAAAAAAAATGCGAAAGCAATATAGGTGATGAATAAAATGAAACCAACAAAGGTTGTAAAAAATCTGCCAGTAGCTAAATACAGGGCAGGAGCTATAGAAGGGGTAGTCTGGAGCAACAAGTCAAATAAAGGAGAAGGGATAGAAATAGAATTCAAGACAGCCACAATAAGAAGGTCATGGAAAGATGGAGAAACCTGGCGAGATGAAAAAATAAATTTACGAAAAGGCGACATTCCAAAAGCAATTCTAATTTTGCAGAAATTGCAGGAAGAAATATTTTTGAAAGATTTCAGTGAAGGGGAGGAATAAAATGGCAAAGGAAAAAAAAGAGTTCACAATTGAAGATTTGCCCGGTGTTGGAGCAGCAACAGCAGAAAAATTAAAAGAATCAGGGTTTGACACAATGCTTTCAATAGCTGTAGCCTCTCCAGGAGAGATTGTTGACATTGCAGGTGTTGGAGAAGCAGTTGCAAAGAAAATAATCAAGACTGCACGTGATCAACTGAAGATGGGCTTTGAATCTGGAACCGATTTATTAAAGAAACGTGAGGCTGTAGAAAGAATAACTTCAAATTCCAAGGCATTTGATGCTATGCTTAGCGGAGGAATTGAGACGGGGGCTATTACAGAATGTTATGGAGCTTACGGCTCCGGAAAAACCAGTTTAGGACACCAGCTTGCTGTGAATGTTCAGCTTCCTAAAGAGCAAGGAGGAATTAACGGCATGGCAATCTGGATAGATACTGAAGGAACTTTACGTCCAGAGTTTTTGAAGCAGTTGGCAATTGCAAAAGGATTAGATCCAGAAAAAGCACTTGAAAATTTTCGTGGAGTAAGGGCTTTCAATAGTGATCATCAGATGCTTCTTGTAGACAAGATTGAAGACTTGATTAAGGAAGGATTGCCAATTAAATTGGTAATTTTAGATTCCTTGATGGGTCATTTCAGAAGCGAATTTGTTGGCAGAGGAACCTTAGCTGAAAGGCAGCAAAAGCTTAACAAGCACATGCACGCTTTATTGAAGTTGGCAATGAACTATGGAATTGCAGTTTACATTACAAATCAGGTAATGTCCAAGCCTGACACTTTTTTTGGCGACCCAACAGAAGCTGTTGGGGGTAATATAGTCGCCCATTCAAGTACCTACAGAATATATTTAAGGCGTGGAAAAAAAGGTTCAAGAGTTGCTAAATTAGTGGATGCACCAGCACTTCCAGAAGCAGAAGCAGCTTTTGTGATGACAGAAAAAGGCATTCAGGATTTAGCATAATCCTTTTCTTTTTATTATTTAATGTAGTCACCTGTCCTGTCAATGTTTCTTCGCACCATAATTTATGTCTCTTTTTGGTTTGCAGATGTAAATTGTGATTCCAATGCCAGCTTCCCATCCTGTCTGATTATTTTTGTTTGAACTAAAGCCTTTAAAGGTCTCAACTTCCTTGTTTTCATCCATTATGTCTATGTTTGTCCCAGCAGATCCTAAAATATAAAAATCACCTTCAAAATCTTCAGTTTTCCATGGAAATATTATTTTTGAAGATAATCCAAGCCTTTGAATTCCTTCTGTATGAAAAGTGTTTTTTACATTAAATCCGTTGCCATCAAGCCTTTCTAATTCTCTAACTCCATCATAAACAAAATATCCTGTATCAAACAGCCATCCAGTAAGCTCTGCAACAACCGGAATATTCCTTACTTTTTCTTCTACAATCCCAGTTAATACTAATACACCTTCTCTTTTAGCTTCGCTTTTTGTTAGCTTTCTTTCATTTTTTAGTCTGAAATCAAATCTGTACAAGTCTCTTGGTGGTTCATATATCTTAAGAGTGTAATCAAGAGTTAAAGGCTGGCTTGTTGCCTTCTTTGCCTCTGTTTTTTTGTCTTTAGGATAAATATACGCCAATGTCCTTTGCAGCTCTTTTTCAATTAAAGGTGTTGGCTCTTCTTTAAGCAATTTTTCAAAATACCTCTCAGAATTGCTTACACAACCAACTGCTGAAATACCAACCAAAGTTGCTAATGTTATCGCTTTTCTTAGTCTTTGCAGGATGTTTTATCATCTCTTGGCTTATTTTAAGCCTAAATACATAATCAGAACATCTTTAAATATATTGCGAAAGACGTCAAAAATATTACTCATTAAGGTACTATATAGATTTTATTGATTAAAATGTAAGGTATGAAAATTCTCGCCTAGCGTGATTGCACAGGCACTATTACTTCTGTATCTGCATACCTAAAAGAAGGCCAAGTCATTCCTTGAGCAATTTGAGGTCTTTCCTTTCCTATATCTTTAAGTTGTTGGTCCAAAACCTTTCTAAAAAAGTTTGGCGGTCCATTAACTCCTGCCAACTGACTTGCGTATTTGATGCTAATTTGGTAATTAGCCAGCATATCAATATAGAAATCAATGGAAATGCCTGCATCTTTTGCGTCTGAAATTGTCCCATTTTGGTGTATAAATTTATACATGGCATGATAACAACGAATGTCCTCTATAAGCTCCATAAATTTTTGAGTAGCCCCTATGCTGCAAGTAGCATTATCTTCTTCAGATAGGTACTCGTTAACGCAAGCTTCACTTAATTTGAACCCAGCAAGAGTTGGAGGATTAATCATGTCTTTGACACGCTTAATTGAACCTTCAAGCGTAGCCATTGCCTCTGCTGAATTTTCTATTGCATACGCATTTTTTGTTTCTGCATACATTTCTAATTTTGATGGAATAGGAACGGGTAGGCGCCTTGCTGTAAAAAAACTTGGAGAGATTACTATAGGTGGTCTAGGCATCTTTAAATCATCACATTCTACCACAGTTATTGGTCTGGAGAGAATATATTCAATATAATCCTCCAAATAGTTAGGAGATTTACCAGACTTTGCAAATACTGATCTAAATATATAAGATCGTGTGAAAGATCCATCATGATCGTAGCGAATTTCTGAAGGCGGTTCATTTTCTAGAATTTGTGCAAGATTTTTGACAAATTTCTTTCTCTTTTCTGGATTTTTTCTTGCTTCCTCAAGTAGCCCATCAAAATTAGAGTATTTAGATTGTAGATAAACGGGAGTTTTGCTTGGCTTTATGAAATTCGTGTATCTTAAAATTTCTCCACTGAAAGTAGTTCCAGCTATTATAATCCCTGCTGCCCCCAATGCATATCTTAGTCTTTTCAATATTCTCTTATGTCGTTCCTTTTCAAAGCTATTCTGTTTATGGTTTATTCTAGTAGTTTTTTCCATCATGGTCTCCAAAATATTCTTTTAATAAGTTATCTTGAGATTTAATTCTTTCTGTTATTAACTTATAAAACTGTATAAAATATGCTAACGCCCCTGCGAGGAATTGAACCTCGATCTAAGGTTCCGCAAACCTTTATTCTATCCGTTAAAATACAGAGGCTTAACTAAAACCTACATAAATTCATTTATTAAATATTGCTTTTATATTATAAGACCCTTTCGTGCATAATATTTATATATAAAATTTAGAGTTTTTAGTTCATGGTAATGCGGACTTTAGCTGAAAAAAGATCGTCTGGATTTTCTTATTCTCTAGAAGGAGGTAAAGTAGACTCTTACTATAAAGATTTAAGAGATGATGCTGGCAATTACGTTAGTATTCATATATATCCTAAGGGAAATGGAGTTGATGTTACTTATTTGCAACATAGAAAACCTAAAGAGATGATAGACGAAAAAGGGAATTCGACAGGACTTTTTTGGATAAAACATAGGGAAGTTCTTCTTTTTGATGTCGCAAAAGGTGTTGTTAAAGAATTCAGTGCAGACTACAATGATTTAGAAACAAAAGAAGGTTGTTATCTGCCAAATAATCTAGAATTGAAGGCTAAGACTATTAGGAGCATTCTTCCTACTTTGCTAAAAAATTTAATAAATGAGTTGCCTCTTAATCCACTTGTAGGAATAGATAGCTCATTAGACGATAATTCTAACAAACCAACTTTAGAAAAATTATTAGAAATTTTATAACATTTACCTTTGGAAAGCTTTATAAATAGCTTTTTTGAATCTTAAAGTATGGCAGAATTGACATGCACAAGTTGCAAAAGAAAGCTTACAAACATCAAAGGCAGCACTACATTCAAGTGTCCTAGCTGTGGCAAGCATGACATCAATAGATGTTTAGATTGCAAGAAATTAGCAACAAGATATAACTGCCCAGATTCTCAATGCGGATTCTCAGGACCAAATTAAAATGGGTCAGGTAATTATAACCTTAAAGATAATGCCAGAATCTCCTTCAACTGACTTGCAAAAAGTTCAGGAAGAAGCCACTAAAAAAATTTCTTCTAAAGGCGGTAAAGTTGGCAAGGTAGAATTTGAGCCGATAGGCTTTGGAATAAAGGCTTTAAAATTGATTTTCTTGATTGATGAAGACAAAGGCGACACAGAAGGCGTTGCTTTAGAATGCCAGAAAATAGCTGGTGTCAGTTCAGCAGAAATTGTTGACATGAGAAGATCTTTTTAGAAACTCTTATTAATCTATAATCTTAGCTTATTTTCATGAAAAATCCATTGTCAGAAGAACAGATTAAAAAAATAAATGAAATCTCTAAGCTTCAAGCTGACAAGCAGCAGATTGAGTTGCAAAAATTCTTGAAGACATTGAATCCTGAGCAGATTGAATTCCTGACAAAAAACCAAAAGGGAGAATGTCCATTTTGTTCCATAGTTTCTGGAAAGATTCCAGCTAAAAAAATCCATGAAGATGACACTGTTATTGCAGCTTTAGACATTAGGCCTGCAAATCCAGGACACTTGATTGTATTCCCCAAAAAACATTACTCTCTAACTGCCCAGATGCCTGACAATGAAGCATCTCATTTATTCAAGATAGCAAATAAACTGGCTGGAAAAGTTTTTGATGTTGTCAAGGCAGAAGGCACTAACATTTTTGTTGCAAATGGATTTGTTGCTGGCCAGACTTCGCCACATGTCTTAGTTCACGTAATCCCAAGATTCAAGGATGACAATGTCATTTTTCAGTGGGAGCCTAAGAAAATTGACAATAAGGAGAATGAAAAAATACTTTCTTCATTGAAAAATTCTATAAAGCCTGAGCAGGTTGTCATCAAGGAAGAAAAAAAGAAAGTTATTAAATTAAAAAAAAGAGAAAGAGTACCTTAATCACATTTTGAACAAGAATTTCAAAAATCTCGGCTCTTTTAGCAGCAATTTGAATGCAAACTTTGAAGGAAATTCTCTGTCATAAATTTCAATCAATTCTTTTACTTTTATATTGTCAACTAATTTAATCAGGTAATCATAGTCTTTCTCGTTAAACCTGTCCATCATTTTTTTTATCATTAAGTGTATTTTTAAATCCCTTCCTAATCTGGCTTTCCACATCTTGTCGTAGTTCTTTCCAGTCCTTATTGCTTTATTTAATTCAGTGGCTGCAATCATTCCTGGTATTATGCCGCCGTGAGTAGAAGCTTTCACCTGTGTTGCTGCATCTCCTAATAAAAATATCCTGTTTTCAAACTGTGTTTTGATATTTTCATCGTAGATTGGAATTGCACCAGCTTGCCTTGCAGTTATTTTTCCACCAACTCTTTTGAATAGCTCATTCAGATGCTTTGCAGAGTCATTCTCTGCTGAAATTCCAACTCTGGCATACTCTTCATTTTCAGGAACTACCCATCCAATATATCTATCACCTAAATAGAATTCAACTAAATTTTTTTCAAAGTCTTTTTTTATTGTTGCCTGCAAGCCATTGTAGAATCTTCTTTTGCCGTAGATGCCAACTGACCTTGCAACGCTGCTATGCGGTCCATCAGCTCCGACTAAAATGTCTGTTTTAGATTGCTTACCATCATTGAATTTTAAATTAATTTGTTTTCCTAATTCACATCCAATAAATTTTGAATTCAAAAAATATTTTGTTCCTTCATCTTTTGCCATGTCTGCTATGTAGCTGTCAAATTTTGTCCTGTGAACAACATAGTTTTTTTCCCTAAGCTTCAGGCTTACCTCATTGTTTGCAGAATATACCTTTACTTTTGAAATAGTATTGACTAAAAACTTCTTGCTTATCCTTAACAAGTCATGCAGATGCGAAGTCAGTATTCCTGTGCACTGGATTGGATATCCTATTTTAGAATGTTCTTCGTGAACATTAACTTCATGGTCTTTGGCTAATAAGTAAGCCAAGTAATTGCCTGCTGGTCCAGCCCCAATTATGTCTATCATTTTACTTTTTCTCATAAAAACGTTTATAAAGATTATGAACTACTTTTTTGAGATGATAGCAGATATATTGCTTGTTTCAATAGGTTTTTTAGGCTTGTTTATTGCTTCTTGGATTGACTTGAAAATTCGCGAAGTTCCTGATTTTATAAGCTATTCAATGATATTTTCAGGCTTTATTATAAGGTTGATTCATGCCTTAGTTTACTCTGACTGGTACTACTTTGTTGACGGGCTTGTGGGATTTGCAATAATGTTTATATTCGCCAACATGATGTACTATGGCAGGCAGTGGGGTGGCGGCGATTCAAAGTTGCTGATGGGTTTAGGCATCTTGTTTGCAACTAAGCCCTATTTTATTCAGACTAAAATGATTTTTCTTGTTTACTTGTTGATAAATATACTTGTCATAGGCGCACTTTACGGGATAATTTGGAGCATAGTCCTTGCTTTGAAGCACAGGCATGCCTTCATGAAAGAATCTAGAAAATTATTTTCTGAAAAGTCAATAAAAAGGAAGCTTGTTATGTTCACTTTCTTTGCTGTTGTTGTCTTCAGTTTCTTTCTGGCAACTTTCAGCTCGAAGCTTAGAATACTGCTTGGATTTTTGACAATTCTTGTGGCAGTTTATCCATACTTCTATGTTTTGATAAAGGCTGTAGAGAATGTCTGCATGTACAAGGAGATTTCAGTTTCAAAGCTGACTGAAGGCGACTGGATTGTGAATAAAACTTTGAAGAAAAAATATAATATTTCAGAAATTGGGATTGAAAAAGCCCAGATTGAATTGATAAAAAAGTCAAAATTGAAGTCAGTAACTGTGAAGGAAGGCATCCCGTTTGTGCCATGCTTCTTTTTAGGATTTATTATAAGTATTTTTCTCAGTAATTTGTTCTTTTTATTTTGAAATTATGTATTCTTCTGTCTTTTCAATTATTAATTCTCTGTTCTTAGGTTTCCTATTTTTTAATTCTTCAACCTTTTTTTCAACTCTTTTTAGAAGTTCATCTCTTAGCTCTCTTTCTTTTGCTGATAACTCTTTGTACTGCTGATCTGTAAGTTGTTCATGCTGTCTAATTGGCAGTTGCATTTGTTCTACTTGCTCATCATCTGCATCTTTCATGTTGTACTTGGCTATTGAGTAACCTGCTAACAATGCTGCTACTGAAACACCTACAATGTACCATCCACTTGTTTTATTTGGACGATCTTTTAGTTTTTGTTCAGAAGTTGCTAATTTTTCAGTTAAATTTGTTTTTTCAACACTTAATGCTGAAGTTTTTGTCATTTCAGTTTTTAAGTCATCTTTTAAAGTGTTAATTACGCCATCTTTTCTTCCGCTTTCATTTTCTAATTTATGGTAGTCTTGCCTTAATTTTTCTAAACCTTTTTCTAAAGTATCCTTTTCAGAATTTAATTCAGTAGACCTTGAAACTAAATCTTTTGCAAGTTGGTCTAGTTTCCCAATCTTTTCTGCATCTTGGACCTTTTCTTTTAGTATATCCTCATATTTTACTCTCACTTCTTCATTTTCCTTTGATATTTCTTGTTCTTTATTATGCAATTCCAAAATATTTACTGATAAAGCGTCTATGCCTAATTCAATATATGTTTCATTTCCTAAATTTTTTCTTAAAGAACCCCTTTCAAAACCCTGCTCTCTTCCTTTGCAAAGCATGTCCTCTAAAATTGATTCTAGTTTTGTTGCTATCCTTTCTTGTAGTTCTATTTTGACTTTTTCAGGTGCTTCCCTCAGTTCATCAATAGAGCCTTTTATTTTGTCTTGCTCGGCTTTAACGCCTAAAATTGCTGCAATTTCATTGTAGTTTTTTTCTAGCCCTTCGTAACTGTTGCTTTTTCTTTTTAATTCATCTAAAAATGCCAAATAAACGGCATACCTAGGATTCCAACCTCTACCTAACGCCTCAATTATTTTTGGGTCAATTGCAGTGGAATGTGATGCTGTTAATTTGGATAATTCGTCTGCTTTACCATCGTCTATTTTTCCTACAACGCCTTCTAAATCGCTTATTGCAGTGTCTATGATTTTACCTGAATCAGCAATAACCTTTGGACATTTATGGACCTCAAGCTTAGTTTTTAATTCTTCAATTTCGCTGACTACTTTATCATAGTTTCTCAGTTTTAAGGTAGTGGTTGCATCAAGAACAGATCCCTTTACCCTTTTGTAGAAATCATCTAAAGTGAATTTAAATTTTTCAACATATCTTCTTCTACTTTCTGGCTTTCTAGTATAAAGTTGTACATTTACTTTTTGCCCATTCTGTACTATTCCTTTTAAAGAATCCAGTACCATCCCTTCTTCTTTACGATCTACCATTTAAATTTAGACTATTTATCCATATATAAACCTTTCTATCTGTAACTACTATAAAATAGTCATAATTTATACCTTAGAAGACAGGCTATACCCCCCAAACCCTCTAATTTCTTCCCAGCATCATGCTCGTTAGAAACAATAAAAACTTCAGCTTTCATAGAATCAGCACTTCTAATCACTCTTTCAAGCTTTTCATACTTCTCTTCCTGCCTTAATTTTTGTATCAAAGAATCAACTACTACAAGTGTTTTTACAGCGCCTTGACCAACAGCATTCTCTACTTCATTAAATCCATAGGTGGCATTGCCGTTTTTTGCTATCTCAACAAGTATTTCTTCGATGACTTTTGTCTCGTTAAACACCCTTTCCTGCTTCAAAACAGACTTGACTTCATCTCTTTTCAGGACTTCATTTATCCCGTTTGCGCCAGTTGAATTGCATGTTGCTAAAACCACTTTTTTCCTTAAAGTTTTATTGTTTTTATCAAGTTCTTTTGCCAGATCTTCCTTAAAAAATGCAGGGCTTGCCAGTATTATGCTGCTTGGCTTAAATCTTTGGTCATATTGCTCTAGCATCTTGATAATTTCATTGTAAAAAGTGCTTTCCTTCTGCTTTTCCTTTATTCTTTTTTCCTCAACAACCCCTTCAATCTCAGTCAGCATCTCATATCCATAGCTTTTCAATATTGCAAAACTGGCTTCTTTCCTGTCTAAAACGCATATTAAGACGCTTGTCTTGTCTTGCTTGCACGCTTCATCTAATTTATCCAGTTGAAAGCTTAGCCATCTTTCCTTGTTTATTTTCAAATTAGAATTAACTTCAACATTTAATGTATGGTAGCTTCCTTTCGGAATGTCTTCATGCTCGCTTGTAATTTTTCCAGAAATTCTTAAAGATGAATTATATTTGCTAAACTCAACCTTCTCGACATTTATTGTTATGTTTGCAACCCTTACAGCAACATTGCTTTTTCTGTCGCTGCCCCCAACTTTGATCTTTCTTTCAGTCCTTGCAGTTACAAAATCGCCTTTGTCAATTATGGAACTTAGATACCAAAGGTCTTCCAGGTTGTTTACCTGTATATGGCAGAATCCATTTCTGATGTCTTTCTTTAAAATCTTCATTTTTAGAGCCTATAATCGCGTTTTATTAAAAAGTTAAGTTTAAATATTAATAAAGTTATTCATTTAAATATGAAAAGAGGAACAGCAAGCGATGTAGCCAATTTGATAGCGATGATTGTTCTCTTTATGGTTCTATATATTGTTATTTTACCGACGCCAGAAAGGGAAAATTTAGTCAATAATGTTGACTCTACAGGCAGTTCTGATTACAATCAGGACTCAGGATCAAGAGACTCATTCAAAGTTTTATTGTCTGAAAGTCCTGGATTTGTCTATCCTTACATAAGGGACGTGCTTGCCCAGCCTTTGCCTTCGATAAACCTATTTGCAAACCAAGAAACAAAGGAAACTCTTCTGGCAAATTCTGTATATTCAAGAAGAACATTGTTTTACAATTCTCAAAAGGAAGTTTACTTTAATTTGGAAGATGCTGAGTCTGTGGAAGATGCAAAACTTTACTTCTCTATTAGTGATGGTTCAGGAAAGCTAAGGATCAAGTTGAATGGTGCAGAAATATTCAACAGCAGAATAACAAATTCAGACTTGCCTATAATATTGCCAAAGCCTTACTTGAGAAAAAACAATGTTTTGGTTTTTGAGGCAGAAAATCCAAGCTGGAAGTTCTTGACTTCAAACTATTATCAATTGCAGGATCTAAGATTGTTTGTTAAGTACAATGTTGAAAACAAGAGAGAAAAAAGAAATTTCGTTTTGAGCGAGGCAGAATACAAGAACATTGAAGGGGCTACAGTATTCTATTTCGTAAATTGCTTGAAGGTGAAAGAGACTGGAACATTTACAATTTTCCTTAATGGAAGAATGGTTTCTCAAAGACTGGTTGTGTGTGATGCAGGAGAAGTTGGCGATGACATTGATATGACTTACTTGCTACAAGGCTCAAATACTTTAGAATTCCAGATTGACAAAGGCCAATACGTCGTAGAGCAATTGTTACTGGAAAAAAGAGTTTCACAAAAGAATTATCCAAATTATTTTTTCTCAGCTCAAAGGGAAGATATAATAGACTTGGAAGATGGTTTATTATTTGGAACATTAGAGCTTAAATTTTCAGATGATGGCTACAAAAAATCAGCCACAATCTTGGTAAATGGAGTCAGAATCTACATGGAAACTTACGCTCCTGATTTCATTTATGACATTTCAGATTACTTGATTGAAGGACAGAATTTCCTAAAGATAATTCCAAACACAGAGTTTGAAATAGAAGATATGGAAGTCTTCTTAGAAAGATAAAAAGAGGTTGATCATGTTTTTTAGAAAAATTAATGGCAAAAGTAGTTTTACAAAACTTCTTCCTATTTTATTGTTGAAGCCTAATTGGAAAAGAAAATATAAAGAATTAGAAAAAAATCAAAATAAGTTGTTTGAAGCACTGAAAAGTTCATCATCTTCAAGACCAAGTCCTTACCAGGAAGGCAAAGGGAGATTTAGGGGGGAAGAATTTGCAAGGGCTTCTAGTAAATGGGGACCTTCATTTTTTTTTGGTTGGTCTTTCATAAAAATTTTGCAAGTTTTGCTATTTATTGCTATTGGAGTAGGTCTTTTGTATAGTGCTGGTTATTTATATCTTAAATATAAGGCTGGAGCTTTGACAGATACAGAAGTTAGTGTAACAAATCTTTTTGGTCCCAAATTTACTGCCTTCCAAAGAATTTGGGGGGTACTCACTTTTGATGAGACAGTAATTAACAAAGACTTTGGTTTCAAAGATCCAACAAAGCAGGAAAATGTTGTCAAGAAAGGAGTAAAGATAGTTGCAGATGCGAACAAGCAGGACTTTGTTTTAGGCGAGCCAATTTCAATGCTTTACACTTTGAAAGCTGATCAAACAGAAAATCCATACAATGTCGTTGTAAAATGCAAAATTCAGGATTCAAATGGCTGGCACGACGGTAAAACTTCTTTCCAAGGAAGAAGCTTAAATGATGAAGGCATGGCTTTCTTTGAAATACCTTTAGGCTCAGAAACTTTTGAAACCTATTTTTCATGCGACTTCCCAGCATCATTGACATCTTCATTGCAGCTTAATACAGAAGCGTTGACAACCTTGAAAGTAAAGATTGAAGCGTTTTATGATTATTCAACAACAACTTGCGTCAGCTTGTATTCTGTAACAGAAGAGAATTATGCGCAAATTAGGGACGATGATTTTTATCAACTTAAAATAGCAGAAGGAAAAGTACCTAGATGCGTTGACGGTTGCGGCTTGACTTTGTTAAGTCTAAACATAATAAATCCTTGGGTTGTTCCATCATCTTCAGATAGCATTTTCAATGGCAGGTATGCTGTCAAAGGCTTGTTGAAGCAGGATGAAAACTGGGAAGGCTCAATCTTGGAAGTGAAAGATGCAAAAATGTCTCTACCTTCAACAGCAGTCATAGAGAGAGGCACTTGCGACGGCATCATGGATTCCTCTTTATTGCCACAAATAAATTCTGGATTGAAAAAATCTTTTGAAGAGAATAAAAAAACTGACCCTTTAGGCTTCATCTGCAATTTCATAATAAGGAAAGCAAGTTCAGAAAACATACAGTACGGGGATTTATGCTCTAAAGTCCAGTACACTTACGCAACTTCAATTTTAGATACATTAAAAATAAGAAAGCAGTCATTGTTTGCTCAATCAGATGCTGAGTTATACAAAAAAATGCAGAAGAATTTGGATACCATGATAGAAAATAAGCAGGGTTTATTTAGCGAACCATGAAAAAAATAATATTAATATTAACATTGGCAGTTCTGATTAGCGCATGCTCTTTGGAAAATATAAAAGACACTGCATTGTCCCCTTTGGAAGCTTTCAAAAACAGAGGGTCTGAGGTAGGAACTTCATTTTCAAACCGTGGCATAGAGATTTTATTCTTGAAAGACAAGCCTGAAGATGAAATTGTTGGTAATTTTTTCATTGAAGCAGGTTTCTTGAATTACATGCCTTACCAAACTGATGTTGACTTGAAATTGACAACAGACATAGAGGAATCATCTTCAATAACAAGTTTTAGAACTTTACAAGGCTCTTTGTCTGTAGAATCAGCTTTAGTTGACAATGAAAAAATTGTTGCTTTAGGAGACAAGATTGAAAATATTGACTTTAACGCAATAGTTTCAGACAAGACTTTCTTTGGCGGTCCTTTCAGGTTTAATTTCAATGATGAAAGAAATGTCCAGTTTTTATTGGAATATTCTTACAATGTTGACGCTCAATTAAATGCAAATATAAAACTCTGCAATCCAGAAAATATAGAAAAAGATTCTGACTGCGACTATCAATCTATATCTGAAAATAATCTAGGATTAGCAGCTTCAACACTACCCATCACAGTTTCAAGCATTAAAAAAACAACTTATGTTTCTCCAGAATCAAACATCTTAATAGTCAAGCTTTCATTTGATGTGATAAACAAAGGTACTTCTGGCTTGGATAAAACTAAAAACGATAACGCTGAAGTAGATTTAATAATCAACCCAACAACAAAAGCTTTCTCTTCAATGTCGTGCATAGCCTCATCAAAGACAAGAAGCTTCAAAGGCAATGGCAACTCAATTAAATTAAAACTAGAAGAAGGAAAATCTCAAGTTGACTGCACAGCAAAGGCTAATTTTGCAGAGCAGTCCTTCAACTCCTTGCTAGACATAAACATAAAATACAGGTACACTACAAGGCTGACAAAGACAGTGAAGGTAAGCCCTTTAAAATTCAACAATTTAGAGAGTTAAGTTTATAAATCTTGAATTTCTTAAGATTATTAGATAAACATGAAAAAGAGGTTAGTATTGTTTATATCATTAGTTTTCTTGTTAGCTGGTTGTACAGGCTTATCTAAAGGCACAGATCAGTCTTCAGATTCTGCATTTGTAGGCGGCACTAAAGCTTTAAGCTTAGCTTTCGCAGGCGATGAGCCTCCAGCAAAAGTTCTTGACGATAATCAGGAAGAGTTTTTTATCACATTGTTATTAAAAAATGAAGGTGAATTTACAATACCTAAGGGAAGAATCTTGGCTTCTTTGTCTGGAATTTCTAAAGAAGCATTTTCATTAAATTCTTTGAATGTCAAGTCTGATTTTGATTTGGAAAGAGTCAGGAAAGACAGGGATTTATTGTCTGCTGGTGGTATTGAAGAGCTTTCATTTGGCATGGCAAAATACAAGTCTGATTTGCCAGCTGATTTTGATACTGATATTCGCGCTAATGTATGCTATGACTATGAAACACAAGCCGTAGCTTCTATTTGTTTGAAGAAAAATCCATTGGAAAGGGGAGATGAAGATTCTTGCTTAGTTGATAACCAGGCTGTAAAAGTTGAAAATTCAGGAGCTCCTGTTCAGGTAGTTGGTTTCAGGCAGCGCCCAACTTCAGGCAGCAAGATTTTGGTTTCCTTTGACGTCTCAAACAAGGGAATTGGAAAGGCTTACTCTCCTTCAACATTCACAGATGTCTGCAAGGAAATAGAAGATAATGCCGACATGATAGAAGTTTCATTGTCATCTTCTTCAGGCAACATGAAGATTTCATGCAGCAAGTTTGGAAATTCAAACAAAGGAATAGTAAGATTAGTCAACAACATCAAGACAGTTTCTTGTGACATAGACACTTCAGGCATTCAAGATATAAGCTACCAGGATTTCTTGATTGTCAAGATGAGATATATGTACCGTGATTTGATATCGGTTCCTATAACAATTGAAGACGCTCAGTAAACCTTATAAGTATTCTTTAGCTTTGTTTTCAAATGAAATTAGTAGGGGATTTTCACATACATGGGAGATATGCTCAAGCCTGCAGTAAATTAACAACTATTACCAATCTTGAACAATATGCTAAAATTAAAGGTTTAGATATTTTAGGAACAGGAGATTGTCTGCATCCAAAATGGTTTGAAGAGATTAATTCTTTGCTTAAGGAAGATGAAAATGGAGTTTTGTGGAGCAAAACAAATTTTCCTTTTATCTGGCAGACAGAGTTGTCATTCGCTTATTCCCAAGATGGAAAAGGCAGAAGAATACATTTAGTTGTTTTATTTCCAAATAAAGAAGTCGTTATTCAAGTTAGAGACGCTTTATTAAAAAGATGGCGTTTAGATTATGATGGCAGACCTATTTTTGGGATGTCTTGTATTGAATTTACAGAATTGATGATGAGCATAAGCAAAGATATTGAGATAATACCTGCCCATATGCTTACGGCCTGGATGTCTATTTTTGGCAGCAAGTCTGGTTTTAATTCAGTTGAGGAATGCTTTAAAGAAAAAAGCAAGTATATACATGCTTTAGAAACAGGCATGTCCTCCACTCCAGCAATGGATAGGAGAATATCTAAACTAGATAAATATCAACTAGTTAGTTTTTCTGATAATCACAGCTTTTATCCATGGCGCTTAGGCAGAGAAGCAACAATTTTTGATACTGAAATAAATTATAAAGAAATAATTAATGCTATCAGAACTGGTGAAAAATTAAAAGGCACTATTGAAACGTATCCAGAATATGGAAAATATCATGTTGATGGTCATCGTGCTTGTAATATTACCTTAAATCCTGAACAGACTAAAAAAATTGGAGGGGTATGCCCAAACTGCAAACGAGAGTTAACAATTGGAGTAGCTTACAGAGTAGAAGAATTGGCAGACCGTAGTATAGAAGAAGGGGTAAAATTAGCTGCAAATAAACAAACTCATTGCTTAATACCTCTAACAGAGATAATCGCTGCTTCCTACGATATTACAGGATTAGCATCTAAAAAAGTATGGGAAATTTATAATCTGATTATTAAGCATTTCAAGACAGAATTCAATGTTTTGATTTCAGTTCCAGAAGCTGAACTGGCTAAAGTTATCCATCCAAAACTAGCTTCTTTAATCATAAAAAATAGAGAAGATAAGTTAAACATCAAGCCAGGCTATGACGGTGTTTATGGCCGAATACAGCTTTCTAACGATGAAAAGGTAATAGAAGGCAAGCAGAAAAGCCTTGGCGAGTTCTAAGTAGAGTAACTATATAGTAGTCACATAATAGAAAGATTTATATACTACAGGATATAGGTTATTTTTAGTCTTAGGGGATATACAAAATGGTATCAAAGAAAAAACAAGATAAAAATCCAATTTTAATAATAACAAAACAAGTAGAAATAGAAACTCCTAACTTTGTGAAAGGAGATTTGGCACAATATATCATTGAGAGAATTGAAAAAAGAATATCAAAAGAATACGGAAATAATCCTTCTCTAAGCATTTCTAATTATGATCCTAAATCTCTAATGCTTACAGGAGCCAATAGTTTCAGAGACATTCTCATACATGAAGAATTAAAAAAAATAGATTCAAGATTAGGAATTGCAACTTTAGCTGATTTGGAAAGAATTTTAGAGAGCGGAAATTTTGCATTTGAGGGAACTTATGAAAATCCTGCTTTAGTTCTAAGAACAGCTGATGATTCTTATGGAAAAAATAATTATTTAGCTAAAAATTTGGCAAAGCAGATAGGTATTGTAATAAAAAACCCTTTAATGATAAATTTAACTGAATTGAGATTAAAGAATGATGATAAGTCAAGTTATGGGCTATGCCCTAAATTAAGGAAAGATGCTAAAATAATAGAGGCACCTCAATTAGCTTATGAAAACAATGGTAAAAAATTCTCTAAAACTGATAAGAATGGATTGCCAATATTTGATGAGAAAGGAAACAGAACTTTATACACAAGACAAGACGGCCTTTCTAGGTTGGACCTGGACGGGAGCTTGAACGTGCTTTCCGGCTGGGACAACCTTGATGACTCGGATTCGGGTGGCAGGGTAGTCGTCGTCAGCGACGCAGTCGCGCAAAAAAGCAAAAGGAGAAATTAAAATGAAAATATTAAAAATATTAATCGCAATTTTAGTTTTAGCTTTGACAGTATCAGCTGTCTCAGCACAAAGTACAAGATCATTCGGAAGAACAGGCCAGATAAGTTTTGGCTCAGGTTCATTTGCATCAAATGCATATTCAAACGATAATTATGGATTAGACTTTTCAGGCAATGCTTTCTCAAGAGACTTTGCAAGAACTTCAAGTTCTTCAGACTTAAGAGAATTAAATGATATTTTAGCACAATTAAACTCTGGCTCATCTTCAGCTTCAAACAGCTACTCACAAGGCTACAATTTGAATGTAGGCGACTGCAGCTTAGCTAAAGGCGAAAAAATGAAGAACAAGTACACTTACTTTGACAAGACAATCATACAAAGAAACACACATGGTGGCGGTCCAGACACTAAATATACAATTTTAAGGACTGGATGTGATGGTATAAGGGGAAACACTTACCAAAACATTGGACTAAGCAATTCAGCTTCAAACAACTACTTGAATGGAAGATTGTTAACAGACTCAAGAACATCAAGCAATTCAAACTCATTGACAGAATCAGTCAAGAACAGAGACTTTGACATCAACTTCAATGAAATGAACCAAAAAACAATACAAAACAGCTTTGGCTCTTCAGGAAGAGGAAACTTGATAATCTTGAACAGAGCATTTAATCAGTATTGATGGAGGAAACAAAATGACAAGGTATAATGAAGAAAAAACAACATTTAAAGAAAGATGGTTTCCAAGCATCATTAATGGTCGTTATGAACCAGTTGAATTTTTTCTAAGATGGGGAAGAAGTTTACTTGTAGGTTCACTTGCATTTGCAACAGGTTGCAATATTATTAGCAATGATTATGAATTCTCTAAAGGTGTTAGAACTGGAATGATTAATAAATTTTCACATAAAGGATTAATTTGGAAGACTTATGAAGGTGAAATGGCTCTAGAAGGCATGGTAAGTAAAGGTAATACTGTTGGAGTAAATGTTTTTGACTTTAGTATAGATAATCAAAAAAGACATGACGAAAATATAGATGAAATAAGACAAAAAATTGAAGAGGCTATTGATAAAGGTAAAAAAGTAAAAATTACTTACTTTCAACCCTTAACTACATGGCCTTGGAGAAGTTCAACAAGTCATTTAATTCAAAAAGTTGAGTTTATAGAAGAGAAGTAATTATCCAATATAGTTTAAATTCTTATTAGCGCTTAACTTCTTCTTAATTATCTTTTTAACAGCTCTACGACTGTCAATTTCTTCACCGTCATCAATTTCTTCAGTCAAGTCTTTCAAGTTTAGTTTCAAGTTGAACTGCTTGCTTAATACTTTCAATATTTCTTTAGCACCTTTTATGTCTAAGTAGTTAGGATGGGCATAAGTCTCTGCCAATAAAGCAACAGCAGGAATATTTCTTTTGCCAGCCAATCCTGTCAACAGCCCAGAAACACCTACAATTGGTCCTACAATTTGATTCAATCCTTTGGTTATCATTTTTGACTTGTAATATTTATCAAGAATTTTTTTTGAATTTCCAGTAGCGTAAACTTTTGGATTCATAGGGGCCTTTGGCAGTGCAACTCCACCCAATGTTATAATTTCTTTCCCTTTTCCTTTTTCAAAATTATCAAGTAAAGTGTGGCAGAAATCATAGCAGCTTTCCTCATTTAATGGCTGTATGTCCCCAGCTAAAAACAATAATGTCTTGTCTTTAAAATTTTTGTAATAAACTTCAATTTCTGGCAATTCTACTAAATTATCGTCATTTACAAACACGCAATGAGGCAATTGATATGAAGTCATCTCAAATAATTTTTTAGCTTTCAAAGTATCAATAAGATAGTCGACTGCAATTTTTCCAACATTACCCATGCCAGGCAAACCTTCAATAAGAACTGGATTTAGAATCTTAGCCTTAGCAAGTTGCTTTATCTTCCATGTCATATATATTCATCACGTAGTTGTAATTTATAAACCTTTTGTAAAACTTTACATTAAAATTTGCTTAGTGCAGGTCTTAAATTGGCATAATATTGAGCTACGGCTGCATAAACTTCAAATTCTTTATGTTTGTTTAAACCTTCTAAAATTTCATCTAAGCCTAAATAAATTTCCTCTGCTTCTCCATTGATTATATGCTCATTGTGTCTCCAATCTAATATTCTTGGCACAGGCATTTCAATATCCCCTAAATTCATTGCAGGAGTTAATTCAATTCCTCTACTAGCTCTAATAAATCTTCCATCAGTTCCATATATTTCTTTATAAAGAAACATTTTTCCTGTAAAAAATTGTGTATCAATAATCTTATTAAGTAAAAGAACCAAGTCCCCTTCCTTGACTGATTTGTCCCCAATATTCATATTATTCTAGAATACTACCTAATTATAAACCTTTTGCCATCCTTCTATACTTGCCCCACCTGTCTTCTGGGCTATATCTTGCAGGCTTGTTAGAAAGACAATCAGCTCCACATTTTACACATTTCCTTTTTAAGCTATATTCCCTGCATTTGGTGCATTGAAGAATTTTAACCTTCATTTTTTCCACTCCATTACTGCTACACCAAGATTAAGAAATCTACTTAAAGATGTAAATCTAGGATTAACTTCATTTGATAGCATTTCACTTAGTCGGTTAAATTCTCTTATATACGCTCCTTTATCAAACCAAAAAACTGGATATGCTAAAAATTTTATGCTTTTAGGTAAAACTAAGTCTACTAATAAAATATTACCACCCTTCGCTGTGACTCTATAAATTTCTTTGAACGCTTTTATTATTTCATTATCATTTAAGTGATGAAATACCGCTATAGAAAAAACTAAATTAAAACTATTATTTTTGAATCTTAATTTTGTTGCATCCATGACTTCAAATTTAGAAGCATTATATTTGCTTTTGGCAAGCTTTATCTTTTTAGTATCTTTATCTATTCCAATATAACCACCATTAAATAAAGTAGAATACTTTCCTTTACCGCAACCAACATCAAGCACTTTTTTACTCTTAAAATTTATAGAATCAAGATAACGTTTTAACCAACTTTTTAATATCATTTTTCCCTTGTAAATTCAATCTCAGACTTGTTTTTCTTTGATTCATCAGTCACAAACTTGTTCAAAACATCTAAACTCTTTTCAGCAGTCTTATAATCTGTAGATGTAATCACGAACTGGAACCTTGGGCTTCCTAGATAATGTACTTTTAAGTCATATTTGTTTTTAGAAGCAAGTTCTTTAGTTTTAATCAATGTATCCTTTATAAGTTCAATACCATTTTCAGCAGAATTATGTATATTCAATATTTCATTAATTTTAACTTCAGGCGGTTTAATTCTTTCTTTTACAATTGTAGCTATTGCAGCTGCAACTTTCTTGTCCATCCCGGCTTCAATTAAAACAATATCCCCTTTTACAACAACTTCCTGAAAACCTTTGAACAAGCTTCCATATTTTTCAATTATCTTTATCCCAGCAGAATCATATAATTTTTTCAAGTCTATTTTAGCATTTTTAGCTACAGCTTCCAGTAATTTTTCAGCAGCCTTCTCTTCTTTTAACTCGCCTTCTTTGCTTAGCTTCTGCTGTAATGTAACTCTTCTCAAGCTTAAGTCAATTTGATTCCTATCTTTATTGACCATTAAAATCTTGCAAACTATTTTCTTGCTTTCAATTACATAGTCTCTTATGTTTCTTATTCTTCCAGGAGCTATCTCAGAAATGTGTATTAATCCTTCTTTGTTCTCATACTCGTCTAAAGTTACAAAAATAGAATTTGGCAAAACCTTTGTTACTGTACATAAAACTAGTTCTTGCTCTTGAGGAAAACCTTTTTTCTTATACATATAATTAAGCGTTTTTAGTACCTTTATAAACTTTTACATAATTAGCTTTATAAATACAAATCTCTTATATAAAATTATGGCAAATGAAAATAAGTTAATCTTAGAAAAACTAGATGAAATAAAATTAGAATTGGATTACATTAAGGAGCGTATAGCAGATACTGATATGGTTTTGACAGAAGATGATGTTCAATCTTTGAAAGAAGCTGAAAAAGATTTGGTTAATAGGAAAACTAAGAGGCTTTAAATTGTACTATGTACACCTCTCAGAAAAAGCAAATAGATTTCTAGAGAAGTTAGACACTTTAATCAAAGATAGGATAAAAGAGCGCCTAAAAAGATTAGAAGAAAATCCAGTGCCGTAAGATGCTAAGTTTATGGGCAGGGATGAAAATAATGAAAAGATATTTAGATATAGAATTGGCGACTTTAGAGCTTTATATAAAGTTAAAGAAAAAGACAAAATAGTCTTAGTTGCAAAAGTTGATAAAAGACCTAGAGTTTATAAGTAAATTATTCCAAAACTTCCAGTATTCTTGCTTTTATTTTTCCTTTTCCGCCTGTTGGATCAGATAATATCTTGTCGCATACAAGGCATTTTGTCTTTGTTGCTGGCTTGCCATATATTATCTGCTCGTTCTTGCATTTCTGGCATCTTACCTTGATGAATCTTGAACTTGGCTCTTTGACTTCCATTTTTTATCTCCTTAGTTTGTAGTTTGTTTGAATTCTAGTTTTTTTGCTCTGAATGTGTTTTTTATTACCCATGTTTTTCCACAATCTTTGCATTTGAATCTTAAATCATGCTTCTTGCTTGACTTTGCTCCAGTCATCTTCCATCTTGAAATAGGCGGCTTGCTTCCCCACTTTCCCTTGTTTCCAAATCCGACTCCGAGTCCTCTTTTTTTTGCTCTGTTTATCGAGCCATGTGACAATGAGCTTCTTTCTTTCTTCTTTGCTATTGTAATGGCTTGAACAGTATGCTTCTTGCATTTAGGACAATATCTATTTACAGATTTGTTCATCTTCATATTTGTTCAGCTCGTTTCTTCTCGATTAGTAGTTCTGCAACTTTTGATGGCAGGCTTGCCACATCTTCAACGTCAAAAGGCCCGTAGATGTTTAAATCATCTCCAACAAACTTTGGAATTGCAGTTACAAATCTTATGACCTTCGATTCTTCTTGTTTTTCTTCTGTTTTTAAAGGTTTTGGAAGCTCTAAAATAGGCATCTTTGAGGCCAAAACATTGTTCAAAACACCCTTTCTGTGCATGTTTAAAATCTCAAGAACATGGCTGAAAAACACTCTTTCTTCTGTCAGTAAATTGTTCATGTCTGGCTTGTCTTTCATTTTTGAAGCGAAAATTGCCAGGTCTATAATCTTCTTCTCTCTTCTTTCATACAATTCTTTTATTGTCTTCTTTAGATTGTCTAATTGAATCTGTGCTTTCTGGATTTCATTGGCAAATATGCTGTCCTTGTTTTTCTGACTCTCTATTATCGCCTTTTTCTCTTCCAAGTACTGTATTAATTGCTGGTAAAAGTTCTTGTCAATGGCTTGTATCTCAGGACTATACTTTTCTTTCCTTAGAATTTCATACAGATTCTCATAAGTAATAACTGATGTCATCTTACCCCTAGTTTAATGTTGCAGAAAGTCTTATTAAACGTTACGATTTGCTACTATTATGAAAATCAAGCAGCTTCCTGAGGATTTTTATGTAAGAGAAGAGCTCGACTTAGCTATTTTACCAAAAGGAGATTTTACTTACTTTTTGCTAAAGAAAAAAGACTGGAGCAATCTTGATGCTATAAATAAGATAGCTTCAGTTTTGCACTCAAAACCATCTAGATTCAATATTGCCGGAATGAAGGACAAGAATGCAGTTACAGAGCAGTATGTTTCTGCCTTCAAATTGGAAAAAGAAGATTTGGAAAATATAAGAATCAAGGATATTGAAATAAGATTCTTAGGTTATGGCAGTGAAAGATTAAGTTTGGGTCAGTTAAAATGCAATTTCTTCAGGATTGTTGTTAGGGATTTGAAAGAAAGAGTTAAATTAGAAGATAAAACGATAATAAACTATTTTGGAGAGCAGAGATTTGGCACTGGAAGAAATTATTTGGTTGGAAAGGCTTTAATCAAGAAAGATTTCAAGGAAGCTTGCAGGATTTTAAACTTGAAAGTTGAAGGCAACGACTATATTAAAGCATTAAGATTTGTTGACAGGAAAGATTTAAGATTTAGAATCTCAGCTTATCAGTCTTATCTATGGAACAAGGTAGTTTCTAAATTGAAAAAAGAGTACGATGAAGTTCCTATACTAGGTTTCTTGACAGAATTTAAAGACAAAGAAGTAGAAAATGTTTATTCTAAGATAATGGAAGAAGAAAGCATTAAGAAAGAAGATTTCATCATCAAGCAGATGCCAGAACTAACATCTGAAGGAAGTTCAAGAAAGATGTTTTTAGAAGTTTCTGATTTAGATGTTGAATGGGACAAAGATGAACTAAATAAAGGCAAGTTTAAGGCAATAGTTTCATTTAAATTAGGGAAAGGCCAATATGCCACCGAGGTTATCAAAGAGCTCTTTAGTCAATAACCTTTATAAATCCGTTTTCTAGCATTATCTCTATGTTTAGCTTTTTAAAAGAAAAACTAAAGAAGGCCGTCTCTGTTTTTACAAAAAAGGCAGAAGAATCTGCAGAGGTAGTTGAAACTAAGAAAGAAGAACCTAAAATAGAGAAGCCTAAGAAGGGAAAACAGCCCAAGGCTGAAAAAATAAAAGAGGTTGTAAAAGAGCAACCAAAAGTAGAGGAAATTAAAGTTCCTGAGCCAGAAGTAAGAGAAGAAAAGAAAGGATTTTTCTCAAAAATATTCTCTAAAGAAGAAAAAGTTGAAGAAATCAAGCAGCCAGAAGAGAAAAAAGGCTTTTTTGAAAAGATAAAAGAAACAATCACAACTACAAAAATAGACTCTAATAAGTTTGATGAATTGTTTTTTGATTTGGAAATGGCTCTGCTTGAAAATAATGTTGCTTACGAAGTTGTAGACAAGATAAAATCGGATTTGAAAGAGAAAATTGTTAATCATCCAATCAAACGCGGTAGTCTGGAATCAACAATTTTGCACGAATTAAAAGCAAGCATTGAAAATATTTTGACATTTGAAGTTCCTGACTTGATAAAATTGATAAAAAACAAGAAAGAAAAACCATTTGTCATAGTTTTTGTTGGTGTTAATGGAGCAGGAAAAACTACAACTATTGCAAAAGTAGCAAATTACCTACAAAGAAATAAAATTTCTTGTTTACTTGCAGCAGCAGATACTTTCAGAGCTTCGGCAATAGAGCAACTTCAAGAATGGGGCAGGAGATTAGATGTAAAAGTAATCTCTGGTCAGTACAATGCAGACCCTGCTTCGATTGCATTCGATTCAATAAGATTTTGCAAAGCTCATAACATGGATGTAGTCTTAGTGGATACTGCAGGTAGGCAACATTCAAATGAAAATCTTATGCGAGAAATGGAAAAAATTGTCAGGGTTGCAAAGCCCGACCTTAAAATTTTCATCGGTGAATCGCTCACTGGTAATGATGTAACTTTGCAATCTCAACAGTTTAATGAAGTTGTGGGTATTGATGGAATAATCCTAACTAAAGGAGATGTAGATGAAAAAGGCGGAGCAATTCTTTCAGCAAGTTATGTTACTAAAAAACCAATAATTTATTTGGGGTGTGGTCAGAAACTTTCAGATTTAAAAGAATTTAATAAAAGTGATATCCTACACCAGTTAGGCCTCTAACTGCTCAAATTGGCCCTTGCATTAATTAAACCTTCTTTATTGAAATCGCTTTTTAAAATGATATTATCGGCATAATTTGAAATTGCAGCATCACCGTATTTGTTTGTTAACTCCTTCCTTTTAGATAGAATAACAATAAACTTTAAATTTTTATTTGAATATTTAAGAAAGGCAATTTTACCAGCGAGTGCTCTTAGAGTGTTTTGATTTTTTGTATCTGTTATCTCATAAATAATCTTTATATTTTTTATTCTTTCTAAATTGTCTACAACAAATGAGTTGCCATATCTCGTTTTTATTATTACCTGTCTTTCTGAATCTGCTTTGATTTTCTTTAGTAATTGACTTAATTTCCTTTCACTATTAGTAAATTGCCTTTTATTACTAAGGGCTCCGGCAAAGGATAGATTAACACTTTTATCATAATTGTAAAATGGGTACCTAAATTCTATTAATTTTTTATTTTTATTTAATAGAAACTCTTTTATCATTAAAGCCACTTTATTTAAATCATCTTGTAAAAATGAGAAAATATCATTATCTACTAAAAAATGATATACTGCAGGCTTAAAACCTTCTTTTTTATTCTTTCTTTTAAATATTGCTATGCTAATTGCTAGAGGAAAATTTTTCTTTTGTTCTAATAGCTGGGCTAATTTGTACCTGCTATTAACTATATTTGAGCTAATCTTACCGCTTTCTATGATTATTTTAGGATTATCTAAATTTGGGATAGCAATATCATACTCTCTATTATTTTTAGTGCAGTGTACCCCAAACGGAATTTTGCTTTTCTTTAGTATCCTACAGATATGTTTCTCTTCATTAGTTAGCGGACGTTTACCTAAAAAATTAGCTAATTTATAAAGTTCTTTGCGGTAGTTCTCCCCATATTTTCTAATTAAGCTCCTTTTTCCTTTGTTACTTAGAACTTTAGCCCAATTTTTTCCATACTTTTTAAAATGCCCCTTTCTTGCATTTTTCATTAAAATATCTGCCCATTTATTTCCATATTTCTCCTTAAATTTTTTAATAGCTTTTTTTGAATTAATTTTAGCCCAATTTGGACCATATCTATTCTCTAAGCTAAGAATGGCCTTATTCCATATCTTTTTCTGGAAATTTTTCCCATATTTCTTCCGACTTGTTTTATACCCCCTCGCGGTTATTAAAGCCCTCCAATTTTTCCCATATTTTTTCCTCGAGGTTTTGTGCCCTCTTATGGCTAGAACTTTTTGCCAATTATCACCATACTTCCTTTTTAAAGAAGGATAAGTCTTTTTAATTGTTTTTTGCCTTATCTCTTTTAATGTTGTTCTTTCTAAAATTCTTATCTTATTTATTTTAAGTATTGAACAAAGTTTATTTATGGTCTTTTCTGGTAAATACCGGGTTCTATTTGTTGCGTATCTTTTAAAAGTTGCCTCTTTTAGATTTAACAATTTAGCGACTTTTTCTATGTTATCCATTATTTTTTTAAACTTTTTAAATATACTAATTTGTGTTCTGCTATTTATTTTAACTCTAATTATCCCATCTTCTTTAGCCACAAACATACTTTAATGACGCAATTTTGATTTATAAACACTCTTAGCGAGGTTGTCACTTGTCTATATTCTACAGTATAATATGGAAGATTTACGGAATATTTGTAAATAAAAAATTAAAAATTGTCTGATTGTACTACATAGTTTTCAACCAAACTTTCAATTACCTTAGCTTCATTGGAGCCAGCCATAATACCTCTATAATTACGTGGTCCTGCAAAGGCATTACTTTCATATGCATCATAATAGAAAGCCTTGCCATCCTTACATAATGTCACTAAGTCTTTAATCCCGTCTCCATTTATATCAGTATATAGTGTTTTAGTCTTATTAGGATTTAAGATTCCTATCCCTATAATACCTGCCAACCCTAAAGTACCAACCATTAATGCTTTTTTTACGTTTGATTTCATTTTATTTACCTCCTTATTATTTCTTATATATCATATAGATACGGGGGTATATAATTATTTGTCGTCGTTTTTAGACGATAAATTTATATATTAAAAGATTTATCTAAGCTTATGGAAAATGAGTTGCGTGATTACGGATTATCTGAAAAAGAAGCAAAGGTATACCTAGCATGCTTAAAAAGCGGGGCTAGCACAGCCAATAAAATAAGTAACTTAACAGAATTAAGAAGAAGTACAACCTATGATATTTTGCAAGCTCTTAAGTCTAAAGGACTTATTGGATTTTTTGTTAAAGACAAGAAATATTATTTTCAAGCAGTTGAACCTCGCGAATTAATAGCTCTATTAAAAGAAAAAGAAGACAAGATTAAAAGGGTCTTACCAGAACTAGAAAAAATCAAAGAAAGTGCTAGGGAAAAACCTTTGGTTGAAATGTTTGAAGGTATAAAAGGGGCGATAGCCTTGTTAGAAGAACTTTATAAGGAAAAAGAGTTGTTAGTCTATGGTTCTGCTCAAAAAGCATATGAATCTCTAAAACATATTCCAGAATCCTTGGCAAGAAGAAGAGTTGAAGAAAAAATTAAAGCTAAAATGATATTTGAAAAATCAAAATATGCCCTCTTTAGGATAGAAGATCCAAAAATAAGAAAGGTTACAGAAATGAAATTTCTTAAGTCTATGGAAAAATGCCCAACAGTCACATTCATTGCTGGATGCAAAGTAGGGATTTTATCATTTGATGGAGAAATTAGCGGTGTCTATATTCAAGATAAAGAAATAAGCGATACTCAAAGAATAGTCTTTGAAAACCTCTGGAATAGAGCAAATAAGTAAAGTTTTATAAAATGATTAGCCTTTATCCTTTTTGAAATGAAATACTCTTCAATAGAAAAACACGATTTAATCAAGGCATGGTTTGCAATTTCTTTAGCCTTTACTATAGCTTTTAATGGCTTCTCAAATTTCATAAATGTTTTTTTGCTATCCGTTGTTATAGTAGGTCTATCTTTTTTGCTTCATGAACTCGCACACAAGTATCTAGCTCAAAAATACGGCTGCTGGGCAGAGTTTAGAGCAGACAACAAAATGCTTCTTGTTATGTTAGTAATAAGTTTTTTCCATATTATCTTCGCAGCCCCTGGAGCAGTCTATATTTCTGGTCATGTTTCAACAGAAAAAAATGGAAAAATAAGTTTAGCAGGACCTTTAACAAATATATTACTGGCTATTTTATCTTTAATCTTAATAAAAATCAATTTTTTCCCTTCAATTGCGGTAGATGCATTAAGAATCAATGCTTGGCTTGCTTTATTCAACTTAATCCCTTTCATGCCTTTTGACGGAGCCAAAGTCTTTTACTGGAACAAACTAGTCTGGTTTATAGCAGTAGCAGTCTCATTTAGCCTGTTTTTAATCTAGTTTCTGTTACAGAAACCTTTTAAAACAACCAATCTTTGATATTTCTATGCTTAACTTGTTTAATACATTAACCAGAAAAAAAGAGGTCTTTAAGCCATTAAAAGGCAAGAATGTTGGCTTTTGGACATGTGGACCGACGGTTTATTTCTACGCCCACATAGGTAATCTTCGCACTTACATATTTGAAGATTTGTTGAAAAGAGTTCTATTGTATAACAAATATAAAGTCAAACACGTTATGAACATTACAGATGTCGGGCATCTAACGTCTAATCAAGACACTGGCGAAGACAAGGTGGAAGCAGAAGCAAAAAAAGAAGGTAAGTCAGCCTGGCAAATTGTAGAATTCTACACAAAGGCTTTCAAGGAAGATTTGAAAAAGCTTAACATTGTTTTTCCCAATATTTGGTGCAAAGCCACTGACTATATAAAAGAGCAAATTGAATTAGTAAAAATTCTAGAGAAAAAAGGCCTTACTTACAGAACCTCAGATGGAATTTATTTCAACACTTCTAAATTCAAGGACTATGGAAAATTAGCTAAATTAAAAAAAGAAGGATTGCAAGCTGGGAAAAGAATTGAAATGGGTGAAAAGAAGAATCCAACAGACTTTGCTTTGTGGAAGTTCTCTCCAAAAAATGAAAAGCGGCAGATGGAATGGAAATCTCCTTTTGGGGTTGGTTTTCCAGGCTGGCATATAGAATGCAGCGCAATGGCAATAAAGTTTTTAGGAAATCAGTTTGACATCCATTGTGGCGGCATAGACCATATTCCTGTTCACCATACTAATGAAATTGCACAATCCGAAGCAGCAACTGGAAAAAAGCCTTGGGTTAAATATTGGCTTCATGGAGAATTTTTAATTTTGAAAGATTCTCGTATGGGCAAGTCAGAAGGAAATGCTTTGACTTTGAAAGAATTGGAGGACAATGGTTTTTCCTCTTTAGTATACAAATATTTTACTTACTCTGCCCATTACAGATCTCATTTGACTTTTTCAATTGAGTCTTTGTCTGCAGCAAAAAATGCTTATAATCATTTGAAAAACATAGTTGTAGAAATAAAAACTGAAAAAACTTCAAAAGGCTCAGCCTCATCTTATATTAAACAATTTGAAGATGCAATAAATGATGATTTGGATATGCCAAAAGCTGTTGCAGTTTTATGGGATTTATTAAAAGATTCAAAATTAGGATCGAAGCAGAAATTAGAAGCAGTAAAAGAATTTGATAAAATCTTAGGCTTATCATTACTTGAGTCTGATAAAGTTTCAATACCTAAGGAAATTATAAAATTAGTTAAAGAAAGAGAAACAGCAAGAAACAATAAGGACTGGAAAAAATCAGATCAAATTAGAACTTTAATAAATTCAAAAGGATATTCTGTTGAAGACTCACCTTCTGGTCCTAAAGTGAAACCTTTATAAGTTTTTAATGTCTTATATTATCATGAGATTTTGGATTTTATTTGCATTATTGATTTTGTCTGCTTGCGTAAAACCTCCAGAAATAATCAAGGAATCTTTTGAAGAGAAAGTTGAAAATGTTTCAAATGAGACCACTCAAGAAAAGGTTCAAGAAGGAACTCAAATACCTTATGCAGAGCTAGAAAAGCAAAGAAAGCGGGAATCAGTGAAGAATCTTTTTGACTTCTTAATCTTGACAGCAGAAAACTGCGATTTCTACTATTCTTATATGCAAAAGCTTATTATTGAAAATAATAGGGATAGAGATTTTGTCAAGGATGATTTAAGGACTGCAAAAGAAAAAATAGACGAATATTTTGACTCAATGAAGGCTGCTGAAGCAGCAAATGACGAGGCTAGCGCAGACAATTTCAAGGAGAAATATGACGATGAGTTTGACGAGGCTTACGATCTTGAAAAAGAAATCGAAGCTCTTGACAAAAAAGAAGACAATCTGAATTATGTGCTTTCTGAAGTGAAGGAAGACTGCATATTCTTGAAGAAAGAGAAAGGCTTAAATACAATAAAACAATAAAATTTGATGGAAACAGAGGTGTTTTAATGGAAGACAATAAAATCATTGTACTAGCCATATTGATTCTAGTTATTTCTTCATTTAATGTTGATTCTATTACAGGAAAGGCTACAGTTAGCCAAAATATTGGGCAAAATTCCCAGATGCTAGCAGGTCAAACTTCTATTATTTGGCTTCTAGCAGAAGGCAAAGGTGACGTAGATGGCGACGGAATTGCTTTCACTGATGATGATTTCAAGACGTTCAATCTAAAATATAATAAATACACTCAATTAAAAAGCAACCACCGTGGATATTATGATCCCAAAGTAGAAGATGCCTCTGTATTTTATTCAGCTGATGTTTTTCCAGCACCAGCTTATTATGGAGAAACTGCAGGCGACGGAAAATGGACAGAAAGAGATAGGGAGCTTTTCAGACAGCTTGTAGTGAAGATTAGAGATAAGTCAAATACAGATTCGAGAAGGCATGGAGTAAGCTCTTTGGTTGGCGAATGCAGAGACGGTCAGGTATCTATGGCTCCTCGCGGCTACAGAAGGTGCAATGAATTTGGCGAATGGGAAGAATATGCCTGCCCAGATGGCTATAATGCAATTTTAGGTGATCCAACTGCTTCTGATAACCAGAAAGTTGTCTGCGTTAAAGAATCTCTCCAGGCAGGAGAAGGACTAGGCATCCTTCGCATCCAATAGAAATCTTTTTAAATTTTTACATTATGCTTAATCTATGAAAATATTGATATTACTATTACTACTACTTGCATCTGCCTGCTCTGAGCAAGCAACTCAAGAAGATGTTCAAGATAATGTTGAGACTTCTAATCAGCAAACTACAACTGAAAATGTTGCAGGAGAAAAAGAAATTATACCTGAAGTAAAAATAGTTGATACAAAAACAGACCTTAAAGACTCAATAAATACTGACTTTTCTGTTTACAAGAGAATGGAAAAAAATAATCCTGTACTGGTATTTAAGTTTGATTCTGAAAATTTAAACAGAGAGCCTGTAAATGTTGATCCTAAATTATGGAAGGCCTTCATTTATTTTGCAAAGAAGGAAGTTACTTCATTAACCTTATGCGAATTTGGCTCTGAAGATCAGGCATGGCATGGTTCTTATTGCTTGAATCAGAATGTTTTGGATAAAAATTACTTCAACCAGTCCATATGGATAATCTACACAAAGCAGCCAGATTCTAAGATTTATGATAATTCAATATTGGACATAATTAGGTTTGAAGATACCCATACATTTAAAACAGTAATACCAAAAGAGTAAGTTTATTAATTCTTTAATATTATATTTTTGAATGGGTGATATTTTTAAGAGCAGGTATTTCTGGGAAAAGACTCCATTTTACAAGAGAAAACATTTTTTTATTCCTGCTTTGATTTTAGTAGCAATTTTAATATTTCTTGCAATGCAGAGCAATGTCGAGGAAAAGCCAAGAATAGCAAGTATAGTCAAGTTTTCAGAGGAAGTAGAGCATCTTGACGATGATTCTGAAATCTTTTTTAGGAATATTTCATTTATGGTAAATGGCATAGACAAGAGCTACATGTTTTTCAACGACAATTTGGGCGTTGGTGTTAAAGCCAATGGAGTTTTCTACATAGTTTCCTTGGAAATTTCAAATAGCAGAAGCAAGCTAGAAAATATGGTGATGCCTACCATAACTTTGGTTGGAAATAAAGGCATTTATTCAAGAGACAAGGATGCTGAATCTTTTGCAAGAAACCCTTTGAAGCCTGAGGAAGTTCCTTTCAACTATTCGATAAAAAGGATTGCGATATTTGACGTTCCTATTGATGAAAATGTGCACTTGCAGATGAATTGGACAGGCTATAGAGCCATCTTGGATGGTTAAAATGCTTCTAGAAATCTTGATTATAGTAATAGCAATTTTATTGGCGTTTTATTACTATCAAAAATATTCTGCTATGAAAAGTGAATATGATAATTTGATTTTTGAGCATAGGAGCATGTATGTAAAGCATGGAAAAGTCTCAGAGCAGTTGTTTCCTTTCATGAAAGACTATCCCTATAATCCTAGTAACTTCAGGTTCATAGGCTCTCCAATTGACGGAATTAACTTTGAGGATGACAAGATAGTTTTCATTGAATTCAAGACCGGTAAATCTAATCTGACTGACAAGCAAAAAAGAATAAAAAGCTTGGTCGAGAATAAAAAAGTTAGCTGGCATACAATAGATTCTAAACATTTATAAATCGCCTTAATTTAGCCTTGATTATGGTTTTAGACAGCCTTGGAAATTCATTGAAGAACACTTTGAAAAAGATAGCTTCAGCTGTATTCGTGAATGACAAGCTTATTGATGAGTTGATTAAGGACATCCAAAGGGCTTTATTACAGGCAGATGTAAATGTAAAGCTAGTTTTTAATTTAACTAAGTCAATTAAAGAACGCGCTTTAAATGAAAAAACTCCTGCTATAATAACTAAAAGAGAGCATTTAGTAAATATTGTCTATGAAGAGCTTGTAAAATTTTTAGGCAATGAGAAAAATGAAATAAAAGTTGACAAAAAGCCATTCAAGATTATGCTTCTGGGCTTGTTCGGTTCTGGAAAATGTGTTCATAAAGATAGTAAAATTCCTTTGAGCAATGGAGAAATTCTTTCTGCTGAAGAGTTATATAATCGCTATTCTAAAAGTGAATCTGATTTAGAGGACGGTAAAATTATTGATGTTCAAACTGAAGAATTATTTGTTCCCTCATTTAATCCACAAAAATTAAAAATAGAATCTAAAAAAGTAACTCATCTTTGGAAATTAGATGGAAAAAGCCTTCTTCAAGTTTATTTAAATAATGGAAATGATTTTAGTGTTCGTGTGACCCTAGAACATCCTTTTTTTGTTCTTAGAAAAGGAAAAGTTGAGCAAATACGTGCCGATTCTCTTACAGAGGACGATGTAGTTGCAATTCCATCAAATTATTCTCTTTATGGGAAAGAACAGGATTTTTTTTCAGAATTAAAAAAGCTCGATATCGATGTTAATGGGTATTATCTAGATACAACTTCAATTAATATTAAGAAAAAATTGATACCAAGCCTTCCTTATTCGCGCAACTATTGCCAATTAACAGAGGATCTTAAAAAAGGCATTACTCCTATTTGTCTTGTTGACTCTTATAATAAACAGATTGTTCTTAAAAAGAGAGCAGCACAGCATTTTATTTCATTTCCAACTTCTTTGACAGAAGAGCTTGCAGAATTTTTAGGTTATATTATGGGAGACGGACATCTTGATGAGAAATATGTTGATATTACAAATGAGGATTCTGAAGTAATTCAAAGAGTGATATTTTTAACTAGAGAATTATTTGGTCTTAATACTCGTGACACTCTTGATGATCGAACAAAAGATACCCACCATTTGAGAATTTCTTCCACAACTTTGGTTAATATTTTACATACTATTTTTGGTATCCCTATAGGAAAAAAGGGAAGAGAACTTAAGGTTTCTAAAATAATTTTACAATCTCCTCTTTCTGTTATTAAAAGCTTTTTGCGAGCATATTTTGATTGTGATGCTTATGCTGCTTTAGATAATCGCGAAATTGAAATTTCTTCAGAAAGCAAGAACATGATAATGGATACCTCTTATCTCCTTCATAGGTTTGGTATTTTATCATCTATTCGTAAAAAATTGACAGATGGTAAATTTTACTGGTATTTGACTTTGAGATCGCGTTACGCAGAGCTTTACGCTTCACGAATAGGATTTACTGTCTTGCATAAAAAGAAACGAATTGAATCTTATGCCCTTATTGGAGAAGTTCAAGGTTGTGGAAAGCAAGATATGATTGCATTAGGTCAGTCCCTCAAAGAATTGCGTCATTCTCTAGGTTTCTCAATCGGTGAAATACAAGAATATGTAACTAGTTATGGGATGTATGAAAAAAAAGGATTAATCTCTAGAGAGAGTCTTGCAAAGGTACTTGGGGTTTATTTATTAAAGAAAAAAGGGAGTTTCTTTCGCATATTAGATTTAATTCAATATAATAAACCTATCCACCATTCAATTCTCAATGGTTTTTTGCCTATTTTACGTAAGGAAGGATTTATACAAGAAAATAATAATCAGATTGTCCTTACAAAAAAAGCTTTGGCTTATAAAAAAATCTATAGTAAAAATGATCTTTTAGAATTCTTTAAACTTCTTGTTAATTCAGATGTTTCATGGATTAGCGTAAAAAAAATTGAGAATATTGGAACTACACCATTTGTATACGATTTAACTGTAGAAGATAATCATAGCTTTATTGCAGATAACATCATAGTACATAATACAACCTCGTCTGGAAAATTAGCTCATTACTATGCTAAGCGCGGATTCAAAGTTGCTTTGCTAGGTTTGGATGTCCATAGACCAGCAGCTTCAGACCAGTTGGAGCAGGTTGCCAAGAAAGTCAATGTTGCTTCTTTTGTAAACAAGAAAGAAAAAAATGCTTTAAAAATCTACAAGGAATTTGAAAAAGAATTAAATAAATATGATTTGATTATAATAGACACGGCAGGGCGTGATGCGCTGTCTTTAGATTTAATCAAGGAAATTGAATCTTTGAACAAGGAAATCAAACCTGATGAGAGAATTTTGGTTATTTCAGCTGATATCGGGCAAGCTGCATTGACACAAGCAGAACAATTTCACAAAAGCTGCAATGTTTCTGGAGTTCTAGTCACAAAATTAGATGGAACTGCAAGAGCAGGTGGCGCTTTATCTGCATGCTCTGTTTCTGGCGCTCCAATCAAGTTCATTGGAACTGGAGAAAAGATGGACGACTTGGAAACTTTCAATCCAAAAGGCTTTGTTTCAAGATTGTTGGGCATGGGAGATTTGGAAGCTTTGCTGGAAAAGGCAAAAGAAGCTATTGATCAAGATAAAGCAGAGAAAGTGGGGAAGAAAATGCTTGAAGGCGATTTTAATTTTTTAGATTTGTACGAGCAACTATCTGCTATGAAAAAAATGGGACCTTTAAACAAGATTTTTGAAATGATTCCAGGCATGGGCAACATGAATATTCCTAAGGAGATGCTTGGCCAACAGGAAGGGAAATTAGAAAAATGGAAGATAATTATGAGTTCAATGACGCGAAAAGAACTTGAGAATCCAGACCTTATTGATAGAAGCCGTATTGATCGCATCGGCCGAGGAGGAGGGGTAAGTGTTGGTGAAGTAAGAGAATTAATAAAACAGTATAACCAAAGTAAGAAGATGATGAAATTGATGAAAGGTTCCAAGGATATGGATGTTAATAAGCTCATGAAGAAGTTCAAAGGCAAAACAAAATTCTTTTAAATGACTAGTTTTTAATAATTATCATGTTTGTCAAGTGCGAAAAGTGTGGTAGTGACTTTGAAACAAAACTTAAGATAGAACCAGGAGAATATTTTTGCGAACAATGCCGAAGCGAATAATTTCACAAGGTGCAGAAGCACAGATTGCGATCGAAAATGGAGTTTTAATAAAAGAAAGAATAAAAAAAGACTATAGAATTCAGATTATAGACGACAAATTACGCAAACAACGCACAAGAAGCGAAGCTAAATTGTTGTCAAAAGTTCCATTTGCTCCTAAAGTTTTTGATGTTGATGAAAAAAACATGAAGATTAAGATGGAATTCATTGAAGGCTTATTGTTGAAAGACGTTTTTGATTTCTATCCGAAGAATAAGAGAGAAAAAATTGCTAAAAAAATTGGCAATAACGTAGCGTTTTTGCATGAAAAAAATATTATACATGGCGATTTAACAACTTCAAACATGATATTGAAGAAAGACAATATCTATTTTGTTGATTTTGGATTAGGTTTTATCTCAGACAGAGTGGAAGACAAGGCTGTCGAGCTTCATTTATTAAAGCAAGCTTTGGAAAGCAGGCATTCTTCTCACGCTTCAGAAAGTTTTTCAAATGTCTTAGAAGGCTATAAAAATTATAATAAACACAAAGAAGTCTTAGAACGCTTCAAGAAAGTAGAAGCTAGAGGCAGATATAAAGCAAAGAAAGCTTTGGCAGGAATATAAAATGAGCAATGCTTTATTGATTATCTTGATAATATTGAACTTGATGGTTATTTTTTATCTAGTAAGTTGGCTCAAGAAGAAATAGAAATCTATATTAAGTTTCTAATTTAGTAGATGGAATCTCTTGAAGAGAAGATATCAGATGGTGAATTGAGCAGATGGATTCCAGTTATTGGTCTGCTTTATAAAAATAAATATGATTCTAATCACTCTCTTAATTCAGATCTTTGGGAAGCTTATCAGATTATTTCGATACCTATTACTCTTTCAGGTTGCCTTTATAGTTTTATTAAATTTGGCGAATTTATATTAACTAATCCAGGACATATAAGTCCTTAAAATTAAATTAAGCAAAAGCTTTTTAAGTCATTTTCTTAAGTTTTTAGCTATAGCCCTGTCGTCTAGTGGCCAAGGATACGGCCCTTTGGAGGCTGTGACCGAGGTTCAAATCCTCGCAGGGCTATCAACCTACCACGCTCTTTTCTCTTTTCATCACCAATTTTGCTTATTATCATAGTATTATATAATACTATACTATTATATAAGCGTTTCGGGGTAATTTGTCTTTATTGTTGAAAATATATATAGGAATACTTAAATACTACAAATTACATTAAATTACTATAAAATAAAGTATATTGAAGTAATTATAATGCCAAGTCATACTATTCACTTTGGAGAAAAGGAAGCTCAAATAATAGAAGTATGTAAGGCTCTTTGGAAACTGAAAAATAAAAGTGATGTAGTAAATAGAATAATTAAGGAATATGCAGATGGTAGGTCTATTACTAAAATGATTAAAGAAAAAGGAGAAAAAGAAAAATAATGATGCTACTCAAAAGATACAAGACAAACTCCCTACTAAACTAATTAAACATAAAAAACATATAACATAAAATGGCTGAAAAAAGTGCAATAGAATGGACTGATGCAAGCTGGAATCCTACTACTGGTTGCACAAAAGTAAGTCAAGGCTGTAAAAATTGCTATGCTGAAAAATTAGCTTTAAGATTGCAAAGAATGCATAGTAAAAAATATGCTAATGGCTTTAAACTAACCTTGCATGAAGATGCTTTAAAATTACCTTTGAAATGGAAGGATTCAAAAAAAATATTTGTGAATAGCATGTCTGATTTATTTCATAAAGATGTTCCTTTTTCTTTTATTGATAAAGTATGGGAAACCATGATGGAAGCAGATTGGCATATTTATCAGATTTTAACAAAGAGACCAGAAAGAATGTTAGAATATTTGCTTGATAGAGGACACGAACCAGCCTACCACATTTGGCTAGGAACTTCTGTAGAAGACGAAAGAGTAAAACAAAGGATAGACTTTTTAAGAAAAGTTCCAGCATATATTAAATTCTTAAGTTTAGAACCTTTAATTGGAGATGTTGGTAAATTAAATCTTAAGGGAATTCAATGGGCTATAATTGGTGGAGAAAGCGGAAAAAACCATAGACCTATACAGCAAGAATGGATATTAAATATTTTTAGACAATGCAGGGAGCAAAATGTAGCTTTCTTTTTTAAGCAGTGGGGGGGAATAACTGCTAAATCTGGTGGTAGAACTTTATTAGGAAGAACTTATAGCGAATATCCTAAAATTAAATCAATTATCCAAGACAAATGCCTTGAAAAAGTATATATACCTATACAAAAGCCATTAGCTTATGGATGAGATAAAACCGCATACTAGAACTAAATGGAATTATTTAAGAAAATACTTGCATGCATATACCACAATAATTTCCTGCTGGTTTAAAAGGTTCTATTATATTGATGGCTTTGCTGGAGAAGGTAGGTATAATGAGGATTTTGGTTCTCCTTTGATAGCATTAAGTCTTAAATTTCCTTTTACTAATTACATATTGATTGAAAATAAACCAAAAAGATTTGATAAATTGAAAGAAAATACAAAACCTTTTCTAAATAGTAGGACTACTGTTAGAAGAAAAAAAGAAGACGAAGAAACTAAGCAGATAAATGTTGAACTTGAATGCATAGATGCTAATAAATATATAAAAGAAAAATTGCAAGATATTCCAGATAAGCCTTGTTTTATCTTATTAGACCCTTATGGAACTGAATTGAAAATTGAATCCGTTATAACCTGCTCTAAAAAAGAACATGTTGAATTATTAATAAATTTTTCATCTATGGGGGTTATAAGAAACATTGATGAAAATCCTAAATTAGTTACTGAATATTATGGGAATGAAGAATGGAAAAAAATACCAAAAAGAGCAATTAATAGAGACCAACTTTATACAGATTTATATATAAAAACCCTAAAAGATTATTTTGAATATGTTGTTGCAGTGCCTATAAAGAATGAAAAAAACTCTTCAATTTATTCTCTAATTTATGCTAGCAATAATGATAAAGGTTATAAAATCATGAAAGATGTTATGAAGCAAAATGAAAAACAATCTAAATTAGGTGGCTTCTAAGACAATAATATTTATATACTACCATACTACTATAATTTCTATGCCAAGAACAACAACCAGTATCAAAGTTGATGAAGACCTTTGGGCAAAATTTAAAGCTAAATGTGCTATCAAGAAGGTAGATATGTCTGATTTTCTAGAAGAATTGATTGATGAGGCTTTGAAGAGGAAGTAATGGCAAACAAATTTTGGAAAAAGAAGAGAGACCCTGTAAATTTATCAGAATTAATGGAAAAGATGGCAGGAGATTTTCCAGATTATTCTTATTATGGTTTTGTGGATAAATTTACAGCAGGCAAACCACTACTCAAGCAAGAACTAATAAAAAAGGGTTACTTTACTTATGTAGGAAATGACCCTCAAGGAAATGACCATTATATTCTAGGTCCTGCAGGGATACAATTAGTTCAGGCTAATAAAACTGTAGATTCCACAGATAGTATGGAAAGAATGACATTCGTGATTGTAATTTTCACAATTATCATAGCAATATTAACAGCTATTTTAGTCTATAAAGAACTTATTTAACAACTCAAGCACTTATTTAACAGACGCTACTTATTTAACAAAGCCACTTTCTCCAAAATCCTTAAATACTTGCTTATCTTATGGTATATTATGCCAGAAAAACTAATAGGAGAGGTAATGGACTATTATGCCAAAGTTGGTGTGATAGCCCTAAAATTGAAGGATTCTTTGAAAGTCGGGGACAAAATTAGGATAAAAGGCGGCAGCAGGAACTTTGAGCAGAAAGTTGATAGCATGCAAATACAGCATAAGAAAGTAACTTCAGCAGCTAAAGGTAGCGATGTCGGGATAAAAGTTAGCGATTTATGCAGAAAAGGAGACAGTGTTTTTAGAATTTGATTATATTTTTTCAAGAATTACAACATTGCCTTTTAAAAATAGTAAGTGAGCTATCCTTTGCCCTTTTATCTTTGATTCATATTTCTTTCTGAAATCCCAATACTCTTGTGGTTTTAATTTAGCTCTTATGACAGTCTTTCCAATCTTGTTTTTCTTTAAAATTTCAATTATTTTTTCGTCATCATATTCGCAATGATCAATTACTTTGAACCTATTAAGGAAAAAAGGACTTTCAATATTGTCTTCAGAAGTAATCCACTCGTCTGTAACCATGCTTCCATCAGCATTTATTTTTCTCTGCAGACTTGCTTTTACAACTGCCTTGTCAATTTCATACATATAATTTCTGACATGTCCTTTCTCTTTTACAAAATCTTCATCTTCTTTTGTCAGCATTTCTTCAGATGGCAATGCAATAACGCTTATTTTATTTTTCTTTAGTTTTCCTAGATAAACATTTAACCTATTTAATCTTCCATCAACAGAGACATATTCTTTTTCGCATTCAAAAGGTATTAATTTTATCTGTGGTGGCAATTCTATGCTTATATCCTGAATTTTTCCAGTTAATTTTTCCAGATTTGGTTTTATACTTTCAATTGTCCTTTCTTTTTCAGATTCTTCTCTTTCTGGGTCGCAAAAAACATTGTCAAATCCCAACTCATCTATTACTTTAAAGACATCTTTATTGATTAGTTCAACGTTTTTAACATTTGCAATCTCTAAGTTTAATTTCAAGTAATTGAATTTCCTCTTGTCTTTCTCAATTGCAATCACTTTATCACAAGTTTTTGCAAATTCTATTGTTTGTATCCCGATGCCAGCCCCAATCTCAAGCAGAGTTTTGCATTTTAGCCTTTTTGCTCTGTACTTGGCTACTAAAGAATTGGTTGCAAACCTCAAATCTTCTTCATTAAAAATAAGATTGTTATTCTCTATTTTTTTATTATGTATTCTTGCTTTTGCAATGGAAAAAAGCTCGTCAAACTCATCATTTTGTATAGTTTCATTGATTTTCTCTTTATCCAAACCTGCTCTTATCAGCTTTTCAATGGCATTTATAATTTTATTATCCATAGTAAAATAGTGAATCAAAAGCTTTATAAATCCTATTTCCAGCTTCACTTTCGAGAGATGGGCTTGTGAAAGCAATCCTATGCTTCGCTACTTATTTCTCAAACTCTAAAATGGCAAGAATTTATTCAAGAAAAAAAGGAAAGTCTGGAAGCAAGAAGCCAGTCAAAAAAGCAAAGCCATCTTGGGTTAGATATGATGCTAAGACAATAGAGCAATTAGTTGTAAAGTTAGCAAAGCAAGGCATGACTTCTTCATTGATAGGATTAAATTTAAGAGATTCCTACGGCATTCCTGACGTTCAAATTTTAACAAACAAAAGAATATCTAAAATATTGGAAGAACATCAATTAGTCCCTAAAATTCCTGATGATTTAAGAGCTTTAGTCATAAGAGACATAGCAATTACCAAGCATTTAGAAACTAACAAGAAAGACATGGTTGCCCTAAGAGGCAGGTTGTTGACAGAAAGCAGAATCAAGAGACTTGTTACTTATTATAAAGAAAACAGTATTTTGCCAAAAGAATGGAAATACGACAGGGCTAAAGCTAAATTATTATTAGAATAAAATGGATTTTAAACAGAGCCTGGAAGCTTTAGTAGCTAAGTTCAAATCTATAAAAGGAGTTGTCAAGATAGTTGGAAACTTAGACTCTGATGGAATAGCAGCAACTTCAATTTTGATTAAAGCCTTTGAAAATGAAAAAATAAAGTTTGCAGTCTCGATTGTTCGTCAGGTAGATAAAAACTTGCTGTCTGAATTGAAAAATGAAGACTATCCAATTGTTTTCTTCGTTGATTTGGGTTCTGATTATCTTACATTGATGGAAAAGGAGCTGAATAACAAGCAGGTTTTTATTTTAGATCATCATGCTCCAGAAAAAAAAGAAACTTCATTGAATTTTATCAATCCTATTTTGTTCGACATTGACGGCACAAAGGAAATTTCTGCAGCAGGCATAGCTTATTTCTTTGCAAAATTCCTGAATGAAAAAAATATTGAATTAGCTTATCTAGCTTTGATAGGAGCAATAGGTGACATCCAAGAAAATAACGGGTTCAAGAGCTTGAACAATGAAATTTTAGAAGATGCTGTTTCTTCTGGAAAGATAGAAGTAAAAAATTCTTTAAAGATGTTTGGAATTCACACAAAGCCTTTGTATAAAGTTCTGCAATACTCTACAAATCCATACTTGCCTGAAATTACAGGAAATGAAAGGGCAGCGATACAGTTTCTAGAGTCAATTGACATCAAGCCAAAGGAAAACAATTTATGGAGAAAGATGGAGCACCTAAGCGAGGAAGAATTGAAGAGATTGATTACTTCTATTACATTGAAAAGATTGGGCTCTGACACAGAAGAAGAATTGTATGGTCCTATTTATCTGGTTAATGGAGAATCTTCAGAAAGCCCTACAAGAGATGCAAAGGAATTTTCTACTTTGTTGAATTGCTGCGGAAGATTAGGCAAATCATCATTAGGTCTTGGCGCATGTTTAGGAAATAAAAAATTGAAAGAAAAGGCAATTGACTTGCTAACCCAATATAGAAATGAAATTATAAACGCGTTGTCATGGTTCTACAAGAATAAAGGCAAGGAAAATGTCATAGAAGAGAAAGGTTTTGTTATAATAAATGCTGAGGAAAGGATTCGCGACACTTTGATTGGAACTTTAGCCTCATTGATTTCTAAATCTAATGTTTATCCTGATGGAACTATAATAATAAGCATGGCCCATTCATTGGATGACACGACAAAAATAAGCTCAAGAATTTCTGGTTACGCAAAGTCAAAGATGGATTTGAATAATTTCATGCACGAAATTTGCAGCAAGCTTGATGGCATTGGAGGCGGCCATAAGTTGGCAGCTGGAGCTTCAATACCTCAGGAAAAAGAAGCAGAATTCATAAAATTGGCAAAGCAAATATTGGAGAAAAATGCATCGGAAGAGGTCGTTGCTTAATAGGCTTTGTGTAATAAGTAATAAAAGCTCCAATCAGTTGTGTTGAAGGTTATTAAAAAGCTATCAATTGTTCTATTGTATTTCATAAGGAATTTTTTGACAAATCACCATTTCCCGTAAATCTTCCGGCTAATCTGCAAATTTTCCAAACATATCATCCACAAAGTATATATTCTAGTATATATTACTACTTTACTATGATAAAACAAATAATAAGCTACATTATATCTTTCTTTAAAAAGAAAGAAGAGAAGAAAGTAGTAAAAATAAATGTAAGAGAATTCTTGAATTATGGGCAAAGAATGCTTTACTATACTAATGAAAGCCTTAGGTTGAATGAAAAAAGAAGGAAGTTGGAGAATTATCTTTATGATAGTGGTCTTGATCCTGATAGAGATGCAAAAATTGCCTATTATGATGAAAGAATAGAGTTTTTAGACAATCAATTTAGGATTAATTCTGCAAGGAATCCATTTAAAAGAAGTCTAGAAAATTGTGTTTATGAAATTGATTTTTGAATGGTTTCAGTTTAAAAATCAGTAAGATTTTAGAAAAAATTAAGAAAAGTTTATATAGGTGTTTGAGTATATGGGTTATAGAGCAATGGCTCGGAGGACAAAATGGAAACAAAATCACTTAAGGCCAATACTTTAGGATTAGCAACTACAATGGCCACAAAAAAAGCTCCAATAAAGCAATTGAAAATAGTCCAGAATAAGAAAATAGACACTTGCACAATAAATCAATTCTAAAATGGCTGTAAATCCCGAGAAATTTTTAGCACCTTGTTTTATTTATTTGAATCTCACTGAAAAATGTAATTTAAGATGTACTCATTGCTATGGTTTTTTTGGCAATAAGAAGGAAGATGAATTAACTTTAGAAGATTTCAATAGAGTAATAAAAGAGTTGGCTTCCTTAAATGTTTTTTATGCCAATATATGTGGTGGTGAGCCTACACAATCACCTTATTTTAAAGAAATTATTCAAGGTTTAAATAAAAAAAAAGTTCATTATATGCTTAGTACCAACGGGGTTATGAGTAATGAGTTATTGAATTACATTAATAACAATGGTGAATTATTAATAGGAGTTAAAATAAGTTTAGATGGATATGATGCAGAATCACATGGAGTAATCAGAAAAGGACCAACCTTATTTAATAAAGAAGCTATATTTAATCAAACTATTAATTCTATAAAATTTTTTTCAGATAGAGGATATCCAATTACAATTGCCACTTCTTTACATAAAGATACTTTAGATAACTTAGAAAAAATGGAAGAATTAATTATTAATTTAAACCCTGCTGCATGGTATTTATCCCCAATAACTGAAAATGGGAGAGCAAATGAAAATTCTTATCTATTTGAAAACATTACCCAATATGAAAATAAAATCAGAAAAATATCAAAAAATGTTGAAGAAAGAGGTATTGTTGTTAAAGTAGTCGATATAGTACTTGATAAAAATGAATTAAATAATTTCTCATTTGACTGTGGAGCTTCTTTAGCTCATTGTGAAATTCATGCAGATGGAACTGTATCCCCATGCACTTTGTCTAGAATAACAATGCACAATAAATACTTAAGTTTTCCAAATATAAAAAATCAAACATTAAAACAAATATGGGATAGTGAACAATTTAATAAGTTTAGGAGCTATCAAACAATGGGCTGTTCTGGCTGTCGAAGCTTTAAAAACTGCAATAGATGTGTTGCACAAATATTCCAATATTATGGAGAGCCTACTCAAGCCCCTCTTCTTTGTAATAGCATAAGCGATAAATTAGGGGTAAAAAAGAATACATTGCCTATAATAAGCCAAAGAAAAAATGAAATTAACAAAGCATGCTAGGTTTAGAAAAGAAAATGGGTATATTTTATTATGTAAAGTAGATACTTTGCAGTATTTTAGAATAGACCATAAGTTTTTAAACGTTTTAGAACAATTAAAAATGGGAGCAAATTCAATTAGCTTAAATGAATTGGATAAAAAGGAATTTGATTTGTTTATTGAAGACTTAAAAGAAATGGATGTTTTAGAAAATGAATAAATATTTAATTACATATACCCCTCTCTTCTCTAAAAGAATTATTGATGAATTAGGGACTAATAATCATAAAGAATTAACTAAAGGTCTTCTGCTTTTAGAATCCATTAAAATACCTCAATTGACTTTAGCTCACGAAATTTATAAAATTGATGCTACTGAAAAAATAGATATTAATAACATTATTATAGCCATAAAGAAAATATTAAATAAAACTAAATCTTTTTCAATAAAGTGCACAGTTTATGGTGATGAAAGGTTTAATGTGAATACTTTAAATTTAAAAAGTAGGGATATAGAGGTGCAAGTTGGAATCCAATTAGAAAAGGAAGGGTTTAAAGTTGATAGAAAAAATCCTAATGATATAATATTAATTAATCTTGCAGATAATACTGCTTTTATAACAAAAACTATACCTGACAAATCTAATTTTAATTATGGGGATAAGTTAAATAGGTCTCAGTTAAAATTAAGGGAAGCATTAAGTTACTTTAATATTGACTTAAAAGATATAAAAAGTGCATTGGACATTGGTGCATCCCCTGGTGGATTTAGTAAGGAATTAAGCAAAAATGGGATAAAAGTAACTGCAATAGATCCTGCAGAGCTAGATAGTTCATTAAGAAATGACAATAATATTGTCCATTTAAAAATAAGGGCTGAAGAATTTAAGCCTATGGAAAAGTTTGATTTATTAGTTAATGATATGAATTTACACCCTAATGATTCTGCTAAAATATTGCTTTATTTAAGTAAATTTTTAAAAAATGGAGCTTTTTGTATTATGACAGTTAAGTGTCCTACTAAAAATGTTTTCTTTTATATAAAAAATATCAAGGGATTATTAGAAAAAGACTTCAAAGATTTTGAATTTAAACATTTGCCCCATAATAAGATGGAAATCACTATGAAGGCCATTAAAATTTAAGATCTTAATAATATGTTACTCTACTTATTAAGACATGGAGAAAAGGTAATTAACTTGCAAATTAAAAAAAGAGGTAAAATTATTGCTGAAGTTTTTAACTATATAGATGAAGCTAACTATGCAAAGTCAAGCGCCGAATTAGTAAATAGAATATTAAAAAATGTTCCTTATATAAAGTCTATTGGTTATGCTGGCTGGAAAAGTAAAAAATCTTTAATGCAAAACCTTAATTGGAGCATAGGTAAAAAAATAGGTAAAATAAAAAAAGTTGATTTAAAGGTTATTAAAGAAGCAGTTTTGGCATGCAATAAATTTATCTGTAAAAGAAAAGTCTATATTTTTATTTTTCCAACTTTTGACGAATTTATTCTAAATAAAATGGATGGAGTATCAGGATATACAATTTATAAAAATACAATTGCTATATATATAAATACAAATAAAAATTACAAAAAGGCTCTAAAAGAAACCCTAGTCCATGAAATGGCCCATGTTATTTCTGATTATTATAATAAAAATACATTGAAAGATGCTTTGATCAATGAAGGATTGGCTGAACACTTTAGGGAATATCTAATTGGAGGGGGGAAGGCTAAATGGGTGAAGAGTATTTCAAAGAAAGAAGCTCTTTTAATATTTAAAAAAATAAAACCTTATCTTAATAAGAGTAATGATAAGTTATATAGAGAACTATTCCTTGGAGGGGGTAGATATCCATTATGGGCTGGATATGCTATTGGTTATTATTTAATTGATAATTATTTAAAAAAACAAAAGATTATTAATTGGAATAAAATTTTAAAATAAATATAACTAAGGAGGTTGCAGAAAATCTGCTTTAAAAATGTTATACGATTTTTTGATAAATAAGATAGAAGGTAAAAAGCTAATACTAATTGGTGAGCTTCATGGTACTAAAGAAATCCCAGAAATTATCTCAGAATTCTTCTCTAAATTTGCCATTGGTAAAGATTTTAATTTATGCCTGGAAATACCATCTATTGAGCAAGCTAATTTAAATAAATTTTTAGAAACTGGAAGAGAAAATTTACTCAAAAGCATGAATTTTTTTAAACAAACAAAAAATAGTGATGGTAGAAATAGCATTGAATATTTGAACCTCATAAAGAATATCTATAATTTAAACAAAAAACATAACAAAGAAATTAAAGTATACTGCATTGATATATCTGAAGTTGATAGCAAAAGGAATGTGCAAGAACAAAGAGAGGAAAAAATAGCTGAAAATATAATAAAGCTTCTCTCAAATAAAGTTACTTTTGTTATAATTGGCAATATTCATGCTTCTAAGAATGTAGTAAAATTTGATAATTTTTCTTTTAAAACTTCAGGGAAAATTATTTTCGATAAAATAGGAAGTAATTTACTTAGTATTAATATTTGGCCTAAAAGTGGTGAATTTTTTAATTTTTCTATTAAGAGAGTTGAAGAATATAAGGATATGGAAAAAAACTATGATTTTACATACTTAATTGACGAAGTTGTTCCTGCAACTTATATTAAATAAGTAAAATTAATCTTCCTTATAAAGTTTTCAAAGCCATTAATCCTATCATTTAGATAGATTTATTAAATGCAATTACTTCTATTAAAAAATGGAAATTATATTCATTAGGCATACTGAAAAAGAAGAATTTGGAGAAGATCCTTATCTTACAAAAAAAGGGATTAAACAGGCAGGGTACCTCGCCAATAAATTAAAAAAAATAAAAAATTTTAATGAATTCTACTGTAGTGATTTAAATAGAGCAAAAGAAACTGCTAAAATAATTTCAAAGAAAATCAAAATAAAGCCAAAAACAGAAAGATCACTAAATGAATTCAAATCAGAGATAATAAAAGAATCAAAGAGTAAATGGAGAAGAGAAGAAAAATCCCATTACAAAGAATTAATTTTTTTTCTTAAAAAAATAACTAAAAACCCTAAAGATAAAAAATCAATTTTAATAATTGCTCACGGTCTTACAAACAGAATAATCCTTTCATATTTTTTGAATTTGAATCTTAAAAATATAATACAATTTAGGCAATCTGAAGGAGGGTTTAACTCTATTTATTGGATAGATAAATTCAAAAATTGGAGATTAAAAATTTGGAATGATAACAACCATATCCCAGAAAAACTTAGGTATAACAAAGATGCTTATTGATTATCTTAAATTTTCTAAAATGATTGGACAATCTTACCGTGATAACTCTTTTATTTTGCAGCATTATAATTAAGACATTTTAATTCCTTATTTTCATGAAAGCTAAAGCTCCTAAAATAGATAATGCTGATGCAATTATAAAAACATATTGAATATTTAAATTATCCATTAATAAGCCGCCTAATAAGAAAGTAAATGCGCCAGATATCCCTAATATCATCTGATAAAGAGACCCAAAGGTAGCTCTAATATCTGAGCTAATTTTTTTATGCAAAAATCTAGCTGATATAGGACTTCTTATAGCACCAAGTATTGTCAAAGCGATTACTGGAACAATCAAATAAATTAAATCTTTTAAAAAAATAATTATCAAAATAATAAGCCCTTGAAATATAGAAATAAAGCTTAAAGCTTTTCTTTCACCTCTAAATTTATCAGATAACTTTTTTGCAAATAATGGTGAAAAAATGCCGGCTAAAGCAATAATCGCATAAACATAACCTAATTTATGTATCGCAAGGCCAAATGAAACTAATAAAGGTTGCCAAATTAATTGAAACAAACTAAAAGTTAATTGAGTTAGTAATATTCCTATTAAAAAGTAAATAATGTACTTTTTTTTAAATAAACCAATAGACTTTTTTATTATACTATTGGTTCTTTGTTTTTTTATGTTAAAACCGTATTCTTTTTGAAAAATTAAAATAACGCCTGCGAGAAAGAAGCCCAATGCTTGAAAATACCAAATATAATCAAGCTGTGTAAATTTTACAACCATTGCAGATATAAATGCCGCAGCTAATGTTCCTAAAGAGGTTATACTAACCCGCTTCATTAAGTAATTGTCTATTAGATTATCTTTCTTTTTATTTTTTAAATTATCTATAACCCAAGCATAGTCTGCTCCAGAAATAAAGGTTAAGACAGCCCCCCATAATATAAATGCTAGAATCAGAGGGAGATATCCTTTAAAAGAGGGTATAAAAAAAGAGACTATTGCCATTAAAAATTGCCCCAGTATAACTGAAAACTTTCTTCCGTATCTGTCTGCGATAATGCCTGTAGGGATTTCAAATAATAAAGGGGATATCATAAAAGCTGCTAATACTGTAGATATTTGAAAGAAGGATAAACCCTGCTTTTGCAGATAAATTATTAAAAAGGGAGCAAAGAGCATAGATATAGAGCCAATAAAGGAATTAAGATAAAATAATCCCAAATGCTTTATTTCTTGTTTACTTAACATTATTTAATCACAGTAGCCAGTCTTTTATAAACCATTTGTTTAAACTCTTGAGTGCAGGTTGCATTTGTAAGTTTTCCTGAAAATTGCAAATTTTTTACACGACAACCTCCTGCACAGATATACTGCAAATCGCAGGCTTTACATTCTTCCATTTTTTCAGAGGATATTTCATCTGCGGATCCGACAAGTTTTTGCATTAATTCTGAAAAAGGCGTTTCTAGTGCATTGCCTAACAATAAAGAAGGTAAAGTAAGGGGGCAGGGATAAACCCCACCATCATAATGAACGTTAAAAGCCTTACCAAAACCACAGCTGGTAACCTTCATACCCTTCTTTATACGCGGAACATAAAAATTATCTTTGACTTCAGCTTTGTCTATTATCCCAATTAGCTTTGTCATACTTGAATCCTGATTTCCAACATCTTGATAATTTTTTGCAGCCCTGCCTCTTTTTATTATTTTTCCAACTCTAAAGCTTACATTGTTATTTTGTAAATAATTTTTTGTAAAACTCTCAAAATTTTCTGCGATATCGTTTTCGTTTTCTGGCGTAATAACAGTACTTATGCTAACATGCAATCCTGAATCAGCAAGATTGTTTATCCCTTCAATTGTTCTTTTAAAAGAGTTTTGCCCCCTTATAGAGTCATTTATTTCTGGTGTAAGCCCGTCCAAGCTTATTTGGATTTCATCTGCAACTTCTGCTAATCTTTTGCCAATTTCTTTGTCTTTTATGTAGGTGCCATTTGAATAGACCTCTGTTTTATGCCCTTTTTGTTTTGCATAACTAACTATATCAAAAAAATCCTTCCTAGACATTGGCTCTCCGCCAGAAAATGAAATTTTAGATGCTGGAACTTCTTCACTATATCGGTCTATAATTTTGATCCACTCTAAAGTATTTAATTCTCCAAGTGCTTTAACACCAGAATCCCTATAGCAATGTGTGCAAGTTAAATTACATCCATTTGTCAAATAAGTGTGCATTGGGAAGGTGTCTTGCGCATATGCAGTACTGCCTGCATAAAAATCATTATATTCAATCTCCCACAATAAATCTTTTGTTTCTTCTATAATTTTTTTAGAGTCTATTGAAGTTTCTAAAATTGCATTTTTTATAGCTTCTCTTAAGGAAATTCTTTTTCTAATATTATTAAAAACGACTGCACCAATCTTGCTCGTGACAAACCAAGAAGGATTATTTTTTGCAATAAAAAGTATATTATTATTCACTTCATGAAAACTTACTTCTATTGGAAGTTCAACTATCTCATCTAACTTGAATTCTTTCGGCATTTTATAAAGTTAACAGTCTTTTATAGCTACCAATACATAGTAGGCGCATATCCAAGCATTATTAATTTCAATTGCACTTTTTCCGCCTAAAGTTTTTACTCCATCTCTTGTAGGAACTAAAGGTTTATCTTCCAAAACAATGGATTCTAGTTCATTTAAATTCCCAAAGTCTTTCTCCTTATCTAGTACTGCACTATTATAATCTGGTCTAACTTTTCTAGTATAGCTTTCTATCATTTTAAACCTCCCAAGTTTAATTAATTCTATAACATATATATTCAAGCATCTTAATATACTTTACTGTAAAAAATCCGTAAATCTTCCGGATTATTCAGCAAATTTTTAGAACTTAACTAAAAACTAGTCGGTTACACAATAACTATTATCGCCGCATTCAAAGCTTGGATTATCGTATTCTACAGAACAATAGCTAGAAATTCCTGCAGTATCGCACTGCTCTATTGCATTTATCGGCATATCAATTATTCCATTGCCAGCTTCAATGTTTGCCTTTCTATATTTTAACATAGAGTTTTAATTATTTATCTACTAATAAAACCTTCTAAAAAATCTTTAAGTATTACTTTATTCTATCTAAATGATATGATTAATAGCTTTGAAAAAGTCACACCTGCAAAGTATATTGAATAGAGCTATTTTATTTCTTTCATTCCAGTTTCTTTCACAACTTTTGGTTTATCAATCTTAGGAACGTCTTTGACTAATATTATTGTCCAACCTCTAGTATCTAAGCTATAACCCCCACTCACATAAATTTTTCCAGAAATTCTTTGTCTTAACCCTTCATAACCACTATAACCACTATAATTTCTTCCCTTTCCTCCTTTTACAACAAGTTCATTTTTATTTAGCGAATTATCTTTATCACTTTCTTTAGTTAAGCATCCAAATAATCCACCAAATTTAATTCCAAAAGGGCTTTTATATTTAGTATCTTTTGACATATCTATCTCTTGAATACTAACCATTGCTCCAATGCTTAGTTTTTTTACATTTGTATGGTATGGTTTAAATTCATTCCCCCAAGGATAAATTCTATTATCAAGTCCTCTATTTGCTTTTTCAAATTCTTCTTCAGTTGGCAATCTGGCCCCTTTCCATTCTGCAAACGCTTTGGCAATATCAGGGCTATTAGAAAAGTTAATGTAATTTTTCTGCCCTAAAGGATAACAACTAGTTTCTTTTTTCCACATATATTTTTCTCCAAATTCAAATTCAGTTTCGATATTTTTATCTTTATATCCAAGTGACTTGTAATATTCTTTGGCATCTTCTTTATAAAATGGTTTCAATCCTTTTTGTCTAGCAAAGTCGCTGTCAAAGAATTCTTTCATTTCTTCATTAGTTGCTGGCCTCTCCATTATATAAAAATCTTTTAAATAAACTGGATTGCTGTAAGGTCTTTCAGATAGCCAGCATTCTTCTGTAAATTCAAAGACTTGCCCTTTTACTAAAAATGGAAGAGCTTCTTTTGCATGTCCAATAATGGTTTTAACTTCTTTTTCTTCAGTACCTTTATCAAAAAAATCTTCAGGAATCAAAAAATAACCTGCAGGTATTTTAATGCCTTGCTTTTCAAGTTCTCTTTCTCTTAATAATTGTCTTATTTTTGAGTAAGCATTAAACACTGGGGTCTCACATTCCCTAAATGGAGTCTGCCAGCCTAATTGAACTTCTTTTGCACTTGGATTAATATTCTTTAAAAATTCTTTTTGTTCATTGAAGTAATCTTGGTCTAAAGGCAGTTTCTCAGCCTTGGCAAACTCTTCAAGAACATTAAGCTGGGTATAAGCAACATCTATTGCATTTTCTAGCTTGTCTTCTGCCCTTATCCTGTTTTGCAGGCTTTTTCTTAAGTCATTTCTTTCATCAGGCTTCTGGCTTGTTAGTTTATTTATTTCAGCTTTGACAGCTTTTTCATAGCTTTTTACAATCTTAGG